>JAENWG010000021.1 GCA_016650175.1 Peptostreptococcaceae bacterium | reverse complement strand
TATGATTTCTTTTTTACCTTCTGTTAATGGTCCGATTTTCGTTACTTCTTTTTTCTTTGCCATTTTAAATGACCTCCTTTGATAATTCTATCATAGAAGGCCACGGTTTTCGATAATTTACAGACTTTTCTTCACACTCTCAAAAATTCCTCCACTAATATAGATTTCTGAAAGGTCTCTAGTATAAGCTACAATTCTATAAGCACCTGTATAAGCACCATCTTTGATAATTAAGATGCCATAGTTATAATATATGAAATCAAAATTTACGTTAAATATGCCATTTTCAATTGTAACGGTACCATCGTTCTCATATACTAAGCAATTATGTATATTAAATTCACCATCATTGATTGTTAAAGTACCATAGTTATCCTCTACGAAATCATAATTTACGCTAAATATACCATCTTCAATTGTAATGGTACCATAGTTATCATATACAAAAGCATAATCTACAGTAAATTCACCATCTTTGATTGTTAAAGTACCATAGTTATAATATACAAACTCTTCATCTACATTAAATATACCATTTTCAATTGTAATAGTACCATAGTTATAATATACAAAAACATCATCTGTTGAGCTAATGCCATTGCCATAGGTAGATTGAACAGTCAAATAACCACGATTAGTGTCTATAAGCTCACCTACTGCTTCAATCTGTGCTTTAACTAAAGTAAGAGCTCCAGCGCTTGTAATTTGAAATAGTTCTTGATCCGTTTTAATTTTAAATTCGTTACAGTCTAAAGTGACCGCCTTATTTATTATGATAGAACCTAAAACACTTTGATCATAATTAATATCCATAGAAAGCTTAATAGTCGCTCCAGGTGCAGCATTTTCAATCTCGTCTTTTAATGCTGTTGCATCTACTAAATTAATAGCTTCTTGAACTACATCTAGCCTGGCTTGTAAACCTATTTTTACTGGACCATCTGCTAAATTGGTTACTAATATTTGAGCTGCGTCTACATTAACTTGCGATTGATTTGTTTCGGCGTTTCCTACTGCTGTTTGTGCTTCTGTTACATTAATAGTTTCCTGAACTACATCCAGCCTATTTTGCAAAACTGTTTTATCTGTACCATCTGCTAATGCAGATACTAATAATTGAGCTGAATCTACATCAGTTTGCAATACCGTTGTTTCGGCCGTGCCTACTGCTGTTTGTGCTTCTGTTACATTAATAGTTTCCTGAACTACATCTAGCTTGACTTGTAAAATTGTTTTACCTAGGATGCTAACTGCTAATGCAGATACTAATAATTGAGCTGAATCTACATCAGTTTGCAATACAGTTGTTTGGGCGTTTAATACTGCTGTCATAGCTGCTTGAATTACAGTCAGCCTGGTTTGTAAATCTGTTTTAACTGTACCATCTGCTAATGCAGATACTAATAATTGAGCTGAATCTACATCAGTTTGCACTACAGTTGTTTCGGCCGTGCCTACTGCTAATGTTGCATTATCAAAATCGTCCGCATAAACGTTTACGCCAAAAGAAAATATTAATATCAAGATAATCAATACGTGTAAAAATCTTTTCATTTCATCTCCTTTTCTTTTATTTACAAATTTAATTACGTGCACTTAATCTGATCTTATCAAAACCTCCTTTCTTACTTTATTTTTATAATAATAATTTTTCATTTTAATAAATATTCATTTTTATGTTAAATAGTCAATTTACTTTTTTATAATTACACACACTACTTATAAAAAATTTATTATCAGTCGCTTGCATACTTTTAAGCAATTGATAATGTCGTAAAAACACCGATTAATTGGTTTCGTTATTAATAATATAATACTCTTTTTCATAATATATCTGTATTTATAATTTGTCAATCGTTTTTCTCATAACGTGTTAATATACTAATATATTTATCTGGATTTGAAGTGTGATTTGATGTTAATATAGTTTTCTGAATCTTTCCAAAAAAGATTGCTTAGTTTTTCTAAAAAAAAACAGCGTAGCTAATGCTACGCCGCTATTTTTTAATTAATTTAATCCATTACTGGTTTGGGAATTCTATCTATCATTATCTTCATTAAATAATCAGTAGTCGTAAGCTCATTTGTAAGCTCATCATCTTCTACTGCATCAAATGTGACGCTGATAGGTTCTAGTACTCCGCCTACTATTTCGTCAATTTGTCCGTATTTGTAAAGTGCTAATACATCATCCATTTCTATAGAAATGTCATCAGTATTTTCAAATCCGAAATCTTCTTCTAAAATAGCAGCCATAGCAACAGGAATTTCCCAGTTACTGTATTCTACTTCTTCATCTACTGCAGCGGTTACTTCCATCATTCTTCTTTCAGTGTTAGTAAATGTACCATCAACACTGCAAGCTCCTGTTCCCGGAATAACTACGTCAGCTTGTGCTGCTGTATCTGTCATGTAAATATCAGATACTGCTAGGAATTCTAAATCGCTTAAATCCATATCAGGATCTTCGCCGAATATTAGTAGTCCTTTAACGCCTTCAAGTGCTTCGCTTCCTTCTCTTACGCCTATGTCTACAAGACCTTGAGAATTGTTTTTAGCTCTAAGCATTAATATTCCGTCTCTAGGTGCACCTATATGACCTGATAATAGAGCAATATTACCAATTAATTTAGCTGCATTTACTGTAAGAATATTTTGTTGATAGACAAACATAGCTTTCTTAGCTTTTGCATAAGTTTCTGCTACGGCTTTCATTTCATCAGATACTTTAACATTCTTTAGTGAAGCTTTAAATGCGTCAAAGCCTTCAGCTTCAAATGTTTTATCTATCTCTGTTAATGCTTTAGCTATTTCTTTAAGCGAATCTAGACTGTTGTCTACTTTAATATTTTCGCAGAAATCCATTCTATATGGCTTTTCATCTGTATAAAGGATATATGCTTTTGCACCCTTTTCTACAGCTTGTTTAATCTTTAATCTGATTACTGGATTCTTATTAGCTAAGAAATCAGGAGCTACTATAACATTTGTAGAAAGTAGTTCATCTATAGTATTAGGTGAAGCGTCATAACCAAAGATATCTTCTAGTGGGTTTTCTCTCATATTGAATGAGAAGGTTTTAGCTCCTAATACATCCGCAAATTTCTTCATTGTATAAGCTTCTTCATTAGTATATCTATCAGATATTGCTACTGCTATAGCTTCCTTACCATTTCTTGCTCTTATGCCTTCTAATTTCTTAACAGTTGTCATGAAAGCATCATAGTAATCAGT
Organism: Peptostreptococcaceae bacterium; assembly: GCA_016650175.1. Taxonomy (GTDB): domain Bacteria; phylum Bacillota; class Clostridia; order Peptostreptococcales; family Anaerovoracaceae; genus JAAYHV01. Next base: position 24,380 of record JAENWG010000021.1, on the reverse strand, counting down.
TTCATGTAAGTTGTCGCCTTCTCTAATCATTGGTTCTGTTAGCTTACCTTCTAATACAGCAGCATCAAACCCCCATTTACCTTTACCACATGATACTCCAGCGTTTACTACACCTTCTTTATCAGGGTTGGCTTTGATTAGCATATCACCATAATATTCAAGCTTTAATGAACAGCCTACAGAACAGAATGAACAAGTAGTATCTACTACCTTAGTTTCTAGAGGCACCTCTTTAGCTATGCTTTGTCTTTCTTGAAGAGCACCAGTCGGACATACGCTTACGCATTGACCACATGATATACAACCTGATTCTGCAAGAGGTTTCCCTAGTGTAGGAAGTACTACAGTATCAAATCCTCTTTCAACTAAGCCTAAAGCTCCAATTCCCATTACTTCATCACATGCTCTTACGCATAATCCGCATAAAACACATTTATTAGGATCTCTTACAATAAACGGATGATCATCTTCAAATTCATGTATAACTTTTTCTTTTCCAAATCTTTCAGGTTTTACATCATAGTCTTGAGCATAATCAACTAGTTTGCATTCATGGTAATCGTGGCATCCACATTCAAGACATCTTGATGCTTCTTCCATAGCTTCGTCTTCTGTATAAGCATTGTATACAACTTCTGAGAAGTTGTCTTTTCTTTCTTCAGGAGTTAACTGGAAGCCGTTTTTTACTCTACACATAGTTTCTCTGTCTTCGAAAGTCTCTTCTGTTACATCATCTCTCTCAACATAGTAAGGTTTTTTGTATTCTACCGCTTCTCCGTCTAAGTAAGCATCAATTATATCTGAAGCTTTCTTAGCATCAGCCATTGCTTCGATAGCGATAGAAATCTTATCATTACCGCAATCTCCACCAGCAAATACTCCAGGCATAGATGTCATATAAGTCTTTTCATCATATGCTATTGCATTTTTTCTAGTTTTATCAACATCAAATACTGAAGAATCTACAGCTTGTCCAATAGCTAGAATTACTGTATCAACGTCTAAAATTTCCGTCTTTCCTTCTACAGGTATAGGCCTTCTTCTACCTGATTCATCAGGTTCTCCAAGTTCCATAATTTGTAGTTTAATATTAGATACGTGACCATTTTCGTCAGTTACATATTCCATAGGATTAGTTAGATTCTTAAAGATTACTCCTTCTTCTAATGCTTCTTCAATTTCAAGAGCATCTGCAGGCATTTCATCTTTAGTTCTTCTATATACGTTATATACTTCTTTAGCTCCTAATCTTATAGCAGTTCTACAAGCATCCATTGCCGTATTACCACCACCAACTATAGCAACTCTTTCACCGAGTTTTACGTCTTCGTTTCTAACTACTTGTCTAAGGAAATCTATACCGCCTATTACTCCTTTAGCATCTTCACCTGAGCATCCTACACCAGTAGAAATCCAAGCACCTATACCAAGTAGTACAGCATCAAAATCACTTCTAACAGTTTCAAAAGAAATGTCTTTACCAATCTTAGTATTAGGAATCATTTCAACTCCCATTTCTTCGATTAATTTAATTTCTTCATCCAAAACTGCTTTAGGTAATCTATATTCAGGAATACCATATCGAAGCATACCACCTAATTTAGGCATTGATTCAAAAATAGTAATGCTATGTCCCATTTGTCTTAAGAATGAAGCAGCCGAAAGTCCCATTGGACCACCACCTATTATTGCTACAGATTTACCTGTTTCTTCTGGTATCTCAGGAGCAAAGCTTACTTCATTAGCTAAATCATAATCTGCTGCAAATCTTTTTAGTCCCATGATACTTATAGAATCGTCCATAAGTTCACGTCTACAGTTATCTTCACATGGATGTGGGCAAACTCTACCTATTGCTGCAGGTAAAGGAATCTTATCTTTGATTAGTTCTAATGCATCTGCAAATTGTCCATTAGCTATTAATCCAACATAACCTTGACAATCAGTTCCTGCTGGGCAAGCTAAAGTACAAGGAGCTTGGCAATCACCACGGTGATCAGAAAGTAAAAGTTCTAGATTTGTTTTTCTAGATTCAATTACTTTATCAGTGTCTGTTTTTACTACCATATTAGGTGCAATTTCAGTAGCACATGATTTGAATAGTTTAGGGCTGCCTTCTACTTCTACTACACATAATCCGCATGAACCATATATTTCAGTTCTTTCATCGTAGCAAAGAGTAGGAATGAAAACATCATTCTCTCTGCAGACTTCCAATATAGTTTGTCCAGGAAGTCCGAATACCTCTTTACCATCAATATTCAATCTATATTTTTTCATATTTTCTTCCCTTCTATTCTCTTATTATTGCGTTGAAGTTACACACTTCTTCACATCTACCGCACTGTATACATAAATCTTGATTAATTGTATGTTGTCCTTTAAGTGTACCTGTTATAGCATCAGTTGGGCAACTTCTTGTACATAATGTGCATCCTGTACAGTTATCATTAATTGTATATGTAATAAGCGCCTTGCAAGTTCTTGCTGTACATTTTTTCTTGTATATATGATCTTCATATTCATTTCTGAAATATTTAATCGTAGTAAGAACTGGGTTTGGAGCTGTTTGGCCTAAACCACACATTGAACCAGCTTTAATCTTTTCAGCTAATTCAAGCAGTAACTCTATATCGCCATCTTTACCTTCGCCTTGTGTAATTCTTTCAAGAATTTCAAGCATTCTCTTAGTTCCAACTCTACAATATGTACATTTACCGCATGATTCTTTTCTTGTAAAATCTAAGAAGAATCTAGCCATATCAACCATACAAGTATCTTCGTCCATTACAACCATACCACCTGATCCAATAATTGCTCCTGTCTCAGTTATGGTTTTATATGTTATAGGTGTATCTATTAATTCAGCTGGTATACATCCACCTGATGGTCCACCCATCTGAACGCCCTTAAATTCTTTATCATTTTTGATTCCGCCTGCAATATCAAATATTACATCTCTAAGCGTACAACCCATAGGTACTTCTACAAGTCCACCATGTTTAATCTTACCAGCTAAAGCAAATACCTTAGTACCTCTTGAACCTTCTACTCCGTACTTAGCATATTCATCTCCACCATGTTCGAATATCCATGATATATTAGCATAAGTTTCTACATTATTAATATTGGTAGGTTCTTGCCAGTATCCTTTTTGAGCAGGAAATGGAGGTTTTAACCTAGGCATACCTCTTTCACCTTCTAAAGATGCAATTAATGCAGTTTCTTCGCCGCAAACAAACGCACCCGCACCTGCTTTGATTCTGATGTCAAAATCAATGCCTGATCCGAATATGTTCTTTCCTAAATATCCTTTTTCTCTAGCTTGTTTTAAAGCTATTTCTAATCTTTTAATAGCGAGCGGATACTCAGCACGACAGTATATAATTCCTTCAGTAGCGCCCATTGCAAACCCACCAATAATCATTCCTTCTAGAACTGCATGTGGATCTCCTTCTAGAACTGATCTATCCATGAAAGCACCCGGATCGCCTTCATCAGCATTACATACTATGTATTTTTCAGGGCCTTTGTTAATTTTAGCAGCATTCCACTTAAACCATGTAGGGAAACCTGCGCCACCTCTACCACCTAAGCCTGATTTTTTAACTTCATTTATAACTTCATCCTGTGATAAGTCCTTTAATACTTTTTTAGTAGATTCATAACCACCTATCGCTATGTATTCTTCAATGTCTTCAGGATTAATAATACCGCAGTTACGAAGAACTATTTTTGTTTGCTTAGTAATAAAGCTAGCATCTTCACCTGCTATTAAATACTTTTCAACTGGTTTGTTTCCAATTATATGTTCACTAATTATTTCTTCAACCATTTTAGGTTGAACTCTTACATATCTATAAAGCTTGTTATCATCATCATAAATATCAACAATTGGTTCTAAGAAACATGTTCCTACACAACCGGTTACATTTGTTTTAACATCCAAATTACTCGCAGCTAAAAGTCTTTCGATTTCTGTCTGTGTTTTTTTAGCACCAGAAGCAATGCCGCAGCTTCCTTCGCCGACAACTATCCTCATATCCTACCTCCTATGCCCTTGATTTGATTTCTTTTAAAATTTTAACTACTGAAACTTTAGTAAGATTACCATATGTTTCATCACCGTCAGCTGTCTTTATCATCATTACTGGTGCTAAAGAGCAACATCCTAGACAAGCAACATTGTTAATAGTAAAGAAGTTATCTTCCGTAGTCTCACCATCTTGTATACCAAGATATTCACATACCGCCTCTTCAATAGATTCTGATCCATTTACGTGACATGCCGTACCTTGACAAAGCATTATTAGATTTTCACCAATAGGCTCTAATCTAAATTGTGTGTAAAAAGTTGCAACACCATATATTTTTGCAACTCTAATATCTGTGATTGCTGAAATATAGTTTATTGCATCTATTGATAAATAACCATAGATTTCTTGTGCCTGTTGTAAAATAGTAATTAAACTACCAGGTACCTTCGCGTACTTATCCAATATAGGATCTAATTCCTTGAATTGGCCTTGTAAACATTTTTCCTCCATAAAACCCTCCTATTTAATAACATAAAAATACAACTTCAATTATAGCAAAAGCTGTTGTAAATATCAATAATAGTTAAATTAATAACTTTATATTAAAACCACTTAAATAACTTTCTTATTATTCTTGAATATTTTTTCTATATTTGTTTCCACAATAAGTATACTAATCAGCATCAATGCCGCACCTATGTACCCTCTTCCACTTAAAATTTCTCCTGCTAGTAAATATGCCGCTATCGCAGCAAATACAGGTTCAAGTGAAAATATTAAACTCGTATGGGTTGCTGACGTATATTGCTGAGCAATAGCTTGCACTACCTGCGCTACTCCTGTACAAAAAACTGCTAAAAAAATTATAGAAAACCACACTGCTCCTGCGATTGGTAATTGGGGTGTTTCAAATAAAAATGCCAATATTAGAAAATATAGACCTGTAAATCCTAGAACCACAACTCCTAGTTGAGTAGCCTTTACATCTTCTCTTCTAACTAATTTACCAGTCATAACTACTTGAATAGAACACGTAAAAGCTGTTAACAAACATAAAATATTTCCAAGCAGTGTTTCTCTGTTTATTGTAAAATCATCATTTAGAGTCATAAGTCCAATTCCTATAAAACAGACAAGTATAGCTGAAATTAATTTTTTACTGGGCATTATTTTACTTACAAAAAACTCTAGAATAGGTGTAATTATAACGCTTAATGCAATTAAAAAGCCAATATTGGTCAATGTAGTATATTTAACGGCATTTGTGGCAGAAATATACATAACGGTGAGTACTAATCCTAATATTGCACCATAAATTATTGTAGGTTTTGAAATTTTTTTCATCTTTTTATTGAGAAATGCATAAGCTACTATAAATGCAAAGCCAAATCTATATGCATTTAAAGTGAAAGTACCCATTTCCTGTAAGCATAAGTCCATCATATAATATGAAACGCCCCAACTTAAAGTGACAAACAAAATCATAGAATCTGCCATTAACTGTTTGTTTTTCTTCATTTATCCCCCTTTAAATTTTAGAAATAAAGACCGGTAAAACTAGTTCTTCTTGGAGTTCCCCCGATTTTATCTGTCTATCTATATCATAAAGTTGAATTAGATCTTCTTTAAGTGCTTTTTTAGTAAACTTTTTGCTTTGCATATAAGCCTTATTAAATCTATATTTATTTATTCCTAAATCTTCACTAATTTTATATGTGGGAATTCCGTCTTCTTCCATCTCACGAATATCATACATTATTTCGAATTGAGATGTAATCAAACTCAGCATTTGGAACACATTATCATCATTTTTCATCTTATTAACGGCTATATTCATCGCTGTTTTTTTATCATTTGTACATATTGCATCTAATAAATTGAATATATATGTATCATCAGAACCTAGTACTGATAAATTTACTTCTTTCTCTGTAATATTTCCTTCATCTGATAATTCAATCATTTTGTTTATATCATTTGCTAAATCTATTAAATAGTAATTACTTTCTTTGTTTAAATAGCCTGACACTTCGATTGAATAGTCAATTATATTTTTGCTATAATTTAATCCTGAACTGTCAAATCTCTTTTTTACAAAACCTCTTAAATCTCTTTCGTCAAGTTTATCAAACAGAAAATTGTTTGATCTCTTTGCTAAGTCTTTGCCAGTTTTAGTTAAAGCTTCACTCTTATCACTGTCTAAATAAAATATTAGCATAGTTTCAATATTAGAATCTTCTATTATATTAAATAACTTTTCTTCTTCTTTATCATTAAAATCTTTTACATTTTTTTTAAACAAAGGTAAATAATTTCTAATAACCACAACTCTTTTATCCGATAACATAGAATATGTGCTAGCATTCATATTAATCTCGTCAACACTAACAATATCACCATCCAGCTTAACAACATCTAACTGTTTATAATCTTTATTAATATACTTACCAATTATTCTATCAATAGCCCATTTGATAAGAAAGTCTTCCTTACCATATAGAAAAATCACATTTTTAAGACTGTTTTTACTGATTTGAGTATTGAAGTCCCTATATCCGGGTTCTTGCTTTTTGCCATATGCCATATTTCAATCCTTTTCTATCATCTTATCAACTATAATTTTATCTTCATTTATATCTAAGCCTATAGCTCCGTTCTCGTCATTTCTAAATACCATTATATCTCTTTTTAATAACTTTTCAATAACAACTTCTGATGGATGCCCATAATTGTTTTTACCTACTTGAATAATTGCTATACTTGGGTCTACTGCGTCTAAGAATTCATCAGTAGTGCTACTCTTACTTCCATGATGACAAACCTTTAATACATCACACTTTAAAGTGTCCGTACCTTTATAGTAATTTACCATAGCTTTTTCTCCTTCTCCGAGCAAATCACCTGTTATTAAAATAGTTTTACCGCAATAAGAAAGTTTCATAACCATATTAACCGTATTTTCATCTTCTAAGTCAAAATAAACATTATCTGTCAATATGGGCCAAAGTATTTCTATATATACATTATCATCTATGTCAATTCTGTTACCTACGTCTATGTACTTAACATCATCTATATTAGTCTCAGTTCCCTCATACATTTTATACATCATAACTCTATTTATATTAAACACTTCATAAAGCTCTGACATTCCTTTAAAATGATCCATATGTAAATGAGTCGGAATAGCTAAATCTACCTTACTTACTCCGTTTTTTAAAAAATAAGGCTTTAGAACATCTTCACCTATGTTTTTCTTGTAATGGCCTCCCCCATCTATAATCACGTCCATATCATCAGTCCTAATATGTATTCCGTCGCCTTGGCCTACATCTATTAGGACTACCTCGTCATCTAAAAATAAATTTTTAGATATGGAACATATTATTGTACTGCTAATTAACACTACTACTAGTAAAGCTACTAAAAGTTTATATGACTTTCTACTTCTAATTACAATGAAAAACTCTGAACTAAATAAAAAAGTAAGAATGTAATATATTATTACCATTGATAAACCTATACCTATAACATCACTAGATAACATTTCTAACCTGCTTAAATGTTCGTTTATATCTATTATTAAATCACATATCATATTTACTATTTTAACTACAAAAGATAAGTCTAATCCTAATAAAACAAATTCTGTTAAATGTAAAATCAATATCGGTACTAATATTGAAATAATCGGCACTATTACAATGTTGGATATTATAGCTGTTAGTGTCTCATAATTAAATTCATATATAATGATAGGTATCATTGCTAATTGAGCCGATACAATCGTTCCTATAAAACTCCCAAAGTATCTATTTAATATTCTACTATAAAAACATATCCCAATAACAGCTAAAAACGACATTTTAAAACCTATATTAAAAAGAATATATGGATTAATTACTGTAAACATTATCACCAAAAGGCTAAGTGCTGTCATCATATCAAATCTATAATTATAATAATATGCAAACAAGCTTACTAATATTATAGATATTGCTCTTGTACACGAAGGACTAAACATAGTCATAGTACCATATATCATTAAAATGGCTATAAATACTATACCATATATTTTTTTTCTGCTTCCTGCTATTAAAAGTAGGAAAATCCCATATAATATTCCTATATGAAGCCCACTTACAGCCAAAACATGTGCAACACCATTTATCTTGAATTCTTCATATAGATCATCATTAAGACCTGTTTTATCACCAAACAAAATAGCTTTGACTAGAGGATTATTATTATAAAGTTCTATAAACTGATCTCTTTTAATTAAAATTTTTCTTTTTATTTTATATATTGTTTTAGCATCATCTATAACTACTATGCTCTTAATACTTTGTACTCTTGATACATTTATAGATTTTAAATATAACCTATAATTAAAACACATGGGATTTCTAGAGCTGCTTGGTAATGTAACTTCACCAATTATCTTACATTTACACCCTATCAAATCATATTTATCTTCTATATGACCATATTTATAACCTAAAACATAGTTATTATCTTTAGGTTTAATCTTGATTTTATATACGTCTTCCTCAATTTCGCATACCTCTGTTACTTTACCTTCATAAGAATCCATACCATCATAGAAGAAAGCTTTGTCATTTTTATATGAAGCTAAAGAATTGGTATAAATTAATATTCCAACAACTATAAATAGACATGAAATCATTAAGTGTTTTTTGCTTGTCATTTTGAATTTGTATAATATAAACAATGTGGCTACTAATAGTAATATAAGTAAAATGCCCTCAATTAGTTTACCTTTTTCTAATATAATATAAAGTATTAAAACCGCAGCTACCATAGTAGCTGCATAAATAGATATTCCTCTCCTCATACACACACCATCTTCCTTGTTACACACTATAAATATTTTACCAACAAATTTATTAAGATTCAATTAAATTTTGTATTAACCTGTTAAGAATTCACATTTTATGTTATAATTTATTTATCTATGCAAGGAGGTATTTAACATTGGCTGATAAAGGCAAAAACAAAAACAATGAGATAGACAAATTTCTATCTAAGTTTGAAGAAGATTCTAATACCGATGATATATTGGACAATCTTGATGAAATATCTGAAACAGATGATATTTTAGGAAATTCAAACAAAATAATAAGTAAATTCAAACTGAAAAAGTCTAAAACTAATTCTGTCGGTTTTTTTAAAGTTTTAAACGAAAATTATGATGAAACCGGTGAAGACGAAATAATGGTTAATGGAAAATTGAAAAAAAACAAGAAATATAAGGTTAATGTAAAGCGTATATTGCTGATTATATTAATCGCTATATTAATTTGTATTTTAACTGGTTTTATAGCAGTCGCTAGCATTATTCATAATGCACCTAAAATTAATCCTACCGATATTTACGATATGATTTCCGAGTCAACTATTATTTATGATGATGAAGGTAATAAACTAGACAGCGTGTTTAGTGAGCAAAATCGTACAATTATTCAGTATGAAGATCTTCCTGAAGATTTGGTGGATTCATTTATAGCTTTAGAAGATAAAACTTTTAGAGAACACAATGGATTTAACTGGATAAGAATAATGGGAGCTATAAAAGAATCATTATTGGGAGGCGGTCAAATAAGTGGTACTAGTACTATTACGCAGCAGCTTGCACGTAATGTATATTTACCTGATGTTATGTCAACACATAGCATGAACAGAAAAATCATTGAAGCCTATTATTCAGTTCAAATTGAAGATGCTCTTACTAAGGATCAAATATTAACTGCCTATTTAAATACAATATATTTAGGTTATGGATGCTTTGGTGTACAAACAGCTTCACAAGCATATTTTTCTAAAGACGTTAATGAACTATCTTTAATAGAATGTGCCTCTCTAGCTACGCTCCCACAAGCACCTGATACTTTCTCATTAATAAAGTATGTTGATAACTCTGAATTAGGCGAAGATAATCAAGATATACTTCAAAGAGGTACAACAGGTTCATATGTTTGGAATGATAAATCTAAAGACAGACGTAATTTAACACTAAAACTAATGTATGAACAAGGATACATAACTAAAGAAGAATATAATGACAATAAGGATATTAGTATTGCTGATATTTTAAATCCATATTTTGATATGTCCAATTCATATACTTCATATTTTACTGATTACTTAATTAAGACTGTAATTAGCGATATAATGACAGAATTTGATTTAACATATTCTGAGGCTCATACCAAAGTATATAATAGCGGTCTAAAGATTTACTCTACATTAGATTCACAAGCTCAGTCAATTATAGAGCAAGAATTTGAAGTTAGAAGCAACTTCCCTTACCTAGCGACTGTTTACAAAGATTCTAGTAATAACATAATATCTGCAGAAGGCGACATTATGCTATATGCATATTCTAATTTTATTGACGAGAACGAAACTTTTGTATTCAAGGAAGATGAATATAAAAATAATAAAGATGGTTCGATAACTATCAAACAAAATAAACGTTTGAACATATATAATACTACTGTTAACGGCGAAGATGATTTTAGTTTAGAATTAAAAAGCATGTATACAGTAGAAGATGGATCATATTATACAATTCCGGGAGGTTTCATAACCTTACCTCAGGGTTCAAAATCTAGAGATGGTGATGATAATTTAGTTATATCAGCTGAGTTCTTAGAAAATAATCCTGACTTCTTCACTGAAGTAGATGGTATGCTTGCTATCCCTAGCACTTCATATGCTATGGGGCAACAAGTAATACAGCCTCAAGCTTCTATGACTATAACCGAAGTAGGTACAGGACAAGTAAAAGCTATGGTAGGTGGAAGAGAAATCGAAGGAAGAATGTTATATAACAGAGCTGTTAATCCAAGACAACCTGGTTCTTCTATAAAACCACTTGCAGTATATTCAGCTGCTTTACAAAAGAGTTACGAGCATTCTGAAAAAGGAGAACTTTTCCCACTTGTAGATTTTGATAACTGCGAACAAGGAACTGACTTATACGGAAGATACTTAACTGCAGGATCTATTATCGTTGATGAACCACATTATACATCAACCGGTTCAATATGGCCTAGAAACTCAGGTGGCGGTTACGGTGGCTTAATGACTATGAGAACAGCTTTACAAAAATCTATTAATGTAGTAGCTGTTAAATTATGGGAACAAGTAGGCGCTGAATTTTCAGCTAATTTAGTTGAAAAGTACGGAATTACAACACTTGATACCGAAGGAGATGTTAGTGATTTAAACCCTGCTGCGCTAGCGCTAGGTGGTTTAACTAACGGTGTTACTACATTAGAAATGTCCGCGGCTTACTGCACATTCCCTAACGGTGGTATAGAAAAAAGTCCTGTTTTATATACTAGTATACTTAACAGAAATGATGAAGAGATATTAACTTCTAAATCTGAAGCTACTAAAGTATTGGATGAAGGTGTTGCATGGATTATGACAGACATGTTAAAATCAGTTGTTACTAACGGTTTAGGTTCACCTGCTAGATTATCAGGTATAGCTGCTGGTGGTAAGACTGGTACTACATCAAACAATTATGATATATGGTTTGATGGATTTACACCAACTTATGCCGCTTCTTTATGGATTGGTACAGATGTAAATGTCAAATTGTCTACTATGAGTTACAAGGCTGCAGCTTTATGGGGAAAAATAATGAACCAGATACCTGCTGCTAAAGAAGGCAGTTATAAAGATATGCCATCTAATGTAATTTACTCAAGCGGTGAATATTATACTACTGGTACAGCTGGTGGTCCTAGTATATCGTCACTAAGCAAAACTGTTACGATATGCAGTGAGACAGGTTTCTTAGCTACACCAGATTGCCCTAATTCTGAACAGCTTACAGGTATCGATTATCCTTATGATTCAAAATCAGATAAAGCTTTACCTACGTATTACTGCAATATACATAATACAAATATTAATGCGTACCCTATTTCACCGAATGTAACATTAGTTCCATTCATACCTGAACCAGTTCCAGAACCGGGTAAACCAGATAAAACAGATAAAACAGATAAAACAGAAGAACCAATTGTAGAATAAATTCAAAAGACTGAGCATAATATTTGCTCAGTCTTTTTTTATAAAAATGTATAATTCGTTTGTCCGTTTATACATTTTTCAAATCTTTAATTCGTTTGCTTATATCATTAGCTCCAAATACTGCTGAGCCAGCCACCGCTATATCTACGCCTGCGGCTTTCACCCTGCTTATATTCTCTAGGTTTACTCCGCCATCTATTTCTATTTTATAATCCAAACCCTTTTCTTCCCTTATCTGTTTTAACTCTTTTACTTTTTTCAGAGACTTTTCAATAAATGTTTGGCCTCCGAATCCTGGGTTAACCGACATAACAAGCACTAAATCTACTAAATCAAGTACCTCGCTTATTGTTGATACTGGAGTAGCCGGATTAATTGATACACCTGCTTTTATACCCATATCTTTTATGTTATTAATTGTTCTATTTAAATGTATACATGCTTCTTGATGTATAGTTATATATGCAGTATTCTCTGTAACAAATTCCTTTATGTATTGATCAGGATTTTCTATCATCAAATGAATATCATAAGGTACAGTAGCTATATTGTTTAAACTGTTTACAACGCATGCTCCAAAACTAATGTTTGGTACAAAATGTCCATCCATTACATCTATGTGCAGATAATCTGCACCAGCATCGCATACTAATTTTACATCTTTACCTAAATCAGAAAAATCTGCAGATAAAAGTGATGGTGCTAATTTAATCATAATATCCCCCATAGCTCTAATACTTGCTATTCTTTCTTATCTCATCAATAAAGCTCAAATAGGTCTTATACCTACTAAAACTAATTAAACCTTTATCTACAGCCAATTTGACATTGCATTCAGGCTCATTAATGTGTTTACAATCTCTAAATTTACAATCATTACTATAAATACTAAATTCAGGGAAAAGTTTTCTGATTTCAGCTATACTTATATCCGGTAAATCTAATGATGTAAATCCTGGAGTATCAAATATATTTGTAGTACTATTTATACTAAATATTTCAGCATGCCTAGTAGTATTCTTGCCTCTTTCAGTTTTCCTGCTAATTTCACCTGTTTCTGCTTTAGCCATAGGTAAAATACTGTTTAATATTGTAGATTTGCCTACGCCTGAAGGGCCAACTAACGCAACAGTTTGTCCTTCAATGATTTTTAGCAGTTCATCCAGACCTTTATCATGCTTAGCATCTACCGCTACAACATCATATATGTCTTTGTAAACATCAATTATCTTATCAAGCTCTTTCTTTTTTAATAAATCAATTTTATTTACACATATTATAACAGGTACATTTAAGTATTCAGATATTACGCATAATTTGTCTATTGAAAGAAAGTTAGGATTAGGAGATTTTGCTGCTATTGTTACAATCAATTTGTCTATATTAGAAATAGAAGGTCTTACGAATTCATTTCTGCGTTCATACACCTTAGTAATAATGCATTCACCGTCAGATCTTAATTCATATTCTACTTCATCACCAATTTTTATTAATTGATTATTCTTTTTAAGATTACCTCTACCTTGTCCTCTAGTTATAATATCATTAGATTTTACAAAGTAAAAGCCACCTATTCCTTTTATAACTTTACCCTTCATAATTATTCTGTTACGACAGGTTCTGTTACAACAGGTACATCTACTACAGGAGGATCAATAACTTCTTCACCTTTGCTTACTTTCACATTTATAAATGTTCCTTGGTTTTCATTAGTATTAGCAGCTTGTTCTTGCCACATTACATAACCTTCTGCATATATATCACTGTAATCATAACCAATTGCGCCTACTTCGAATCCTGCATCCGTAATTAATTTCTTAGCGGCTTCTATTTCTTCACCTACTAACATAGGCACTACGCCTTCTATTTCGCCTTTTCCGTCACTAACTACTATGTCTACTCTTTCTCCTTTTTTAGATAAAGTACCCGCTGCAGGTGATTGGGATAAAACTGTTCCTTCAGGTTCAGTATTAGTTTCTGTTTTAACAGAACCCAGTACAAATCCATATTCATCTAGGTAATCTTCTACACTGTCTTCATTCATATCTACCAAATTTGGTACAGCGCCTTCTTTACTACCTTTACTTATATTTACAGTAATAATCATTTCAGCTTTTACTTCTTCGCCTGAAGCGGGATCTTGTTCGGCTACGTTGCCTTCTTCAACATCAGTGCTGAATACATCATCACCTTTTTCAATTTTTAAATTCAGGTCTTCTAATGTAGTTGTTGCTTCATCATATGACATATTTTCTAAATTAGGTACTTCAATTAATTCTTCTGTACCTATCATAGTACTAAGTAAATAAATTATCGGTATTAAACAAACTGCTATTACAACAGCTATAATAATATTTCGTTTTTTCTTACCTTCACCTAGGTTTGCTAAAAACTTTCGTTTTTTACCCTTTTCACTGGGAAGATCTTCTTGTTTTTCGTTTTCTTCACTTTCGTTTTGTCTACTCTTTTCTACCTGTTCTGAAGCAGCTAAAAATACAGAATTACCAACAACCCTAGTTACAAATTCTATATTATCTAATTCTTCAATTAATTCTTCTGCACTTTTACATCTGTTTGATTGGAATTTATCAGTTGCTTTTAAAACTGTTCTTTCTAGTGCAGGTGGTATACCTCTTACAAGTTGTGTAGGTGGTACTATTTCATCATTAATATGTTTAAGTGCAATAGATACTGGATTATCAGCATCAAATGGTACTTTGCCAGTTAACATTTCATACATTACAATACCTAAAGAATATATGTCAGATCTTTCATCTACATAATTGCCTCTAGCTTGTTCTGGTGAAAAGTAGTGTACTGAACCTATTATTGAATTATTGGTAGTTAATGTAGCATCATTAACCGCTTTAGCTATTCCAAAATCGGCCAGTTTAGCTGTACCATCTTCTGTAATTAATATATTATGAGGCTTAACGTCTCTATGAATAATATTATTAGCGTGTGCTACCTTTAGCGCTGAAGCTAACTGTTTAGTAATATCAATTACTTTCTTATAGTCCATTGGTGCTTCTTCAGCTATTAGTTCACTAAGTGTTTTTCCTTCGATTAATTCCATAACTATGTAATTAATATTTCCTTCTCTTCCTACATCATATACTCCTACTATGTTAGGGTGAGACAGACTTGCTGCTGATTGTGATTCTCTCTTAAAGTTTTCTACAAAAGAAGCATCTTTTGTAAACTCTGGTCTAAGTATCTTTACAGCTATAAATCTGTTTAAAAGTTTATCTTTAGCTTTATAAACTACAGCCATGCCACCTTCGCCAATTTTTTCAAGTAATTCATATCTACCTGATAACAACCTATTGCTCATGTTCTTCCTCCATTATTTTTATACAGATCGTCGATATGTTATCGTTACCTCCGCAATTATTAGCTACTTCAATTAATTCTTTCGCACATATTTGCATGTCTTCATGCTTATTTGTTATTTTTAGTATATCTTCGTCAGTAAGTTCATCATATAATCCGTCACTGCATAAAACTATTTTGTCTCCTACTTCTATTGGCAAAGTAAACAAATCTGCTTTTAATACTTCATCAGCTCCTATAGCCCTAGTGATTATATTTTTCTTAGTGTGTTTTCTTGCTTCTTCCTTTGTTAGTAGGCCAGCTTTTACAAGTTCATTTACATATGTATGATCGTCTGTTATTTGAATAATCTCTTCATTATGTATTAAATATGCTCTACTGTCTCCCACATTTCCTATATATGCATTACCATCTTTTATAATAGCATAGACAAACGTAGTAGCCATTCCTTCATGTTCTTTATTTCCATTTGATAATATATGAATTTTCATATTAACAAAATCCATAGCTTCTTCTAACAAACTTATCACATCAAATTCTTCTTTAACATCGCCTATTCTAAGTCTTAAGTAATTTGCAAAAGATTCAACCGTTTCTTTGCTCGCTACTTCTCCAGAGCGACTACCTCCTACTCCATCTGCTAATAGGTATAGTCCAATTTCATCTACTATTTTAACGTAATCTTCGTTATTTTTTCTTCGTCTACCTTTATCAGTTAAAAATCCCGTTTTCATTATACCCTTTCTTTACTCGAATTTGATTATTTTACAGTAGAAAAAACCATCTACTTTACCATTATAAGGTAATGTGGTGTTTTTTTCAACTAATTTAAATTCACTATTATTATTAAGAAATTTTTCTATTACTTTTTCGTTTTCTTCTTTGTTAAGTGTACAAGTACTGTACATAACATAACCGTTCTTTTTGACATATTTCCCTGCATTTTCCAATATTTTATATTGTAACTCAGGTAATTCTTTCATTTCTTCTATACTGCAGTTATATTTAATTTCTGGTTTTTTACCTATTACTCCAAGTCCAGAACAAGGCACATCTGCCAATACGTAATCAAAACTCTCATCATACTCTATATTATGAACGGCTCCGTTCATATTCTCAGTAGTAACTATGTCAATTGATAGCCTATCACATTCTTTTTCTATAAGTTTTAATCGATGTTCATATATATCACAAGCAATTATAGACCCTTTATTATTCATCATTTCAGCCATACAAGTTGTTTTACCACCTGGTGCAGCACACATGTCCAATACTTTACTATTAGGTTTTGGATCTAACAGTTTCATAGCCATAACTGAAGCTTCACCTTGAATAGAAAACATTCCTTCAATATATTGCTCGCTACTTATAGTCTCACTGTTTTTCGCTATTATGGTTAAATCTGTCATTTCAGAAGGTTCTAAACCTTCCATTTCATTAATTAATTTTTCTCTGTTTGTTTTGAGATTATTAAACCTTAAAGTTAAATTTGGATTCTCGTTTAACCCTTTAATGATTTTTAAAGCATCATCTTTTCCATACTGTTTTAAGAACAGTTCAATTAGACCTATTGGATACGATTCCCTAATTGAGATGTTTTTATTTTCGTCTTTCGGAAACTTAATTTCATCTTTTGTTCTGATAAAAGTTCTTAGTATTCCATTAATAAATTTTTCTCTACCTTTACACTTCTTTTTAGCCATTACAACTATTTGGTTCACAGTAGCATAATCAGGAACACTATTCACATAAAGTATTTCATACATTCCTATTCTTAAAAGTAGTAAATCATTTTTCTTAATACTTTTGATTCCCCTTTTAGACAAACTATCTATATAGTAGTCTAATAGAAGTAGATATCTTAAAACCCCTTTAACTACGTTCCTTACATATTTTTTTGAGTATACATTATGCTTTTTTAAAGCATTGTTTACTGCTATATTAGAATATGCACCTTCAATTAATATACTATATAATGCATCAAATATTGCTTCTCTATCTTTATACATATTATCTACTACCTCTAATTGCCAAAATTCTAATAAGGTTGGCTGCTGCTACAGCTAACGCTGCAACATAAGTCATAGCTGCCGCTCTTAGAACTTTTTTGCTACCTTTTATTTCTATCTCATCTACTATGTATAATTCTTCCATCTGCCTTATAGCCCTATTACTAGCATTTAATTCTACTGGCAAAGTTATAAGATGAAAAATTATTACTACTATGAATGTAATAACACCTATATTAAACAACATTCCGCCAATTTCATTTCTGGTTGATAAAATTATACCTATAAATATCAAAGGCCATGATGCTTTTGATGCTATGTTAACTACAGGTACTATGCCGTTTCTTAACATTAAAGGTACATAATTATTTGCATGCTGAATAGCATGTCCAACTTCATGGCATGCTATGCTTACTGAGCTAATTGTTTTATCTTCATATACTTTAGAAGATAAATTTAAAGTCTTATTTCTTGGATTATAGTTATCAGTTAAGTTTCCTGAAATTTTATTAATTTGAATACTTGATAATCCATTTTGATCTAAAACTCTTCTGGCAGCTTCTGCTCCAGAAAGATTTCTTTGATTTCTAATTTTAGAATACTTTTCGAAATTACGTTTAACTGCTCCTTGAGCTGCCATCGCAAATATAATCGCCGGTATTAAAAATATCATTGAACTATAATAGTTTAAAAACATTTATTCCTCCATTTGTTTGAATTTCATACCTGGTTTCAAAGAGTTGCCTTTAATAAATTCACTAACTGGCATTCTTTTCTTTCCTTCAGCTTGTATTTCCATTATTTGTATTGTGCCTTTTCCGCACTTTATATTTATAGTTTTGTCACAACTTATTATGGTGCCGTTTTCACCATCAGTTTCTTCGTCAGATACTTTAGCTTCAAAGAACTTATAAGTTTTATCTTCTACTTTACTAAAAGCTCCCGGCCATACAGAAAACGCTTTTATCTTTCTATTTATATTTACAGCACTATCATTAAAGTCTACCATACCATCGGTTTTTTTAATTGTAGGTGCATATGTACTCACGCTATCATCCTGAATTACAGGAACAATTTCATCTTTTTCTATTTTATCGATTGTTTCAATAAGGAGTTTCCCTCCCATATTTGCTAATTCATCATAAAGAAAAGTAATATCTTTATCATTTATATAAGTTTCTTTTACCGAATATATAGGGCCACTATCAAGACCTTCTTCCATTTTCATTATGGAAATTCCTGTTTTTTCTTCACCATCTAATATAGCATGATGAATTGGCGATGCTCCCCTAAGTCTTGGTAATATGGATCCGTGAACATTTATGCAATCATATTTTGGTAACTCCAATATTTCTTTTGGTAATATTTGACCAAAAGCAACTACTACAATTAAGTCAGGTTCCATTTCTTTTAATTCATCGAAAAACTCCGCATTTCCCCTAACTCTTTCAGGTTGCAGCACTTTAATACCATTATTTATAGCTAGTTCTTTAACAGGTGAAAAGGTTACTTTACCTCTATTTCTCTTTCTGTCAGGTTGCGTAACTACACCTAATATTTTATGCCTCGATGCTAAAAGCTCTTTTAAAGACACTTCCGCAAAATCTGGCGTTCCCATAAATACTATACGCATTAAATATCTACCTCTTCATTTACATCAGTCTCAAGTAACGAATCCTCATACTCTTCCTCTGTCATAGTTTGTTTAGATCTATCTACATATAAAATTCCATTTAAGTGATCTAACTCATGACACATAACAACTGCATGAAAACCCGTGAATTCGTAATTGTGTTTTACGCCGTCTATGTCTTGGGCTTCTAATTTAACTGACATAGGTCTATCCACTAAACCGATAAAACCAGGAACACTTAAACAACCTTCTGTTGATTCCTGAGTACCTTCTTCTTCTGTTATAACAGGGTTTATCATAATATATAGTTCGCCTGGTTCAGGTTCTGCAACAAACATGCGTCTTAATACTCCGACTTGTGGCGCTGCAAGGCCTACTCCGCTTTCTTTTTTCATGGTTTCTATCATGTCATCAGCTAAGAGTTTGATTCTATCATTTATATTTGTTATTTCTTTGCACTTTTTTCTGAGTACCTCATCGCCTTCTATGGTAACTTTCCTTAATGCCATTTTCCCCTCCTTAGAATAACCCATAAGGGTTAATATCAATATCCATTTGACAATTTATGTTGTCTTTAGTTAAATGTTTTCTATATTCTATCATTTCGCTAACGTACTGATTCCTATAACCTTTCATACATTTAACTATAAAATAGTATCTGAATTTATTTTCATCAATAAATTTATTTGTTTCTTTTATATCATAAATTGTACTGCCTTTTAAAATTTCTAATTTACTTTTGCAATTCATAGCGTTGGATTTTGATACTACTTTGCTATTAGATATAAACATTACTACAATAATATCGCTATAAGGTGGATATTTCATAATTTTTCTGTGATTTATTTCCATATCATAAAATTTATCATAATCATAATTTGCAGCGGTGATTATTGCATAGTTATCCGGTGTGTATGTCTGAATTATTACTTTACCTTCTTTACCCCCACGTCCTGCTCTTCCAGCTACTTGCGTTATTAACTCAAAAGTTCTTTCAGCTGATCTATAATCAGGAATATTAAGGGATATATCAGCAGACATAATACCTACTAATCCCACATTTTTAAAATCTAAACCTTTTGCTATTATTTGTGTGCCAATTAATATATCAGTTTTTCCTTTAATAAATTGTGTTATTATTCTATCTACATCACTTTGTTTCTTTGCAATATCTAAATCCAACCTTTCAACTGTAGCATCAGGAAACATTCTTTTAGTTTCTTCTTCAACTTTTTCTGTTCCAATACCTGAAAACTTGATATATTTGCTACCACATTTCGGGCAAGCATTAGGTACCTTGACCTTTCTACCACAGTAATGGCATATTAAGGCATCTTCGTTCTTGTGGTAAACCATTGATACTCCACATTCTGGGCATGTTATTCTGTTACCGCATTCTTTACATTGAATGTTTGTAGAGAATCCTCTCCTATTTAAAAACAGTATTACTTGTTCGTTTCGTTTTAAAGTATTTTGAACTTCTTTATACGTCTGTCTACTAAAAGAGGTAAAGTTGCCTCTTTTTATTTCATCTCTCATATCAACTATATTTATTTCAGGCATTTTACTGCCATCTATACGGCTCTTCATGTCTATTTGTTTGTATAGACCTTGCTTAGCTCTGTAAGATGAAATTACAGAAGGCGTAGCGCTTCCCATGATTATTACACTATTATGATATTTAGCTCTTTTAAACGCTATGTCAATTGTTTCATATTTAGGATTTTTATCTGACTTGTATGTTGACTCATGTTCCTCATCAATTATTATTACTCCAATATTTTCTACTGGAGCAAATATTGCGGACCTAGTACCTATTGCTATATGCGCTTTCCCACTTCTTAGCCTTAGCCACTCATCCAACTTTTCAGAACCTTTTATTTTACTGTGTAATACTGCTACTTCTTCTTCTGAAAATCTAGAAATTATTCTATCTTTAGTTTGTTTTGTTAGTGCTATTTCTGGTACTAACATGATAGCATTTCTACCTTCGCTAAGAGCTTTTTCTATAGCAGCCATATAGATTTCCGTTTTGCCGGAGTTTGTAACTCCGTTGACAAGAAAAGCCATCTGTTCTCTATTTTCAATAGAATTACAGATGCTTTCTTTTGCTTTTATTTGATCCTGATTAAGAACTATATCTCCATCAATACTTTCATCGTATATGGCTTTTAGTATCTTTTGTTTAGGATTTTTCCCTATAACAGTAAATAATTTAATACCATCTATGAATCTAACTCCATATCTCGTCCTCATCCATGACGCTGTATTAATCATTTCTTCATTTAAAGATTTTTCTACTACTAAAGAATCTATCGCCTTAATTTTTTTAACATCAATAAGAGGAACTACATCAACTTCTATCACATATCCGATGACCATTTTCTTATTTCTCGAAAAACTTATGTATACCATATCTCCTATTTTAATATCGTCTTTTTCACAAGCATAGGTATATGGTAAGTCTAAACTATGGCTTTTAATATCCACTATAACATTGATGTACTTCAAGTTTTCTCCTTACAGTAGAAATATATTATTATCTTCGCATTCTTTAATCATTTCATCTGACCATACTGAGGCCTGTACTTCACCAATGTGAGCTTTTCTTAAAAAGTACATACATAATCTGCTTTGTCCTATTCCTCCACCTATTGAATATGGTAGTGATTCTTCAACAATAGCTTTATGGAATGGTTGGTTTAATCTGTCCATTGAACCGTCATACTCTAATTGACTAAGCATTTTATCTTTATCAACTCTTATTCCCATAGAAGATAACTCAAACGCTCTATTTAAAACGTCGTTCCAAAGTATAATGTCCCCGTTTAATTCCCAGTCATCATAGTCTGGAGCTCTTCCATCATGTTTTTCACCTGATTTAAGTGGACCACCTATTTTTTCTATAAAGACTGCTCCGAATTCTTCAGTTATCAGATCTTCTCTTTCTTTAGAAGTCTTATCTGGCCATCTATCTTCAAGCTCCTGAGTTGTTATGAATGTTATTTCATTAGGAAGTTCCGTTTGAATATCTTTATAAAGTCTATTGACATAGTCTCCTAGATTTTTTATAGCATTATATATAGTTAATACTGTTTCTTCTAAATATTCCATATTACGCTGTTCTTTAGTAATTACTTTTTCCCAATCCCATTGGTCAACATAAACAGAATGTAAACTGTCTAGTTCTTCATCTCTTCGAATAGCATTCATATCAGTATATATACCGTTACCAGGTTCTATTCCATATTTATCAAGCGCCATTCTTTTCCATTTAGCTAATGATTGTACTACTTCAACACTTTTTTCGTTTAACCCACCTAATGTGAAGTCTACTCTTCTTTCGTAACCGTTAAGATTATCATTTAAGCCTGTTTCAGGAAAAACAAACAGCGGAGCTGAAACTCTTCTAAGTTTCAAACCATATGCTAATTCTTGCTGAAAATAATCTTTGATTTTTTTAATACCCCTTTGTGTTTCAAGTAACCCCAGTTTTGATTCATATCCTTTCGTACGTACATCTTCTAACATCTTTTTTACCCCCCTTTTCTCATTTTGAATAATTGCAACCGCAATACGATTGCCTATATAAACTATACTTCTTTGATAGTTCTATACTTCTTTGAAAACCGCCCTTTTTCTTGAAGTTTTCATCTAAATATTTTATACCTATGTTTTGTGAAAGTCCACTTCCTATAGCTGAAATCAACTGATAGTTCTTATGTGGGCTTACCGTTAGCGTCGTAGCAAATAAATCTTTATCTAAAGCTTTAGCTACTTCTGCTGTTTTTTCTAATCTAAGTTTAAAACAAATGCTACATCTAAGACCACCTTCCGGCTCGTCTTTTAAATCTGACGCTAGACTTACAAAGGTATCAGGTGTATACTCACCTTCTAAATAGTCAACAAAATATTCGTTTCTATGTTCATAATTAAAAGCTTCTAAAAACTTTAGCTGATTATCTCTTCTTAAATAGTATTCTTCTCTATCCATAATGTTAGGATTATAAAAAAATACAGTTACGTTATAATTAGGAGCTAATCTTTCAACCACTGCCGTGCTACATGGTCCACAACAACTATGTAAAAGTACAGTCGGCTTATTACTTTCTAGATTGAATTCTGATATTTCTGAAAACTTTAACTTATATTCTAGGTTTTCTTCACCTGTATATATTCCTTCCGTTTTAATTTTCATAAATTCCCTCCAAAAAACTATTCACATTTGTAAGATAATATTATATCATATAATTAAATTGATTTGTACTATTTGTGTGCAAATTATACAGAAAAACGGAGAAACTACATGAAAAATCGCTATTATTCTATTAACGAATATCTTAAAAAGGAATTCGGTCAAAAAACCGTTAAATTATCTTTAGATGGAGGATTTACATGTCCAAATAGAGACGGAACCAAAGGTTACGGAGGATGTGCTTTTTGTTCAGCAAATGGTTCAGGCGAGTTTGCTTCAACTATAGACAAACAAATTGAACTCTTATACGGTAAATGGCCAAATGTTAAATACTTAGCTTACTTTCAAAATCACACAAATACCTATGCACCTATAGAAGATTTAAGAAAAAAGTATTACGAAGCTTTAAATCATCCTTTAATTGAAGGATTAGTTATAGGAACAAGGCCTGATTGTATTGATAATGATGTATTGGACCTTTTAAGCGAAATTAATGAAAATTATTTCATGTGGGTGGAATTAGGTTTGCAAACTACTAACGAAAAAACATCTGAATTTCTAAATTTAAAATACACTTTAAACGATTTTGACACTAGCATCGAAAGATTAAAGTCTAAAAACATTAAAACTGTCGCACATTTGATACTAGGTTTGCCCAATGAAACCGAAGAAGATATGTTTAATTCCGTAAAATACGTTTGTGACAAAGGAATATTCGGCATCAAACTTCATATGCTAAACATAGTAAAAGAGTCAACGTTGGGCAATTTAATGCCTGATTATACATCATTCAATTCAATAGATGAATATGCTGATTTGGTAATTAGAATACTTGAAATCATCCCAGAAAACATTACACTTCACAGGCTAACTGCTGATGCCCCAAGATCAATTCTTATGACACCTGAATGGAGTTATAAAAAGCTCACTATACTAAATAAAATAAACAATGAATTAGCAAAACGAGATACATGTCAAGGAAAAAAAATTAGCGGCCGTTAAGGAGGCCACTGAAAAAGTATCGTTTTTCTAATAAGATTAGCACCAATAAAAAGCAGATTTCAAAATCGTCTATATGATTTTGAAATCTGCTTTTTTATTAC
>JAENWG010000070.1 GCA_016650175.1 Peptostreptococcaceae bacterium | reverse complement strand
TGGAATTAAGAGAGAAAAGCAACGGGGATACAAGTTCAATTTTGCGTAATTTCTTTAATTTACTAAAATGTTCGATATCTAAGCAAAATAAAACCAGCAATTTTAGCTTTTGCTAATTGCTGGTTTGTCTTCAGTCTGAGCCGGCTTTTAAGCCGGCTTTTTTTATTTCACTATTATAACTCTTATCGTATTGGTATTACCTGTTACATCAAGCGGTACTCCTAAACTAACCACCACTTTATCTCCTATAGATAAATATCCAGTTTCTTTTGCAGCATCTATGCTCTTATCTAGCAAAATTTCTTCTCCTTGTATATCCTCAACCATCATAGGTTTTACACCCCAAACAAGCGCCAAACTATTATACACACTTTCGTTTGGTGTTGATGCCAGTATAGGAATTATAGATCTGAATTTAGCCATTTTATTAGCAGTATCTCCTGATTTGGTAATAGCTAAAAGTGCCTTCGCATCTATATCTTCAGCCAAAGTACAAGCTCCATGTGATACAGCATTAGTAGTATCTCCCGGTGTTTTTGTCCCAGATTCAAACTTTACAAGTTGTAAATCGGGTATATCACTTTCGGCTCTTAGTGCTATTTTAGACATAACATTTACAACTTCAATTGGGTATTTCCCCATAGCAGTTTCACCTGATAACATTATAGCTGAGGTTCCATCAAACACTGCATTGGCTACATCAGTAATTTCTGCTCTTGTAGGAAGTTTACTACTTATCATTGATTCTAACATTTGGGTTGCCGTTATTACTATCTTACCCTCTTCTCTACAGCGTCTGATTACTTTTTTTTGTATTCCTGGCAGAAGCTCATATGCTACTTCAACTCCCATATCTCCTCTAGCTACCATTATGCCATCAGCTAGATTCATGATTTCTTCAAAATTTTCTAATCCTTCATTATTTTCTATTTTAGCTATAATCTTTACACTTTCCCCACCATTAGCATCCAATAAGTTTCTTAAAACTATTACATCGTCTCTTCTTCTTGCAAATGATGCAGCTACATAATTGATATCATGTTTTATACCAAATATTATATCTTCTGAATCATTTTTATTTAAATATTCCATATTAAGCTTTACATGCGGTACATTTAATCCTTTGTGATCACTCACTCTTCCATCATTCAAAACTTCGCATTGTATCTCTGTTCTGTTAGTATTAATTACTTTTAGTGTAATCTTACCATCGTCAATTAGTATTTGATCATTGATTTTAATTTCCTTAGGAAGTTCGCGGTAAGTAATCGTGGCTATGTTTTGATCACCTTCAACTTCTTCGGTTGTAAGTGTAAAACTTTGGCCTTCTTTAAGTTCAGCAAATCCGTTTACAAAATTTTTGAGCCTTATTTCAGGTCCTCTTGTATCATACAAAATGGCTAATGGCATATCAAGATTTTTTCTTGCTTCTTTTAATATGTCTATAGTTGTTTTATGTTCTTCTCTATTACCATGCGACAGATTGATTCTACCAACATTCATGCCTGCATTCATCATACTTTCTATGGTTTTTAAATCACTACTAGCAGGGCCGATAGTACACACTATTTTCGTTTTTCTAATTTTATCTAACATAATATTTGCCTTTCTATATGCCTTAATATTCTTACCTTTACAATACCATTTATACTTATAACTATCAAGTTAACTGTATGTAAAGTTTTCATGTTTTAAATATGCAAAAACAAAACAATGAAAATATTTTTACTCTTCTTCTCAATGTTATAATGGGTTTAATTTGAATAAGGAGCAGAAAACAATGGATTTAAACAAAAGACTAAGAAATAAGAAAGCATTCGATTTAATCATGACAGCTGAGGAAGCTGCAAATCTAATTGAGAACAATTCAGTAATTGGTGTTAGCGGATTCACTCCATCAGGATATCCTAAAGCAGTACCTCTAGCATTAGCCGAAAGAGGCAAAAAAGAAAAGAATTTCAAACTTGATATATATTCAGGTGCCTCATGTGGTCCTGAAATAGATACAGCGCTTACTAATGCTCATGTAATAAGAAAAAGGTTGCCTTACCATACCAATCCTGTAATTCGAAAAGCTATAAACGCTGGTGAAATAGAGTATCTCGATATGCACCTGTCTATGTCCCCTCAATACTTAAATTATCATGCTATACCAAATATTGATGTTGCTATTATAGAAGCTGTCGCAATAACCGAAGACGGTCACATTGCTACTACTTCAGCTGTGGGTAATACACCTTCCTTTATTAAAAATGCTGATAAAGTAATAATCGAACTAAACGTCAGAAAGCCTTTAGAACTTGAGGGAATGTCAGACATTATTATATTGGATAACCCACCTAACAGAAAAGTTATTAATATTACGAAACCCGATGATAAAATTGGAACTCCATATGTTGAGTGTGGCTTTGATAAAATAGCTGCTATTGTTGTAACCGACTTGCAGGATAAAACTAGGCCTTTAACTCCTGTTGATGAAACATCTAAGGAAATTTCTGATAACATAATTACTTTTCTTAAAGGCGAAGTAGATAAAGGACAATTAACAAATTCCCTATTACCTATACAATCCGGTGTAGGCAGCGTAGCAAATGCTGTTTTATATGGTCTATGTGAATCCGATTTTGAAAATCTAACTTTTTATACAGAAGTAATACAAGATTCAATGTTAGAACTTCTTAAGTGTGGTAAAGCTGTATTTGCTTCTGCTACATCACTAAGTCCTTCTCCTGATGCTCTAAAAATTTTTGAAGAAGATATAAATTTCTATAAAGATAAAATTATTTTTAGACCAGAAGAAATTAGCAATAACCCAGAAGTTATAAGAAGACTCGGTGTAATTGCAATTAATACAGCTTTAGAAGCTGATATCTATGGTAATGTCAACTCCACTCATGTTTCAGGATCTAAACTCATGAACGGTATAGGTGGCTCTGGTGATTTTTCAAGAAACGCTTCTATAACAATATTCACTACTGCTTCTACCGCTAAAGATGGATTGATATCATCTATCGTCCCTATGTGCTCTCATGTGGACCACACTGAACATGACGTAATGGTTCTTGTAACAGAACAAGGCTATGCTGACCTAAGAGGTCTTAGCCCTAAGGAGCGAGCTGTTAAAATAATTGAGAACTGCGTACACCCTGATTATAAAGAACAGATGACCTCATATTTTGAAAGAGCTTTAGACAATGGTGCCAAGCACACTCCACATATTTTAGAGGAGGCTTTTTCATGGCATATAAATTACAAAAACAAAGGTACTATGAAACTATAGGCATTTAATCGACACTTCTTTTAGAAGTGTCTTTTTTTGACTTTAATGTTACCAAAGTTTCATACAATTCACATACTAAATGCTTGATTTTTTCCCTTAAAGGTTATAAAGTAGAGGTATGTTATTTTATATAACGAAAGGAAGCTTATGAGATTAGATATGCATTGTCATTGTAAGCACGGTTCAATTGATTCTAAAATCACTGTATTGGATTATGCTGAAAAATTAAAAACATCCGGTTTTGACGGTATGCTTGTTACTGATCATGATAGCTACAGAGCATACAATAAATTTAAGAAAACCAATCCCGACGGAATAGAAGGATTTAAAATATTCATGGGAGTTGAATATGATACGATAGACGCTGGTCATTTTATTGTAATTATGCCTGAAGGCTTACAAATTAAAGCATTAGAATTAAGAGGAATGCTTCTTAATACATTAATAAAAACTGTTCATAGTAACGGTGGTATTTTAGGACCTGCACATCCTTTTGGAGTTCGAAGTTCAAGTGCTATGTTTTTTAGGAAACTAAAAAGAAACCCAGATTTAATACTTAATTTTGATTTTATTGAAGGATTTAACACATGTGAAAATCCAATATCAAACAAGTTGGCTAAGAATTTAGCAAAAGAATACGACAAACCATGTACAGGTGGATCTGATGCACACAAAAGTAAGTATGTTTCTACTGCCTACACTGAATTTAACAGTTCGCTGATAGATAATGATGATTTAATAAAAGCAATAAAGAATAATGAGATTTCTGGTTTCGGAGGTGTAGAAAGAGAAACTACTATGTCCTCTAAACAAATGAATGCTTTTTATGCTGTATTTGGATTTTTAGCTTATAACAAGAGCTTAAGCCTATTGTATTCTCCACTTAGAATGATTAGTCTAAGCAATATATAGATTTACTCAATCGAGTAGGAGGAGAAATTAATTAATTTCCCCGACCTCTCACACCACCGTGCGTACGGTTCCGTACACGGCGGTTCAATTTCATACTAAATACGAACCATCTGATAGTGGTCTAGTAGAAATACTAGACCTCTTTTCT
>JAENWG010000011.1 GCA_016650175.1 Peptostreptococcaceae bacterium | reverse complement strand
GGGTTCGAGTCCCGTGTTCTCCGCCAATAAACCCCATAACTGTAAAAAGTTGCGGGGTTATTTATTTTAAAGCTTTACCAAAAATTTAACCACAGTTTTGCTAGTGTGTCTAAGGTAAAGTTATATGGTATATTCAGGATAAAGAAAAGTGGAGTTGAAAATGAATTTAAAAATAAATGATTTAAATAAATCGTTCAATGGGAACCGTATTTTAAAGGATATCAATTTAAACATTAGATCTGGACAAATATTTGGTTATTTAGGACGAAACGGTGCAGGCAAGACCACTTCAATTAGAATTTTAATGGACGTTTTTAAAAGTGATAGTGGAACTATCACAATGAATGGTAAAGAATTTAAGACCGCTGATTATAAAATTGGTTACCTTCCAGAGGAAACAGGGATGTATTCTAAGTTTAAAGTTAACGAACAGTTGATTTATTTTGCTCAATTAAGAGGAGCTAATAAAGAAGATGCAGTGAAATCAATGAATGCATGGTGTAAAGAGTTTGAAATCGAAAAATACTTGAACCAAAACTTAGGTACATTATCCAAAGGAAACCAACAAAAAGTTCAGATAACTCAGGCATTTATTAACGAACCTGATATTCTAATCCTTGATGAACCATTTTCAGGATTAGATCCGGTTAACGCTAAAATATTCCAAGATGCATTAACTAACTATATAAGGGAAGATAGGATAATTATCTTTTCATCTCATCAAATGAGTTATGTAGAGTCTTTTTGTGATGACATTGCATTAATTGATAAAGGTAAAATTATTTTAGAGGGAACTTTAAGCGAAATCAAGAAAACAAGTGGAGAAGGTAAACTTCGCCTACGTTTTGGCGACATGACGAATTTGGACTTTTTACATGCACACAAGTATGCAATTGAAAAAGAAGATATTATTTTAAGCTTAAACCCAGGCGAAAAAAAAGAAGCATTTATTAAAGATTTACTAATAAAAGAAATTGAAGTTTCAATGTTCATGGATTATTTACCGAGTCTTCAAGAAATATTTATAGAAAAAGTAGGTGACCACGATGAAACAATTTAAAACTGTATTTAAATTTGAATTAAAAGGTATGTTGCAAAGTAAAAGCATGATTATTACTACAATTGTGATGTGTGTAATTGCACTGATTATTACGACAGTTCCAAGTTTTATGGTTTGGTTTGGGAATGATGAAAGTGGAAAAACTTCAGATGAAAAAAATTTAGAAATTGTAGAAGGCTTTGTTTTAGTTTATGAGAATGAAGAACTAGAAGAAACATTGAGCCCTATATTGGGAGAAACAGCTTATTCAAATCAAAAAGATTTAAAAAACGCTGTTTCAAATAAAGAAGTAGAATCAGGATTTGTGGTTCATGATTATAATAAGTATACATATATTTCTTACGATCGAACCGTTGATTCCATTGAGCAAATGATATTTGAAAGTATATTAACTAGCACAAATGAACAAAGGTTATTCGCTCAAGAGGGTATTGATAGTACTAAAGTATATAAAATCATAGATCAACCCATTGAACATGAGAATATTACCTTAGGTAGGGATGCAGGGTCTGGAACAGTGATTGCCTTTGCGGTTTTATTTGTTATGTACATGCTTATTCTCTTGTACGGAAATAATGTGGCAGCTTCTGTAGCGCGCGAGAAGGATTCAAGAACTATGGAGCTCTTGATTACTTCAACCAAACCTAAAACCCTGATATTAGGTAAAGTAGCAGCAGCAGGCTTAATGGGGATATTCCAAGTTTCGGCCTTTCTCCTAGTAGCATTTGTTGGTTTTATGCTTAATAAAGTCAACTATCCTAAATTCATCTTAGACATGATTCAGGGTTCGATGACAATGGATACTTTAGTTGTTTATATATTGTTCTCTGTACTAGGATACATACTTTATCTCTTTATCTATGCTTCTTTAGGGAGTTTAGTTTCTAAAGTAGAAGATGTTGGTAAAGCTGTTGCACCCATTACGTTATTGTTTGTTTTTGCATATTTTGCAGCAAGCATTGCGATGCAAATGCCTGATAACACAATTATCAAGGTGACATCGTTTATACCTTTTGTTTCCTTGTTTACAATGCCGATTCGTTACATGCTAACAAGTGTGTCCCTAGTGTCGATTTTAGCTTCAAGTGCAATTATGGTTTTAACTGTTCTGTTGTTTGCGGCTTCATCGATTTATATTTATCGTTTTGGTTCATTGAATTATGGTAATAAAATTAAATTGAAAGAAATAATCAAATCATTTAAACGATAATTGAAAAATATATAAACAAATAAAAAATAAGAAATAGACATTTTGAAAAGAATGTCTATTTCTTTAAGTTTATTTCAAGGTACTGCATATATAATGCATTTATAGTTAAACATGTGAGGGATATTATGGGAACTACATTTGAAAGAAAAGAGAGAAAATGTAATAATTGGAGAGCTTTCTGGCACGAAAATCTTTCTGATTTTGTAAGTCTGTGATATACTAATTTAGTAAGAGTTATGAATGAGTTGGAATAAGTAAGGTTACATTTTTAGTAGGATATAAAGAAGTTGATGACACTGCAAAGAAAAAGAAGTATTCAGTTGTTATTAACGATATAGAAAACGACTAAAAGATAGATATTACTTTTTGATGGGTTGCTGTTAGTACCAATAGTGCTTAGTATATATTTTGAAATTATTAAAGAGAACCTTAGAATTGACTTAAGTAGTATCATCATAATAGTTGTTGGTCTAGGATATAAAAATCCTTATTGATAAAATTTAAAATCATATTAGTTTTGCAAAGGATAGAGTAACAATAGAGAAAAAGGGGGAAATGAAAATGGATAGCAAAGTCTTAGAATCAAATAAGTTGTTTGAGCGGATTGAAAAAACTTCACCATTCCCTACTGTTATATATGCTAGAGGGGAGATTGTTCATTGCAATAATTTGCTTTACGAGGAAGTTGGAATTACTCAAATTCAGCAAATCTTGAATGAAAATCTGAACATCTTTTTTGAAGATATTACCATCAATCATGAATTTTCGATAAACACCATAAAAGGAATAGACAAGCGGTATGAAATAAAATCCAAAGCAGTTGAGTTAGAAGGTTCTACATTCATCGTTTCATATCTCATTGTTAAAAGCGAAAAATGGCAAAACGAGAAACAATTAATGCGAGTTACAAAATTGCAAAATTTAATTTTGGATGTAACACATCAAGTATTCCATTTGGAGAAACTTCAGGATATATATGAAATTATTTTGGAGACCTCTTTTCAAGCCCTGGAAAAAGCAACCGTGGGCACTGTCCTTTTAATAGAAGGAGAGAACTTGACTGTTGCTGCACATAGAGGATTTTCTGATTCCATAAAGAAGTTTGTTCTGCCCCTTACCGATTCGTTCTTATATCAGAAAACAGAGGGATTGTTGAATCGAACTATTTATATTAAAGATCTAGATGGGCGTGAAGGATATCATCCAATTGAAACGTCAATTGGTAATGAAAAATTGATTCGCTCTACTATTTCGACACCGATTTGGATAGAAGGAAACTTCTTTGGAATGATCAATATTGACTCAAATGAACTAGATGCTTTTGATGAAACTGACAAAAATATCATGGAGTTTTTAAAGACTAATATCGAATTTGCACTTACAAATCAGCTACTATATTTCGAAAAAGCATCTCTAGCTAAACTTGATTCATTGACGGCGCTATATAATCGACGTTCTTTTGAAGAGTTTATTGGCAAGGCTATTGCTCGTGCAGAACGATATACTGAAAGCTTTTGTATTGTTATGATTGATATTGACGGGTTAAAAAGAATTAATGATGAACACGGTCATCTCATGGGAGATAATGCAATAAAGGCAATAGCAGGGGTGATTAGTCAAGGTACTAGAAAAAGTGATATGTTATCAAGAATTGGTGGAGATGAATTTGTTGGTATATATATTGGAATAAATAAGCAACAATTAGCAATAAAGTATGAAGCATTGAGACAAAAGAAAGTTATACTACAAGATGATAATGATAATTCCGAGTTCAAGTGTACGTTTAGTTATGGAATAGCATCATATCCTGTCGATGGTAATACGACGGAGGAACTTATTCGAAAAGCGGATTTAGGAATGTATAAAATGAAAGAAAGAAAATAACCATTTTCAAGAAATTAGAGAGACCAAATAAATAATAATGGAATTTGATATGATACTTCCAAAGTAGACAGTCTGATAAATTTAAAAGACTATCTACTAGGAGGTGTTTTTTAATCAGGTTTATGAAATAAAATCTATTTTAATTGTTGAGTTTAGTGATATAATAGTATATAAATAAATACAGATAGTTTTGCAAGCATAATTATTAATCAAAGAGGTATATAAATGAATCGTAGAAAAGTTGAATTTTGGCCATACACTGTTGTTGAATGCAAAGAAGCAGAGAAGCATTTAAATAAAATGTACATGGATGGTTATGAATTAGTTGGAATTAGTAAGTCTCCTTCTTTAGCAGGTTATAAAAAGGTTGAGGATTCTTCAAAGAAAAAGAAGTATTCAGTTATTATTAGTGATGTAGAAAACTATGTAAAAGATGACCATTTAATATACCTGGATTCTATAGAGGGAATGAGTGTATATTGCGATGAAGAAAAAAAACATAAATATTATAAAGAAGAAGCCTTTACAAATTTAAAAAACAACTTGTTGAAAAAAAATGTAAAAGGATCTAAGCATATAATGTTTTATTATTTAGTCTTAGTTGTGCTCCTGGTTATGTTTTATAAAAGTTTTACAGCAGGGAATTTTGATGATGAACCTCAACGGATATTTTATGGTATAGTTTGTATATTGCTGTGTTTTATTTGGCTTGTACAAGGGCTACAAAGCAAAAAAAGCTTAATTAAGCTGAAAGGGTATAGTTCCTTTAAAAACTTTAAGGATGAAAAATATGGAGTATATAGAAAAAGACTAAAAGCTATTTCTTACTTCTTTACTGGGGCGTTGGTATTGCCCATAGTGCTTAGTATATATTTTGAAATAATTAGCGATAACCCTGGAATTGAAGTAAGTAGTATTATCGTCATAATGGGGGTGATAGTGGTTTTAGCGGCGACATTCTTTACTTTGATAAAAAAGGATTATGTTTCTAAAAAAGTGCTTATATTCTTAGGAGTAATAATAATAGTTCTTGGTCTGGTTTATGGTAATCCGTATTGATATAATTTGAAAAAATAATGTAGTAAAAAATAATATTGACCCTCAAAAGTTGGACCAACAATCCAAACAATGGAGGTCAGTTTTTTTATGATAAAATGAAGATATTCTTAGGGAACGGAAGGATAGACTGTACAAACCGCTGGTACTTAAAAATACATTCCAACTGGTGCTTTAAAATTTAGCATTTAATAGTATTATTGACGATACACGATGAAGAAATTTAATACTGCATCGAATCTATTACTAAGCAATTTATAAGGAGAAAACAAATATGAACGGTTATAATACTTTATTAGCAAGAAATACAGAAAATGCCCCCAAAAGTATAGGTCCATATTCACAAACTGTAGCTTTCTCACATTACAATAATTTTTCAGCTCAATTACCGATTGATCCAAAAAATGGTAAGTTGGTTGTAGGTGGTGTAAAAGAACAGACAAAACAGTGCTTTGAAAATATCAAGGCAATCGTAGAAAGTATAGACCATGTTATGAGTGATGTTGTAAGAATCACTGTATTCGTTAAGAACATCAAAGATATTGACGCAATAGAAGAAGTGTATAAATCATACTTCCCAACCTATGTTCCTACATGGACAGCAGTAGCAGTTGATGCATTGCCTATGGATGCAATGGTACAAGTTGATGCGCTTATTTCAAACGGTGAAGGTACCATTCCAAATGCTCCACAATCAGGTGACCTCATAAAGCTTACAAATAACACAGCAAATGCCCCAACAAGCGATACAACAACACAATCTGTGGCTTTTTCACATTATAATAATCTTTCGGCTCAACTACCTATCAATCCTAAAAGCGGTAGACTAGTAGCTGGAGGAATAAAAGAGCAGACAGCACAGTGTTTAACAAATATTAAGGCAATTTTGGAAAGTATCGATGTACCTTTTGACGACATTGTTAAAATCAATATCTTCCTAAAGAATCTAACAGATATTGAAGTAGTAAACGAAGTCTATACTACATTTTTTCCAGACTCAGCAATTGCTAGAGCTGTAGCATATGTCCCTGCTAGGACAACAATTGCTGCTAAAGCTTTACCAATGGATGCTTTGGTACAAATTGAGGCAGTAGTTTCACACGGAGACGGTACACCACCTCAATTGATTGAAGACAGACATGGACTTATCATAGAAGCGAACAATACAGATAATGCACCAAAGAATTCACTTTCCACACAAACAGTAGCTTTCTCACATTACAACCATCTTTCAGCACAATTGCCTATCGATGGCAAATCTGGTAAATTGGTAGCAGGTGGTGTAAAAGAGCAAGCAGAACAGTGCTTAAAGAATATCAAGGCAGTTGTTGAAAGTATAGATCACGCTATGAGCGATGTGGTTAAAGTAAATATCTTCCTAAAAAATATCGAAGATATGGATGCTGTAGATGAAATTTACACATCATTTTTTCCAGAAGGTATTCCTGCAAGAAGTACCGTTGGTGTAGCTGCGTTAACAAATGATGCATTGATTCAAATTGATGCAGTAGTAGCAAATGAAGAAGGCACACCTCCAATAGCATAATAGACATACAAAAAAATCAATTAAAGAGCATTATAAAAAAGGCTGTCCTCTGCTTAAAAAGTATGACAGTTTTTTTGGTATCCTCCAAAGAATAAAAATGGTACAATGTATTAGACACGAAAGCAAAAAGAACGTGTGTGAATGTTTTTAAACAGAACCCAACAATTATGTTAGGTTTCTTTGAATAAGGAGTACAGATGGAAAAAATTACCCAAATATTAGCAAGAGAACTCAATAAAAGTGAAAAACACGTACAGAATGTCATAGACTTAATAGATGAAGGAAATACCATTCCATTCATCGCACGTTACCGTAAGGAACTGCATGGAAGCATGGATGATACCGTGCTTCGTGATTTAGCGGACAGATTAAACTATCTGAGGAACCTTAACGAGCGTCGTGAAGAGGTAAAAAAGACCATTGCAACTCAGGATAAATTAACAGATGAGCTGAAAGCCCAAATAGATGCAGCTCGAACCTTGTCGGAGGTGGAGGATCTCTACCGCCCATATAAGAAGAAACGCCGAACTCGTGCAACTGTTGCAAAAGAAAAAGGACTTGAGCCACTTGCGTTAAAACTTTTTGAGCAGGACAAAAATCTATCAGATATAAAAATCCTTGCCGCAGAATATATAGACGTGGAAAAGGATGTGAAAGATGCTCAAGAAGCGCTTGCAGGAGCATCGGATATTGTGGCTGAGATTGTGGCGGACAGTGCAAGCATCAGACGCCGACTTAGGGAGATGATTATGAGCAGAGGAGCTTTGGATGTCGCCGCAGAAAAAGATGAAGATTCGGTATATAGTCTTTATTATGCCTTCGAAAAACCTTTATCACGGCTACAGGGGCATCAGATTCTGGCAATAAATCGAGGCGAAAAAGAGGGATTTCTGAAGGCTTCGGTGCATATAGCAAGAGAACGGGCATTGAGCATTATTTGGGATATGGCAGTAAAACCAGGCTCTCGCGGATCGGATTTTGTTCTTCACGCAGCGGAGGATGGATATGACCGTTTGCTTTTTCCGTCCATTGAAAGAGAGGTGCGTAACGCACTGACTGATGAAGCTTCGGATGGAGCAATCCGTAATTTTTCCCTTAACCTAAAGCCACTGTTAATGCAACCACCTATAAAAGGCCATGTCACAATGGGCCTAGACCCAGGTTACAGACATGGATGCAAGGTGGCAGTAGTGGATGGAACGGGTAAAACTTTAGATACGGCTGTGGTTTATCCAACCTTTGGTGATAGCCAGAAGATGGAAAGTATCGAAACCCTTAAAAAGTTGATTAATAAACATAAAGTTGAACATATTGCCATTGGAAACGGTACAGCCTCCCGTGAAACGGAACAGATGACAAGCGAATTGATTTCTGGTACGCCGGGGGTCAGCTACATGATTGTCAACGAGGCGGGTGCGTCAGTTTATTCAGCGTCCAAACTAGCGGCAGAGGAATTCCCCCAGTATGATGTTAATCTGCGTTCCGCAATATCCATCGCGCGAAGGATGCAAGACCCGTTAGCGGAGCTTGTAAAGATTGATCCCAAGGCAATAGGTGTAGGACAGTATCAGCATGATATGCCCCAAAAACGACTTGATGAGGCACTGATAGGTGTAGTAGAAGACTGCGTCAATGCTGTAGGTGTAGACGTAAATACAGCATCACCTTCTCTGCTACAGCGTGTTTCTGGGTTAAACGGTAGTACTGCCAAAACCATTGTTATATACCGCGAGGAAAATGGTACATTTACTTCTCGCAGACAACTACTTAAGGTACCAAAGTTAGGGCCCAAAGCGTATAAGCAATGTGCAGGGTTTTTGCGGGTATCCGAAAGCAAATCCGTGCTGGATAATACTGGAGTACATCCCGAAAGCTATTCTGCGGCAGAAAAGCTTATTGCGTTGTGCGGTTATACCCTCAAGAACGTGGCGGACGGTGAGATTTCAGAACTTCAGGAGAGATTGAAAAGTTATGGAGAAACTAAGGCTATGGAAGAATGTGGGGTTGGTCTACCTACTCTTAGAGATATAATAAGCGAGTTGATGAAGCCTGGGCGTGACCCACGTACCGAGCTGCCTGTAAACCTGTTGCGTACGGACGTGATTGATATAAAAGACATTGTGCCCAATATGATTTTAACCGGTACGGTGCGTAACGTCATTGATTTTGGAGTATTTGTTGATATTGGTGTGCATCAGGACGGACTTGTTCATATCTCAGAGATTGCGGACAAATTCATCAAGCATCCTTCGGAAATGGTATCTGTTGGAGATATTGTAGAAGTGATGGTGTTGTCGGTGGATGAGAAGAAAAAGCGTATTTCTCTTTCTATGAAACAGGCAAAAGCTGATAATAATAAAAGCAAGTAATATAAACTAAACATTTAGTACATTACATTTACTTTGTTAAAGAGCAACTGATTCACGTTGGTTGCTTTTTAAATAAAAAAAATACCGGCGGTAAACCGGTATTACAAGAATTTATATCTTATTATAAACCAAATCAACAAAAGGTTTTCTCAATTCCGGAAGCATCTGTTCTAATAGTACACCGTCTCTTCTCGGATAGTCAAATTTGCTGCTGGTTTCAATGCATTCATAAACGAATTTTGATGCTATAGCTGTTGAAATAGGGAGGTTTTCTCCATTCATCATACAACCGATAAGGACGCTTGTAAAAAGATCTCCTGTGCCAGGGTAGTTAACTGGAAGTAGCTTAGTAGGAACTATCCAGTATTCTTCGTTCTCTTTGTCATATGCAATTGTGTTAAGCGAATCATCGTTTCCCGGAAAGCTAGTTATTATTACTGTATTAGGACCCATATTAGATAATTCTTTTAACCATTTTTTACCTGTAGCAATACTAGGAAGTTCTTTAGTATCGAGTAATATTTTGGCTTCAGTAAAATTTGGAGTTATTATATCCGCAAAGGCTATCAGCTTACGCATCTCAGGAACCATGTCTTTGCTAATTGAACTGTATAAGGCTTCATTATCTCCAAGTACAGGATCTATAACCACCAAGTTGTCTTCAGTTCTGAAAGATTTAATCATATCCATAACTATAGCTATTTGCTTAGCTGAACCTAGAAAACCTGAATATATACAGTTGAAGCTAAGCCCTAGTTTTTTCCAATGATTAATATATCCTGGAATTTCATCAGTTAAATCCTTGAAGGTATAGCCTTCAAATCCACCTGAGTGGGTAGATAAAACTGCAGTAGGTACAGGGCAAGTTTGAATACCCATGGTTGAAAGTACGGGGATTACAGTAGTAAGAGAAGCTCTTCCAAAGCCTGAAAGGTCATGGATGGCTGCTACCTTAGTTATGATTGAGTCTGTTTTCAACTTAATTACCTCTCTTGTCTTTTCTAGATCTATATGTTTTGATACCGCCGTAATTAATTACGGTAACTCTTTCATCGACGCTTAGCTTAGCTATCATGCTATCAATATCTTCTTCACTTAAATCTCTTGAATAAAGAAAACTCTTAAGTTCGAATTGGCTAAGAGGATGCCTACTACTAATGCTTAAAACTGCATCATATGTGTTTTCTGTATCGCTGTAGAAGCTACCAGATGCAAGCATATCTATAGATATACCATTCAGTTCATTGACAGCGTGAGCTATCCTGTCATGTCCAACGGGTTTAACGTTTGACTCTGCAGGAGGTCTTACACAAGTGTTTATATATACTTTATCGTAGTTGATTTTCTTTAAATATTCTTTAAACGCTTCAATATCTTCATCGCTACTGTTAAAACCGTCAACTAGCATAATCTCAAGATGAAGTTGTCCTTTATATTCATCTGAAAAATCAATAAGACCTTTGCGTATAGTGTTGAATTTAAATTTACCATAAGGCCTATCAATTTTTTTATATATTTCTTCGCTGTATGCGTCTACTGACGGAAGAACTATATCTGCTGCCATGAGCTCTTTTCTTACTTCTTTGTCATACAGGAGGGCGCCGTTAGTTATAACAGCAACTGGTTTTTTAGTAATCTCCTTTATACTAATGATAAGTTCTCCTAATCTGCTATATAAAGTAGGTTCGCCTTCACCTACAATAGAAATAACATCTATATCGTGTTCACCTACGTTGTAATCTCTTAATTCAGATAAAATGTCTTCTAAGGGGAAGAATTCTTCTCGTATATTAGATAAGTGGTCAGTTCTTCCGAGCTGGCAATAAACGCAACTGTAGTTACATGTTTTTTCTGGTATAGGGCTTATCCCAAGGGAATTTCCCATTCTTCTTGAAGGAACGGGACCATAGATATACTTAAATTTTTTCATTTGTTTGCCTTTCTAAATGCCATAATCTATAAGTATTTTACTACAAAGACCTAAATATTTCAAACGACGGAATCGGTTCTTGATTCCTTTCTTACTTTTTTTATTACTACTATATACATAACCACTACGAAT
Source organism: Peptostreptococcaceae bacterium (assembly GCA_016650175.1). Taxonomy (GTDB): domain Bacteria; phylum Bacillota; class Clostridia; order Peptostreptococcales; family Anaerovoracaceae; genus JAAYHV01. The sequence goes on along the minus strand of JAENWG010000011.1, from coordinate 30,158 downwards.
ATCAGAAAAATTGTAGTAAAAATCGGTTCTTCTAGCATAGCTACGGAGTCGTAAAAACCATGAAGAAAAACGGCTATAATATAGCCCAAGAACATTAGTGTTCTGGATTTTTTAATATTACCATTATCATATGCCTTTTTAGCACGTCCAAAGTATGCTCCCATAAAAACAGCAAAACCTGTATGAGCAGGTATAGCTAGTAATGCTCTTGGAATGACTACTGCGAGTCCGTAACTAAATATATACATAATATTTTCTAACGCAGCAAAACCAAGTGATACAGCTACTGCGTAAACTATTCCGTCAAACCTATAATTAAACGCAGGATGTCTCCAAGTTATTCTTTTTAAGAACAGGAATTTTACACCTTCTTCAATTACCGCTACTACTAAAAACGCAAAAATCACTGTATAAACCCTAGTATCATTAAATTGGAATAAGCCTAAAATCGACTGGCCATATTGTTCTAACGTGGCTGCGATAAGTGCTGAAAATCCCCCAAAAATAAAGAGCTTTATAATTAAGCCTAATGGCTCTTTTTCTATTTTATCCAATCTGTAAATAACTACCAGTAAATATATTGCCGGTAATACAGCAAGTGCAATTATTAATGACATAGGGACCTCCATAAAGTTACATGATACATAATATCACGAATTTACAAGGATGTAAAAATAAATCTTGATATGACAGTGTAATTATGCTAAAATTAAATGAATTCAGGGAATGAGGTACTCCCTTGGGCATAGCCCTAAATTGCTAAAGGCTAATGACTTCTGTGGTATTTCTTATATTGCAGAAGCTTTTTTATTAGGAGAATAATATGATCAAGAATATTTTAATTACTGGAGGCTCACGTGGAATAGGTGCGGAAGCCGTAAGGCATTTTAAAAGTATAGGATGCAATGTAGTATTTTTATATAAAGCTTCCGAAGACTTAGCTAAAGTGATTTCAGAAGAGACTGGAGCATTTGCAATAAAATGTGATGTAAGTAAGCATGAAGAAGTTGAAATAGCTATAAAAGATGCGATAGTTTTACTAAATAACAGAGTTGATGTAATAATTTGTAATGCGGGAATTTCAAAAAGCGGACTAGTGACAGACATTAGTCATGAAGACTGGGGAAAAATAATCGACACCAATTTAAATGGCGTGTACTACTGTATAAAAAGTGTACTTCCTAATATGGTAAATAATAGGTCGGGCAAGATAATAACCATATCATCGATGTGGGGTGAAGTAGGAGCTTCGTGTGAAGTTGCATACTCCTCAGCGAAAGCAGGAATAATTGGAATGACGAAAGCTCTTGCAAAAGAGTTGGCTCCTTCATATATAAATGTAAATTGTATAGCGCCTGGAGTGATAGATACAGATATGAATAAGATATATAACAAAGAAGAAATGATAGAAGAAATACCAATGGGTAGAATTGGAACTGTAGGGGATATTGTTAATACCATGGAGTTTTTAGCCTCTGATAGCTCTGACTATATTACAGGTCAGATAATTGGAGTTAACGGAGGACAGGTTATTTAATTAAGAAAGGATTAGAGATGATTAATTGTTTAATAGTAGGTTTGGGTGGCTTTACAGGAGCTGTTATGAGATACCTTATGACAGGAATCCCGATAGTACGAATGGACTTTCCATATATAACACTATTAATTAACATACTAGGGTCGTTATTAATAGGTATAGTGGTTGCAATTAGCGCTAAAAGTTGTATCATGAATGATAATGCTATGTTGTTTTTAAAAGTGGGCCTTTGTGGAGGATTCACCACGTTTTCGTCATTTGCACTTGAAACACAGGAGTTAATGGCTGACGGAAACGTAATAGCTAGCGCTGCATATGTAATTTTAAGTGTAAGTTTTTGTGTATTTGCAGTGTATATAGGTCAAGCACTGGTAGACGGAGTTAGCGTTATGATAGCAATAGAAGATTAGGGGCATAAAATGAAATATTCAGATAAATTTAGCGTTACTTCACATGATATAGACTATAACAATGTGATTAGACCAGAACAATTACAGATGTATTTACAGGAATCGGCGGATCATCAATCAAGAGATGAAGTTATACCCTGTGATGAATTGTATAAAAATGGCTATTCCTTTATATTGAGCAGGATTAATATAGAAATATACAAACCAATCAGAAAATATGATGAAATTACTGTAAACACGTGGCATATAAAAGGAAGAGCTGCAAATTATCCAAGAGCTTATGAAATTATTAAAGACGATGAAGTTGTGGTTAAAGCTATGAGTAATTGGGCACTTATTGAAGTAGAGAATAAGAAGCTAGTTAAATATAACGATTACGATATGACAAAATACTCTATAGATAAACCCTTAGAAATGGAACTAAAAGAGAGGTTTAGAATATCAAAAGATTTGGAAATGGATAAAGTTGATACGTTTAAAGTGAATCTTAGTGACACTGACTTTAACAGACATTTAAATAATACGAGATATCTTAAGATAATTTATGATAATATACCAGATATGGAAAATAGTTTCATAACTTCTATTAACTTAAGATATATGAAAGAAGCACCGATCGGAAGTAACATTGAAATATTTAGAAGTAAAGCCAGAGAGCCTATAGGAATTGATTCAAGAGCTGACAAGGTATATACTTTTTATACGCTAGTTAATGGCAATAATAATTTGGAAGCAGAAATTGGGATTAAGAAGTATGAGAGGTGCAATAAATGATGAATCCATATTTAGAAAACTTCACAAAAGAACAACTAATTGATCTAATTGAGATATACTCAAAAAATTGGTTAGCAATGGATGGACTTTGGTTTCAAAGATTTGAAAAGGGCTACGGTATGGATGTAGCCATGGAAAATGATCGTAAAGTATGGGAAGGTTTTACTGTAATCGAAGCAAAAAAAATTAAACAATTTTTAGAACTTCCTGAGCATAGTGGGTTTGATGGTTTAGAAAAAGCCTTGAAGCTTAGATTTTATGCTAATTTTTCAAAAGATGAAATTATTAGAACTGAAGATTCTCTTACTTATAGAATGTTGGAATGCAGAGTTCAGCACGCAAGAGAGAGAAAAGGAATGGAGTATCATTCATGTAAATCTGTTGGAATTATTGAATATGGAGATTTTGCAAAGACTATAGATGATAGATTTGAAACAGAATGCCTAACTTGCTTCCCAGACGTAAGAGATAAAACGTGCCACTGCGTATGGAAGTTCACACTAGGGAAAATTAAATAACAACAGTACCATATATGTAGACAAGCGTATAGAGCAAACACAATATATAGTGTTTGCTCTTTTTTGTTGTACAGAAAAATAATCTTAGATAGACAAAAATAAAATATATTAATATTTAGGGGCTGATTTCCCATATTTTTGTTGCGATATGGTGAATCGTGGTGTAAAATGGAGTTGTATTTAAAAGGAGAATAGCCATGTCAGAGAGATTTGTTGGTAAATATTACAACTCAATAGATCAGAAAAACAGAATAATAGTACCTTCTAAGCATCGAGAGCTTTTAAAAGGTAAATGTTTTGTTGCAAAAGGACTGGATAAATGCCTTAACATATACACTGTAGAGCGTTGGGAAGCGCAGATGGAAAAACTAGACAGTTTACCACAGTCAGACAAAAGAATAAGAGCTTTTATTAGAAGCCTTAGTGGTAATGCAGTCGAATGTAATATAGATAGCCAAGGTAGGATAGTAATCACTGACGATCTTATGGAATACGCAGGTATAACAAAAGAACTAGTGACTATCGGGTCAAATAAAGTTATAGAAATATGGGACCGTAATCTATTCAACGAAGTTAATGATAATGCTTATAGCGAAGAAGAAATAGCTGAAGCTTTAAATGGTCTTTATTAGGAGAGTGTTATGGAATTTAAACATGTATCTGTGCTCTATGAAGAAACCATTAATAGTTTAAAGATAAAGCCAGACGGAATATATGTAGACGGTACTTTAGGTGGCGGCGGACATTCTTCGGGTATCTGTGAAAAGTTGAATGAAAACGGGTTGTTAATAGGAATAGACAGAGACAATGCAGCAATAGATGCTGCTGGTGAAAGATTAAATGAATATAATTGCAAAAAGATTTTTGTCCATGACAATTATAACAATATTAAAGAGATATTAAAGGAATTAAACATAGAAGGTATTGATGGGGCTGTTATGGATTTAGGAGTTTCATCGTTTCAACTTGATAATGGTGAACGTGGATTTTCATATATGCAAGACGTTTCGTTGGATATGAGAATGAATGAAGATGATAGTTTTTCAGCATATGATGTTGTAAATACATATTCTGAAAAAGAATTATTTGATGTAATTAATAAATATGGCGAAGAAAAATGGGCAGCCAGAATAGTAAAGTTTATATTAAACGCAAGAAAAGAAGGTGACATTAAAACCACAGGAGAAGTAGTTAGCATTATTAAAGCAGCTATACCTGCGGCAGCAAGAAGAGATGGACCACATCCAGCTAAACGTACATTTCAAGCAATTCGAATTGAAGTAAACGGTGAATTGGATGCGTTAGAAGAATCAATTGATGATTACCTGGATGTTTTAAAGTCTAAAGGTAGGCTTTCAATAATAACTTTTCATTCTTTAGAGGATAGAATCGTTAAGGAGAAGTTTAATGATAGGTTAAACCCTTGTACTTGTCCTAAAGAATTCCCGATTTGCGTATGTGGAAAAGTAGCAGATGTAAAAAAGGTAACTAAAAAACCAATTATACCTACGGAGGATGAACTAGAAGTTAATCCAAGGTCAAGAAGCGCAAAGCTTAGAGTTATCGAAAAATTGTGAGGTGAAATATGGCTACAAGAAGGTTTAGCACTGCTACTACCTACAATTCAATAGGAGAGTTTAGTAGCGATTCGTATTTCGGTAACAATCCATACTTTGAAGCGCCGAGTTATAAAGACAGGCCAACTAGGGAAGAGAGAAATACGAAGAAAACAATCAAGAAAAAGAATGAAAAATTTATTTCTAAGGCAGTTAATAAAAAAAGTATATCTATAAGTACAGGAGAAAAGAGTAAAGCAATTATTAATATTATATTGACAGGCCTTGTATGCATTGCTATAGTATTGTTATCAGCATATTCAGCGGATTTGAAAAATGCAAACAATAACCTTGCTAAAGAAAATGTATATGTTCAATCAGAGATAGACAGTTTAAATATAAGAATTGGCGAAGCCAGTAAGATTGATTATATAGAAAATATTGCATCTACAGAGCTGGGTATGGTCTATCCAGATCCTGATAAGTGCATTCATGTAACTGAGGAAGATATGCCGGAAGAAAGTTTGGCCGCAATAATAAAAGACGGGGCATATAACTAATAAACATAAAAAAATTGCTAATTAGCCACTGATTCTCTTGAATAAGTGGCTGTTTTTTCTAATATTAGGAGTGAACAATAAGTGAAAAAAAGAAAAACCAACAAAAATAGAATAGACTCATTGAATAGACATAGAATCATTGCAATATTTTCTATTGTTTTAGTGGTTTTCACTGTTTTAGTATTTAGAGTTGCATATATACAGGTCGTAAAAGTTAATGAGCTTAATGCTGAAGCAGCAAAAGTTCAAACAGAAGATACGGATATAGAACCAAAACGAGGAAGTATATATGATAGAAACGGAAAGGAACTTGCAATCAGTGCTACAAGTTATAAAATATATGCGTACAATCAAAGTCTTTATGCCAATCAGGAAAAAGAGCAAAAGGAAAAGGTAGTAGAAGAACTAGCTGAGATTCTAGATATTAAAAATAAAGAATTAACTGAAGTTTTGGGTTCAGATAAAAGTATGGTTCAACTTGGTGAAGAGTATGACTATGAAGTTGTAAAAAAAGTCATGGATTTAGGTTATGCTTCTATAGTTGTAAGAACATCAACTACAAGAGTATATCCAAATGGTGCATTTATGTCTCAATTGCTAGGTGGTATGACTGCTGATAACACAGGAAGATATGGATTAGAATATCAGTATAACGATGAACTTACAGGTGTGTTTGGTAGGTGGGTTAAAAATACAGATAGAGACGGGAATACTTTAGCTGAAGGTCAACAGTTATATTATGAAGCAAGCGATGGAAACAACTTAATACTTACTACAGATGAAGTAATAGGGCATTATGTTGAAGAAGCGTTAGATGAAGCAATGGAAAAAACTGATGCTAATAAGATAACATGTGTGGTTATGGACCCCAAAACGGGTGATGTATTAGCTATGTCTACGGTTCCTGACTATGACCCTAATACACCTTCAAGACCAGCAGATGAAGAAGAATATGAAGAATTTAAAAAACTATCATATCAGGAACAATCAGATTATTTAAATAGCATGTGGAGAAATCCTATTGTAAGTGACGTATATGAGCCGGGGTCTACCTTTAAACTAGTATGTGCATCTTCAGCTATAGAAGAAGGTACGACAACGTCGGAATCTACGTATGCATGTAATACTAAAATAAATGTAGCAGACACTACGCTGAATTGTTGGAGTTCAGTTTCTCACGGTATTCAAACGATAAAGGAAGCTGTCGGAAATTCTTGTAATCCTGCGCTAGCGCAAGTTGCTCTAGATTTAGGAAGAGAAGGATACTTTAAATATTTAGGACTTTATGGGTTTACGGGAATAACGGGAATAGATTTGCCAGGAGAATCAAGCGCGATTTTGCAAGATAAAGACACTATGTCTGTAGTGGATTTAGCTACTATGGGGTATGGACAAGGTATAGCAGTAACTCCGATACAGCTCATATCAGCGATATGTGCTATGGGAAATGACGGCAAACTTATGCAAGCTAAGGTAGTGAAAAGCATTACCAACAGTGAAGGAGAAACCGTTAAAGAATATGAAGACAAAGTGGTAAGAAAAGTAATTTCAGAAGAAACCGCGGATGAAATGCGAGAGATAATGGAATACTATATAACTGACGGTGGTGGAAAGTTTGCACAAATACCTGGTTATAGAGTAGGTGGTAAAAGTGGTACGGCTTACATAGCTAATGAGAGTGGATATTCAACAGATACTAACTCTTCCTTTATTTGTATGGCTCCAATGAATGATCCTCAAATCGTAGTACTCGTTATAGTGGATACACCAAAAGGTAGTTATTATGGTGCAGCTACAGCTGGGCCACCGGCAAAAGAAATTTTGGAAAAATCACTAGTGTACTTAAACATAGAACCAAGCTATACTGAAAGTGAAATAGCTACTATAGAAAGCGGATATGTAGTCGTGCCTAAGCTTGTAGGCTACAAGAGTGGAGTAGCAATAAACATGGTAGAAGTACAGGGATTAGAATGGAACATATCGCCAACGCCTGAAAACGATGAAGAGTTCGTAGTTGTAGATCAGTATCCAAAAGCCGGTGAAAAGATTAAACAAGGTGAAACAGTACAAATATATTGGGAGTAAATAATGAATAAAATAGATATAGGCTTTATTGAGAAAGCAGTTTCAGGAAAACTCTTGAACGGGAATAGAAATGAATATATTGATAATGTCAGTATAGACTCAAGAAGGGTGACCGAAAGTGGTTTGTTTGTTTCATTAGTTGGTGTCAAACATGATGCTCATAAGTTTTTAGATGACGTTTATGAAAAAGGATGTAAATCTTTTGTGATTTCTGATGAATCGTGGATAGCAAAACTAAAGGATAAAAATGATATAAATTTAATTTTGGTTGAAGATACTACAGTAGCATTGCAAGATTTAGCTAAAGCTTATTTAGAAATTCTTGATGTAAAAAAGATTAGTATAACTGGCAGTGTAGGCAAAACAACTACAAAAGATTTACTTTACAGTATAGTTAGAAAAAGTTATAAAGCAGGCAGAAATATAGGTAATTTAAATAATGATATAGGAGTTCCTCTTACAATATTTACTTTTGATAGTTCTTTGGAAGTAGTAATAATTGAAATGGGAACAGGTTATGATGGTCACATAGAAAGGCTGGCTGAAATAGTGAAGCCTGATGTAGCTATAGTAACAACGATAGGTTCTTCCCATATAGAAGTACATGGATCAAGAGATGGAATATTAAAAGAGAAACTAAAGATAAGTAAATATTTTAGCAAAAGTCATACGTTGGTAATCAATGAAAGCTGTGATATTTTAAGTAAAGAAAGAGTTTTTAATGATACGGGAAAGGATTTTAAAATAACTTCTGTCGGGAGTGAAATTAAATCAGACATTTTAGTGAAAAACATTTGCGATTTGGGTGATAAAGGTATAGAATTTACATTGGTGTATTTTGATGTAGAATATAATGTAGAGCTTCCTATACTTGGCATGCACAATGCATACAATGCAGCATTGGCAATTGCTGCTGCGTACGAAATAGGAATCCCGGTACCAAAAGCGATTGAAGGTCTTTGTGATCTAGAAATGACTAAAAATAGGTTGGAAATCAAGAAGACTGATAAGTTTACATTAATTGATGATACGTATAATGCTAGCAAGGAATCTGTTTTAAGTGCTGTAGATACACTAATAAGTATGACAGGTAAAAGAAAAGTAGCCATTTTAGGCGATATGTATGAATTAGGCGATGATACGGTTTCCTCTCATGAGATAGTAGGTAGACATGTAGCAGAGAAGAATGTAGATATACTTATAGCTATAGGGGAGTATGCAGTTGATATTGCAGAAGCAGCAAGAACAGTCACATCTGGAACTAAAATATACTATTTTAAAACTAAAGAAGATATATACTCTTTATTAGCTGATATACTAAACGAAGGGGATGTTATTTTGGTTAAAGCATCTAGAGGCATGGCTCTAGAAAAAGTAGTAAACAAAATTGAAGAAATAGATTAGGAGACAATAAGATGTATTTACCACAGGTTATTATGATTTTCACTATTGGTCTAGGCTGTACAGCATTATTAACCGCAGTACTAATACCATATTTTAAGAACAGACAGTTCAAACAATTTGTTCGAAAAGTAGGCCCTAAATCCCATTTGAAAAAAGATGGCACTCCTACTATGGGAGGAATAGCTATTTTTATAGGACTTACGATGGGAATTCTTCTAGACGGTAGAATGGATGAAACTACAATGTTGCTTATTCTTGTAACGCTAGCATTCGCTACTATAGGGTTCATAGATGATTACTATAAAGTGATTAGGAAAAACAACTTAGGACTTAAAGCTTGGCAAAAATTTGGAATGCAGACGTTGGTGGCTATTGGATTTGCTTTTTATATGGCCAATATGACAGAGGGTGGTACTAGCGTATGGGTACCATTCGCAGACAAATTTGTAGACTTTGGGATTTTATATATACCGTTTATAATATTTGTAGTATTGGCAGTTACTAATAGCGTTAATCTAACAGATGGTTTAGATGGTCTAGCTTCAGGTGTAACATTAATAGTCGCTTTGACTTTTTCACTAATAGCATTAAATATAGGTAATGATTACATGACAGTAGCTATGGCAGCGACTGCAGGTGCGTGTGGAGGTTTCTTGATTCATAATAAATATCCTGCGAAGATATTTATGGGAGATACTGGTTCTTTAGGACTAGGTGGAGCAATCGTAGCAGCAGCAGTAATAATGAAAATGGAACTTTTGATACCGATTGTAGGACTTATATATGTTTTAGAAGCAGTATCAGTAATACTGCAAGTAGGATATTTTAAGGCAAGCGGTGGTAAGAGGATTTTCAAAATGGCACCGTTACATCATCACTTTGAACTTAGTGGAATGAAAGAACAAAAAGTAGTCTTAATGTTTTGGTCGGCCACTTTAATTTGTGCTATTTTAGCTTATATTATAGCTGTATAGTTAGGAGAAAATATTATGTATGAAAGTAATTTGCAAAATATAATTGATAAAAAAATACTTATAGTAGGCATGGGTAAATCTGGTGTAGCTGCTACACAGGCATTGCTATCGCTTGGTGCTAATGTTACTATTCAAGATAGCAAAGCAGAAGAAAATATAGAGCCTCAATTGCTTTCGTATTTAGTAAGCAAGGAGATTAAATGTTATCTTGGAAATAGACCTGCTAACATGGATGCTTTTGATATGGTTGTATTAAGTCCGGGAGTAGATCCTGATTTGGACTTTATTAACGAAGCGAGAGTCAAAGGCGTTGAAGTAATTGGCGAACTTGAAATTGCCTTTAGAATAGGCCAAGGTAAATATGCTGCAATAACAGGGACTAATGGTAAAACAACAACAACAACTTTAGTAGGTGAAATTTTCAGAAAAGCTGGGGTTAATAGTTCAGTGGCAGGAAATATTGGAATAGCCCTTATATCAGAGTCGGTTAAGTCCTCGGCAGACCAATGGTTAATTACCGAGACAAGTAGCTTTCAGTTAGAGACTATAAAGTATTTTAATCCTGAAATATCAGCTATATTAAATTTAACACCAGACCATTTAAATAGACATAAGACAATGAAAAATTATGGAGACGTAAAGGCTAGAATATTTGAAAATCAAGATGAAAGCGAATACCTAGTTATTAATTATGATGATAAAGAATGTTTTGAATTAGCTAAAGACTGTAAAGCTAAAATAGTACCTTTCAGTAGATTAGAAGAACTAAATTTTGGTGCGTTTGTTAAAGATAAACTTATCATAATGAAAGATGCGGACGGAATTGAACATGTAATATGTAAAGTTTCTGACTTGAAGATATTAGGTGACCATAACGTTGAAAATGCACTGGCTGCTTCTGCTATAAGTTTCTTGGCAGGAATAAATCCGGAGGTTATAGGTAAGGCTATAGAGGAATTTAAAGGTGTTAAACACAGAATAGAATATGTTAGGGTAGTAGATGGAATAAACTACTATAACGATTCTAAAGGAACGAATGTAGATGCGACTTTAATAGCCTTAGATGCATTAAAAAAGAACATAATCTTAATCGCAGGTGGAGATGGCAAATCTCAAAACTTCGATGTATTAGGAGCTGCATTAAAAGGCAGAGTAAAAGCATTAGTTCTTTTGGGAAAAGATGCCGAACTAATTGAAAAAAGTGCACGTAAAGCTGGATTTAATGAAATATATACTGAAGAAGATATGTATGCATGCATAGTAAAAGCAACTGCATTAGCACAAGAAGGCGACAATGTCTTATTGTCTCCAGCATGTGCAAGTTGGGATATGTATGATAATTTTGAACAAAGAGGTGAACACTTCAAAGATTGTGTTGAACTATTAGAAAGTTAAAAAAGGAGCATGGGCTTGAGTATATTAAAATTGTCTAAAAAAGGCGAATACGATTTTTTGGTAATACTTTTGGTAGTACTTTTTGTCGTTTTTGGTATAGTTATGGTTTTTAGTGCAAGCTATTACTCAACTATGAATATAGGTGAAGGAGATCCTTATTACTATTTAAAAAGGCAATGTGCTTTTGCAATGATGGGGATAGTATCTATGCTTGTTTTTATGAAAGTGGATTATCATTGGTATACCAATATTAGGGTAGCAACCGTTGTACTAGGATTATGTTTTTTACTTTTGATTCTTGTATATACACCGCTTGGAGTTACAGTAAATTATGCTACCAGATGGATTGTTGTTATGGGAATAAGAATTACGCCGAGCGAAATTACTAAGCTTGGATTAATAATATTTACAGCAGCATTTTTGGCGGATAAACCTGAAAGAATAAGAAAATTTACGACTGGATTGGCTCCGCTTTTTGCAATTATGGCAGTTTATGCGGGTATAATCATTAAACAGCCAAATTTATCTACGGCTATAGTAATATGCGCCATTATGGTAGCGATAATGCTGATAGCAGGATTAAATTGGGGGTATTTAGTAGGACTCATAGGTGTGTTTATAGCAGGGATGATGTATATATTATCTTTTAAGCAAGATACTCATTGGTATGCTCGTCTTACAAACTTTATGGACCCCTTTGCTAACAAATTGGAAGAAGGATATCAAGTTTCTCAGTCACTGATTGCGCTTGGAAACGGAGGCGTTACTGGAAGAGGACTAGGTGCCAGTATAACTAAATACTTGTATTTGCCAGAGCCACAAAATGATTTTATATTAGCTATAATCGGTGAAGAACTTGGATTTATAGGAATTGCAGTTATGATGATATGCTATTTAATACTTATATACAGAGGACTAGCAATAGCAATTAATGCTAAGGATAAAGCGGGGCTATTACTTGCATCTGGGATAACTATGATGCTAGCGGTTCAAGTAATAATAAACGTGGCAGTAGTTACTGCATCTATGCCAGCAACAGGAATAACACTTCCCTTTGTAAGTTATGGCGGTACATCTCTTATAGTTTTTTTAACTAGCATGGGTATGCTATTAAATATATCAAGAAAGGATAACAAGAAGGCATGAAGGTTATTTTAACGGGAGGCGGAACAGGTGGTCACATTTATCCTGCAATAGCCATAGGTAATAAAATAAAAGAAAAAATGCCTAATGCTGAATTTCTCTATTTAGGATTTGAAAGAGGTCTAGAGGCAACCATTGTTCCTAATAATGGTTACGATATTAAATTTGTTAAGTCTAGATGGGTGGTAAGAGGAAGTATTATTGGCCTAATAAAAACTGGCTATGTTGTTATGCAAGGCAAGAGAGAATCTCTTAAAATAATGAAGGAATTCAAACCAGACATAGTTATCGGTACAGGAGGTTATGTAAGTTTCCCTGTGATTTTAGCCGGTCATAAATATGGTTCTAAAATATATATACACGAGCAAAATGCTTATCCGGGAATGGCTAACCAAAAATTAAGTAAGTATGTGGATAAGATATTTTTGGGTTTTGATGCTGCAAGAAAATATTTCAGTAATATTATGGATGAGAAAATAATATATTCGGGGAATCCTGTTAGAGAAACATTTTATGGAATTACTAAAGAAAGTGCTAGAGAAACTTTAAATATAGCAAAAGACGATTTTGTAATATTTAGTTTTGGCGGAAGCCAAGGTGCTAAAGCAATAAATGAAACAATGATAGAAATAATTAAAAAATTTGGAGAGATGGATAAAATTAAATTAATATTTGGTACAGGAGCGATGTACTACGATGGAATCGTAGAAAAATTCGAAGAGACTGATAAAGTTACGATTAAGGACTATATAGAAGATATGCCTAACTATTTAGGAGCATCAGACTTAATAATAGGGAGAGCCGGAGCATTATCGCTGGCAGAAATTACTATATGTGGTAGAGCATCGATATTGATTCCATCACCTAATGTTACAGGAAATCATCAGTATTTTAATGCGAAGTCGGTTGCAGATAAGGGTGGAGCAATTATAGTTAATGAAGACGAAAATATGATTGATAATGTAATCAGCATAATTGGCGATTTAATTGAAGATAAAGATAAGCTTGATAAGATGGAAAAAGGGAGCATTAATGCTGCTATGCCGTCAGCTACGGATATCATTTTCAAGGAAATATTTTCAGGAGAAAAGATATGAGTGAAGATGTGAAAAAGCCTGATATCAAAAAAAAGAAAAGGCATAAAAAACACTATTTGCGAAAAATTGCAATATCGATTATAGTTATAGTCGCGTTAGTATTGTTTTTGAGAAGTGGGTTCTTTGATTTGGAAAAGATAACTGTAGAAGATAACAACTATTTTGCAGATAATGAGATAATTGTTATGGCTGATATTGAGCCAAGTTGCAATTTGTTTTGGGGAATTGACAGCTCGCGAATAATTTCTAGGCTTACGGTAGACCCATATATAGAAGAAGTGAGTATTAGTAGAAAGCTTCCAAATGAACTGGTTATTGACGTAAAAGAACGAAAACAAATAGCTGCAGTAATCTATGGCGATAAATTCGTACTAATCGATGGAGAAGGTAGAGTTCTTAGAATAACAGAAACTAAACCTAAGGTGACACTACTTAAAGGGCTGACTGTTTCCAAGATAGCAGAAGGGGAAATAATAGAAGCTGAAGAGAGTGTGACTTTGAAAAATACTCTTAAAATGCTTAATGCTATGGAAGAAGGGGATCTCTACTTTACTAAAATAGAGATGACAGATCTTTTCATAAAGGCATATGTATATAATTCTTTAGTTTGTAAAGGCACACCTAATCAAATGATGGATTCAATTGAAAAAGGTAACCTACAAAAAATATTAAATTGTTTGTTCGAAATAGACATAAATAGAGGAACTATTAACCTTAGTGAGGGTAATTACGCATCGTTCACTCCAAAAGTCGAATAGAGTGTGAATTATTAAAAAAATTAGTTAAAGTAATGCAATTTATCACAACATGTGGTATTATATGGTTATATTTAGAATTAGGAGGATCAGTATGTTAGAATTTGTATCTGATTTCGTATCACAGCAAGAAAATGCAGCGATTATAAAAGTTGTAGGTGTTGGTGGTGGCGGATGTAATGCAATAAATAGAATGGTAGACGCTGAGTTAAAGGGTGTATCATTCATAGCTGTAAACACAGATAGACAGGCGCTTTCAAGATGTAAAGCAGAAACTAAAATTCAGATAGGCGAGAAATTGACAGGCGGTAGAGGAGCAGGTGCAAATCCCGAAGTAGGTCAAAGAGCTGCTGAAGAGACACTAGATGAGATAACAAGTTATTTACAAGATGCAGATATGGTATTTATCACTTCTGGTATGGGTGGTGGTACAGGTACGGGTGCAGCTCCAATTGTTGCTAAGGCAGCTATGGATTTAGGCGCACTTACTGTTGCAGTTGTAACTAGACCGTTTTCTTTTGAAGGCAAAAAAAGAAAAGACAGATCGGATCAAGGGATACAATATTTAAGGAATTTTGTAGATTCTTTAGTAATCATTCCAAATGATAAGTTGATTGATACCTGTGAGAAAAACACTTCTATGATAGAAGCGTTTGCTATGGCAGACGAAGTATTAAGAAGAGGCGTTCAAGGCATTTCAGATTTAATTTCTGAATATGGGCTAGTAAACGTTGATTTTGCTGATGTTAAAACTATCATGACAGGTAGAGGCGTTGCACATATGGGCGTTGGTATTGGTTCAGGTGAAAACAGAATTGAAGACGCGGTTAAAAATGCTATTGAAAGTCCATTGCTTGAAACACGCATTGACGGTGCAAAGGCAATACTTCTTTATGTATCTGGTGGTTATGATTTAGGAATGTTAGATATCAGCACTATAGCTGAACAAATACAAAAAGAAGCAGATCCTGAAGCAAACATCATATTTGGTGCTACAGTTAGTGAAGAGATGTCAGACAAGGTATCTATTACACTTATTGCTACTGACTTTGACAGAGGTCTTGAGGGAATTGCAACTTCGAAGTATAGTAAGAGCGGAGGCAATGTAACTATGGTTGATGGAATGAAAGCTACCGAAATGAATTTATCGGATATCATGGCTGTTAATGATAGTGAACAAAAGAATGACTCGGAATTTGATGTACCAGATTTTCTAAAATAAAATGATAAGTATTATTGAATCTGCGGATAACAAGAAATATAAATTCGCAAAAAAACTAAAACTTAGAAAATATAGGGAACGCTTAAACGCATACTTAATTGAGGGTGTTAATCTTTTAGAAGAAGCTATAAAGGTTGATGCCCACATTGAGGTTATATTTGTATGCGAAGGCACCAATATAGCAGATTATGACAAGGAAATATTCATATTACCGAAGCAACTTTTTTCAGAATTAAGTGATACTGAAACTAGCCAAGGGATAATAGCGGTAGTTGAAAAACCTAAGTTCAATTTAAAAGACATTAATATCAGTTCATCGGATAATGTAATAGTACTAGACAGACTTCAGGATCCGGGAAATATCGGAACTATAATTAGAACAGCTGTGGCTGCAGGATATAAAGCGATATTCACGCTTAAGGGAACAGGTGATGTCTATTCTCCTAAAACGGTAAGAGCAACAGCAGGTGTTATTAATAGAATACCTATTATTGATGTTGATAGTGAAGAAGAATTAATTGGTTTGTTAAGAAATTTAAATATTCAATTAGTTACTACGTCACCATCAGCTGATAAATACTATTATGAATACGATTTGACTGAAGGAATTGCGCTTGTTATAGGTAATGAGGGTAATGGAATAAATGACAGCTTGATTGAAAAATCTGATATAAATGTACTGTTACCTATGTGTAACAACGTTGAATCATTAAACGCAGCAGTAGCTGCTGGAATTATTATGTATGAAGCTGTTAGAAAAAATTATTAAGACTAGAGGGGAACTATGCAAGAAAAATTAGAGAAAATCTTAAGCGAAGCAAAAGAGCAGCTGGGTAAGGCTACTCAATTGTCTGAAACTGAAGAAATCAGAGTAAAATTTTTAGGTAAAAAAGGAGAGCTTACTTCTATACTAAGATCAATGGGTAAATTAGAACCTGACGAACGTAAAAAACTCGGTTTAGCTGCTAATAATGCCAGAAATGAAATAGAAGCAATGCTTGAAGAAAAAAAAGATACGGTTAAAGGTAAGGCGAAAGAGCTTAAGCTCAAAGCAGAAACAATTGATGTCACCGAGCCTGGAAAAGAACTTAAATTGGGTTCTAAACATCCAATAACCGTTACTATTGAAGAGATGACAAATATATTTGAATCAATGGGTTTTTCAGTTACCGAAGGACCTGAGGTTGAAACTGTTTTCTATAATTTTGATGCTTTAAATGCTGCACCAAATCATCCGGCAAGAGATATGACGGATACTTTTTATATAAACAAAGATGTTATACTAAGAACACAGACATCACCAGTTCAAGCAAGAACATTAGAAAAGGAAAAACCACCTATTATGATCTTAGCACCAGGTAGATGTTTTAGATGTGATACTCCCGATGCTACTCATTCTCCAATGTTTCATCAAATAGAAGGAATGGTTGTGGATGAAGGTATTACTATGGGAGACCTTAGAGGTGTGTTAGATAGATTTGCCAAAGAGATGTTTGGTAGTGAAGTTAAAACTAAATTCAGACCTCACCATTTTCCGTTTACAGAACCATCTGCTGAGATGGACGTGTCTTGCTTCAAATGTGGAGGCAAGGGCTGTAGAGTGTGTAAAGGAAGTGGCTGGATTGAAGTATTGGGTTGTGGAATGATTCATCCTAATGTACTGAAAATTGGTGGTATTGATACAGAAAAATATACCGGCTTTGCTTTTGGTATTGGAGTTGAAAGAATTGCTATGCTTAAATACGGTATCGATGATATTAGGCTTATGTATGAAAATGACATGAGATTTATCGATCAATTCAAGTAGGGGGTGTGGAATGTTAGTATCATTAGAATGGATTAAAGATTATACAGATATAAATGTAAATACTACTGAATTTTGTGACAGAATGGTTATGTCAGGTTCGAATTTAGAAACCTGTACTGAATTTTGTTCGGGAATAGTTGGAGTAGTAGTAGGAAAAATAGAAAAGATTGAAAAGCATCCTGAAGCTGATAAATTAGTGATTTGTCAACTAAACGTAGGAAAAGATGATTTAGTACAAATTGTAACAGGAGCAGATAACATATTTGAGGGAGCAATAGTACCGGTAGCACTGCAGAATAGCAGAATACCTGGACCGCTTCATGGAGCGCCAAAGTCAGAAGGCGGAGTTAAGATTACTAAAGGTAAACTTAGAGGAGTAGTATCTAACGGCATGTTATGTTCAGCCGGAGAGTTAGGACTAGACGATAAGGTAGTACCTATAGCTCACAGAGATGGAATCTGGATTATTGAAGAAGAGGTTAAGTTAGGTGAAGATATCACAACTGCTTTAGGTTTAAACGATAGCATAATTGATTTCGAAATTACACCCAACAGACCTGATTGCCTTTCTATGATAGGTATGGCAAGAGAAGCAGCTGCTACTTTTAATACCAAACTTAACTATCCTAAAAATGATTGCAAAGAATCAGATGAAAAAACTCAGGACTATCTTGAAGTAGAGGTTAAATCAGACCTTTGTTTAAGATATAGCGCTAGAGTAATAAAGGATGTAAAAATCAAGCAGTCACCTTGGTGGCTTCAAAAACGCCTTATAAAAGCAGGAATGAGACCAATTAATAACATAGTTGATATTACTAACTTTGTTATGATGGAATATGGACAACCTCTTCATGCATTTGATATAAGAGGTATCGAAGGAAATAAAATAGTAGTTGATGTTGCTAAAAAAGGTGAGAAGTTCACGACGTTAGACGAAGTTGAAAGAAACTTATCTGAAAATATACTTATGATTTATGATGCTAAAAAAGCTGTAGCTATTGCAGGCATTATGGGTGGACTTGATTCAGGAATAATGAATGATACTACTACAGTAGTTATAGAGTCTGCTACATTTAACAAGGATGGAATTAGAAAAGCATCAAAGGAACTAGCTCACAGAACTGAAGCATCTGGTAGATATGAGAAGGGTATAGACCCTAATCTATGCGAAGAAGCCGCAGACAGGGTTTGTCACTTAGTAGAGTTAACTGAGTCGGGAACAGTTTTGAAAGGTTCTGTAGATGTATATCCTAATAAATATGTGTCAGCCCCAGTTGAGGTAAGAGTAGACAGAGTTAATAAGGTGCTTGGCATTGAAGTAGAAAGAAAATTCATGACTGATGTATTTGAGAGCCTAGAAATGAAAGTTTCTGGAGATGGAAATATCATGACAGTTACTCCGCCTACGATAAGACAGGATTTAATAATAGAGGAAGACTTTATTGAAGAAGTAGCTAGAATGTATGGTTATGAAAACCTACCAACTACGCTTCCCAAGAGTAATACTGTGTCAGGAGAATCTGAACATAGAAAGCTTAGAAATATAGCAAGAGAAGCACTTTGCTCTATGGGTTTTAATGAAATACAAACGTATTCATTTGTTAGCCCTAGAGGAATAGATAAAATAAATATAGATGAAGACTCATGGGAGAGAGCTTTTGTAGAGCTTATTAATCCACTAGGAGATGAGAACTCGGTTATGAGGACAATACTTACTCCTAACATGATGGAAGTATTATCTAGAAACTATTCAAGAAAAATTGGAAAGGTTAGTGCTTTTGAAATCGGCAATACCTTTATTAAAAACTTTATAGATCCTAACGGATTACCAGATGAGAATTATTCTATCTGCCTTGGAATGTATGGAGATGACGTGGATTTCTTTAGCTTAAAAGGAGCTACTAAAGAACTATTAAGCTTGCTAGGAATAGAAAAATTAAGCTTTATTTCCGAAAAGGAATATGGAGTATATCATCCAGGACGATGTGCTAGAATAGTAGCACATACCAAAGATGAAGATGTTGAAATTGGTATAATGGGTGAGATTCATCCTGATGTTATGGAAAACTATGGAATAGGACAAAGAGTTTATGTCTGTGAACTTATGTTTGAGACAATTAACGAAATCTCAGACAGAGAAATAGTGTTTTCTCAATTGCCTAAGTATCCTTCTACATCAAGAGATATCGCACTTCTTGTCGAAGAGAATTTGGAAGTTGCTAAGATAGAAGAGACTATAAGAGAAGCTAGTACCGAAATACTTGAAAGCTTAAAGATGTTTGATATATACAAAGGTAAACAGGTAGCTGATGGTAAAAAGAGTGTAGCATATAGTCTAACTTACAGACACAAAGATAAAACTCTAACAGATGCGGATGTTGATAAGGTACATGAAAATATTTTAAAAGCTTTAGAGTCTAAACTTAATGCGACATTAAGAGATATGTAGTTGTTAGTATTATCTAATTAGTAAAGGAGTAGTTATGGATAAGAACAGAGTTGAAATTAATCTAGGCGGTTGCACGTATACTATTGCCGGTGAAAAGAGCGAAGATAAAATTAAAGAAATTGCTAAGTTTGTTGATGATGAACTTAAACGTGTTAGTCGTCAATTAAATTGCAATGTAAACTACAGAGTAGCCGTATTAACTTGTATAAATATTACAGAAAAGTTAATGGAAAATGGCGAGCTTAATTTAGTGCTTCAAGATGAAAAATCACAACTTGAAAGCGATGTAAAACATTATATTGATTTGTGGGAAGAATCCAAAAATCAGATGGGTGAGCTTAAAGATGCACTTAATACAGCGAACGAACTTAGAGATCAAGAAAAAAACAAGCATAAAGATATCGAGCAAAAGTGCAGTGATTTTGAAAATGCATATTTTGATCTTCAGATGGAAAATGTTAGACTAAAAAATGAGATTGAAAATTTAAAAAGATTTGAGAAGTAATAATGAACAAAAAAGCTATAAAGGTTTTAGAATATGAGAAAATAACAAATCTTTTATATGAGCAAGCAGGGTCTACGATGACACAAGAAGTTATCAAAAAACTTAGACCTATGAAAAATTTGCGAATGATAAATGATGCATTGACGGAAACTACTGAGGCAGTAACCGTTATTGTGAACAAAGGAGCCATACCTGTAGGTAATTTTTACGATATAGAAGGGCTCCTAAATCTATCCAGAAAAGGCGGAAGCCTTTCCATGAGACAACTCTTAATGATTCACTATAATCTATTAGTGGCAAAACAAGTTAAGACGTTTCTGAAAAACGATTTACCAGAACTAAAAATAATAGACGGAATTGTCGAACTCATTGTACCTCTTCCTAACTTGGATAAGGATATAGACAGATGTATCATTTCTGAAGACGAGATGGCAGATAACGCATCTCCTGAACTTAGGAATATCAGAAGAGCTATTCTAAGGAAAAATGATGCAATAAGAGTTAAATTAAATCAGATGATTAATTCATCTAGTACAAAGACATATTTGCAGGATTCTCTTATTACTTTAAGAGACGGCAGATATGTTATTCCTGTTAAACAAGAACACAAAAATGTTGTGCCTGGTATGGTTCATGACCAATCTTCTAGCGGAGCAACACTTTTTATAGAACCACAAGCTGTAGTCGAATTGAATAACGAGCTTAGACAACTAGAGATAGCTGAAAAAGCGGAAATAGAAAGAATATTAAAGGGATTAACGGATCGTGTTTCAGAACACTATTATGAAATAAGTAATAACCAGAATTTACTTGTACAGATTGATTTAATAAACGCTAAAGGCAAGCTTTCAGTTTTAATGGAAGGTGAAAGACCTACCGTAAATGATACTGGATTTATTAATATTGTGCAGGGGAGACATCCTTTAATTGATAAAAAAACCGTAGTTCCAATAGATGTTTATTTAGGAAAAGATTTTAAGACTTTAGTAGTTACAGGTCCTAATACGGGCGGTAAGACAGTTACGTTAAAAACTATAGGTTTATTTGCACTTATGACTCAAACTGGACTTCACATTCCAGCGGCTGGAACCAGCGAGATGCCGGTTTTCCAAGAGGTGTTTGCAGATATAGGAGATGAACAAAGTATAGAGCAAAGCCTAAGTACTTTTTCTTCTCATATGACCAATATTACATATATAGTATCAAAAGCTGATAAAAACAGTCTTGTACTGTTTGATGAGTTGGGAGCTGGAACAGACCCGATTGAAGGAGCAGCGCTTGGAATTGCAATACTTGAAGAGCTAAGGCATAGGGGAGTATATATTGTAGCTACGACTCACTATACTGAACTAAAAAAATATGCACTGTCTAACGATGGCGTAGATAATGCTTCTATGGAATTTAATATTGAAACACTTAGTCCCACTTACAAACTAAGAATAGGTCTTCCCGGAAAATCGAATGCTTTTGAAATTTCGAGAAAACTAGGGCTCGATGAAAATATTATTAATAGAGCGAATTCTTTAATAGAAGGTACTGATCTTGAATTTGAAGATGTTATATCTGCAATTGAAAGAGATAAAAAATTAGCTGAAGCTGAAAAAGATGAAGCGATAATGCTGAAAATTGCTTTACAGAAAAAGGAAGAATTGGCAGATAAATTACTAAGAGAAGCTGAGCTTAAAAAAAAGCAGATACTCGAAAATGCTAAAGAAGAAGCTAGATTGACTATAAAAGAAGCTAAAGAGACATCGGAAGAAGTAAGAAAAGAACTTAAAAAAGTTAAGAGTACTGAGAATTTTGCTGAAAGAAACCGCATATTTGAAGAAAGCAATAAAAAGCTTAAAACTTCAGAGAAAAAATATTCTGCGACTTTAGTAAGAGAAGAAGAAACCAATGTAACTTCTCCGGAAGAGATTAAAGTAGGAATGAGAGTTAAAGTTTTAAGCATAAATCAAAACGGAGACGTTATTTCCCTTCCTGATTCTAGAAATGAAGTAAAGGTAAAAATTGGTATTATGAAAATGTCAGTACCAACTTCTGACATTAGAACGATTATAGAAGGCAAAAGTCAAAAAAAAGCAAGACAAAAGGTGTCAAGTTATGGTAATATATACAAGAGTAAGTCTATGAATGTTTCTCCATCCGTTACGGTAAGAGGACAAAACCTAGACGATGCCTTAATGGATGTAGAGAAGTATTTAGATGATGCATATTTAGCAGGCCTTAATGATGTTACAATCATTCACGGCGTAGGTGAAGGTGTACTTAAAGAAGGAATTAGAATTGCGCTTAAAAGAAATAAGCATGTTAAGTCTGTGAGAGCAGGTAAATATAACGAAGGTGGCGAAGGTGTTACCATGGTGAAGCTTAAGGAGAATTAATATTGTATATTGTTAGCAAGTGTTTACTTGGATATAACTGCAAGTATAGCGGAGGTGATAACAGAGATGAAAAAGTAGTATGTTTCTGTGACAATCATTCGTTTGTTGCTGTTTGCCCTGAAGTTTTAGGCGGTTTACAATCACCTAGAGCACCTGCTGAGATAATAGGGGACAAAGTAATAGATAAAGAAGGCAAGGATGTTACCGATGCATATAGAACGGGAGCTGAAATAGCGCTTAATATTGTAATTAAAGAATCTAAAGAGTCAGGTGATGAAATAGAGGGAGCAATTCTTAAATCAAATAGTCCATCGTGCGGTGTGGGAACCATTTATGATGGTACCTTTTCTCATGTGAGAATTAATGGTGATGGATGTTTTGCGAAGCTTTTAAGACCTTTTAATATTGAAATGAAGACTGAAGAAGATCTTTAAGATAATGGGAGTAGAGAAATGATAGATTTTAAAAAAAAATTAGCAAAAATAATATTTTCTGATGACTTGGGTCTTAGCATTGAAGAAATTGAAAATATGATTGAATTACCTACGGATAAGAGCATGGGGGATTATGCTTTTCCTTGCTTTAGACTAGCTAAAACACTAAGAAAGGCACCACCTTTAATAGCAAAATCAATTGTAGAAAAAATCGCAAAAAACGAAATGTTTGATGACGTTAAGCAAGTTAATGCTTACGTTAATATGTTTTTAAATAAAGAAGTGGTTGTTAAGGAAACTATAACTACTGTACTTGATAAAGGAACAGAGTTTGGTAAGAGTGATATCGGTCAAGGTAAACCTGTTATAGTAGAGTACTCATCTCCTAATATAGCTAAGCCGTTTCATATTGGACACATTAGGAGTACTGTTATAGGTAACTCTATATATAAGCTTTATGATGCGGTAGGATATGATGTAATAAGAATCAATCATTTAGGTGATTATGGTACGCAGTTTGGTAAGATGATAGTTGCTTATAGACATTGGGGTAATGAGGCGGATGTAAAAGCTGATCCTATTAAAACACTGCTAGAATATTATACTAAATTCCATGTTGAAGTTGAAAATAATCCTAGCTTAGATGATGAAGCTAGAGAAGTTTTTTCTAAACTAGAAAAAGGAGCTAAAGACGAAGTTGAACTTTGGAAGTGGTTTAGAGAAGAAAGTCTTAAAGAATTTACAAAAGTATACGATATGTTAGGAATTGAGTTTGATTCATATAAAGGGGAAAGCTTTTATTCGGACAGTATGCCTAGATTTATAAAAGAACTTAAAGACAAGAAACTTATGGTAGAGTCACAGGGAGCTCAGATAGTAGATTTAGAAGAATATGGAATGAATCCAGCTCTTATTACTAAATCTGATGGTTCTACATTATATGTAACAAGAGATATAGCAGCCGCTGTATACAGAAAAGAAAACTATAATTTTGAAAAAAATATATATGTAGTAGCTTCACAGCAAAACCTTCATTTCCAGCAATGGAAGAAAGTCTTAGAACTTATGGGATATGAATGGGTTAAAGATTGCATACACGTTCCGTTTGGACTAGTTAGTCTTGAAGATGGTACTATGTCGACTAGACATGGCAGAGTAGTGTTCTTAGAAGATGTTTTGAAGCAAGCAGTGGATAAAACCAGAGAAATAATAGTAGAAAAAGGCGTTATGACCGATGACATAGAAGAAACGGCCAAGACTGTAGGAATAGGTGCGGTAGTATTCCAAGAATTATCGAACAGCAGAATTAAAGATTACGTTTTTTCATGGGATAAGGTTCTTAATTTTGATGGAGAAACAGGTCCATATGTTCAGTATACTCATGCAAGAGCATGTAGTCTTATGAAAAAAGCTGGAGAAGAAACCTTAAAGAAAGCTTTATCTAAAGATATTGAATACAAATATTTAACAAGTGAAAGCGCATATATTCTTGCAAAGGAAGTTTATGCACTTCCTAGAGTTGTAATAGAAGCCGCTGAAAAATATGAGCCTTCTATTGTTACAAGACAGGTTGTAAATATTGCACAGGCATTCAATAGGTTCTATCATGATGAACATATATTAGTGAAAAATGAAGATGAAAAAGTTGCAAAATTAGCATTAGTAATTGCTGCTAAAATTGCCATCAAAAATGGCTTAGACTTCTTAGGAATGAAAGCACCGGAGAAAATGTAATGAGATACGAAGGTAATATATACAGGCCGCCAAGCGAAGCTTGGAGCCTATTAATTCAAGTTACTGTGGGTTGTTCGCATAATAAATGCACTTTCTGCAGTATGTATAAAGACAAAGTTTTCCATCTTAGAAAAATGGAAGATGTACTTGAAGATATAGAAATGGCAAGGAAAACATATAAAAGTGTTGAAAAGATATTTATATGCGACGGGGACGCGATGTGCCTTTCTAATGAAAAGCTAATTATCGTTCTTAACAAAATCAAGGAATTGTTTCCGGAATGTAAACGTGTAGGGATATATGGTTCGGCAAAAGATATTTTAAGAAAATCAGACGAAGAACTTGTAGAACTTAGGAAAGCTGGAATTGGAATACTTTATTTAGGAGCCGAATCTGGTAACGAAGAAGTATTAAAAGCTATAAAAAAAGGTGTAACAGGTGAGCAGCTGATTGAATCCGTAAAAAGATGTGAAGCAGCTGGAATTAAATGCTCGGTAACCTTTATATCAGGAATGGGTGGTCAAAAGGCATGGAAAGAACATGCGATAGATACTGGTAAGATGATATCTAAGATGAATGCTTCTTACGTAAGTCTTCTTACTCTAATGCTTGATCAGTCGGCACCGATATATGACGATATAAAAAATGGAGACTTTGAACTACTTTCAGCAGAAGAGGTTATAGCAGAAACATACTTGTTAATGCAGAACGCTAATCCTACTAAACCTTGTGTTTTTAGAAGCAATCATGCTTCCAACTATATATCACTTAGAGGTGATTTACCTCAAGATAAAGATCGCTTATTAGAACAACTCAAACATGCGATGGAAGATAATGGGTTATTGAAGGACGAGAGATTTAGAATGTTATAGGAGTAATATGAGATTACTATTAACTACATTAAATTCAAAATATGTTCATTCGAATTTGGCAATTAGGTATTTATACAATGTTGTTGCAAATTCTCCTTTTGATGTGACACTAAAAGAATTCACTATTAATAATGAGAAGGATTACGTGTTTAACGAAATAATCAGAGGAGACTATGATATTGTATGTCTTTCTTGTTATATTTGGAATGTGGAGCAAATTGACAGCTTATGTGCCAGTATAAGAAGTGCTGCACCGAATATTATCTTAGTAATAGGTGGCCCTGAGGTTAGCTATGAAACTGAAGAGTATATGCGTAAAAATCAAAGTGTTGACTTTGTCTTAAGAGGCGAGGGAGAAATAACATTCTTTAAGCTTATGCAGTCGTTATATATGGAAAATTATGCTTTTAAATATATAAAAGGCTTAGCTTATAGAATAGGAGATGATATTTTCGTTAATGAACAAGAGGATCCTATAGACTTTAACAAGATACCTTTTCCATACGAGACAATGGATTTTGATAAAGACAAGGTTATATATTATGAATCCGTAAGAGGCTGTCCTTTTGAATGTACTTATTGCCTAAGTTCTGTTGAGAAGAAGGTTAGAGCACTTACAGTGAATAGGGCCAGAAGAGATCTTGGGTATTTCTTAATGAAAAATGTTAAGCAGGTTAAATTCATTGACAGAACTTTTAACTATTATAGACAACGCGCTCTTAGAATCTGGGAATTTTTAATTAACAGTGATAATGGAGTTACAAATTTCCATTTTGAAATAAACGGAGACTTATTAAATGATGAAGCTGTTGCACTTTTATCTCATGCAAGACCTGGAATG
Organism: Peptostreptococcaceae bacterium; assembly: GCA_016650175.1. GTDB lineage: Bacteria > Bacillota > Clostridia > Peptostreptococcales > Anaerovoracaceae > JAAYHV01. The sequence continues at coordinate 3,702 of JAENWG010000011.1, read as the reverse complement.
TTCCAGCTTGAAATTGGTATTCAAAGTACCAATCCAAAGACTTTAAAAGCTGTAAACAGAAGGTCTGATATTTATCCACTTATGTATTACGTTAAGAAAATAATTGATGAAGGGAATATTCATGTTCATGTTGACCTTATTGCAGGTCTTCCTTATGAAGGATATGAGTCTTTTGCTAATTCATTTAATATTGTATATGGACTTAAAGCTGATTGCCTTCAGATGGGATTTCTTAAAGTGCTTAAGGGAACCGAAATTAGAAATAATGCTAAGCTACACGGCTATGAATATAGAGAAAATGCTCCATATGAAGTAATTTCTAATAACTATATTACTGCTGTAGAAATAGTTAAGCTTAAGATGGTGGAAAAGGTCTTTGAGCTGTTTTATAATAGAGGCGGATTTGAGGCTTCTATAGATTTTCTTATCGGGAAACTAGGATGTACTTCGTTTAGCTTCTATGAGAGATTTGCAGATTTCTATTATGCTAGCGGATATCAAGATAAATCACATAGTAAGGAAAATTTATATAGAATCATGTACCAATTTGCAACAAAAGTTTATGAAGAAATTAATAGGAGAGATGATGCGATCATTGCCTATGCTAATAAGATAATTGAACAAAGGGGAGTTTACCCTACGGGTAAAAAAGAACCGGGTTTAGCTGCATTTAAAAGTGTATTACATTCAGATATGTTAAACGCACTAAATACTGAAGCAGTTAAGAAGTTTGATAGAAAAGGTTGGGAAGTTAGATAATGGAATTAAGAAATAGAGAAGATAGAGTTAAAGCGTATTTGGTTAGATTGCTTAAGGATAATGTGATTTTTGATGAACTGTCATATGATTTTTTAGAAAGAGCTGAGTTGATGGATGTATTAAAAGATATACCGGTTCCTATCATGAAAAAACATTTAGACAACATCAGTACAGTAACACTAGGAGAAGGTATGGCTTTTGTTATAGGAGCTGATCCGGAGTTTGAACATACAGACAGTTATATTAAATATATAAAGAAAGTCTTAGGTGAGGAGTTTCCTAAATATCTAGTTAATCAAGGTGTTGAAACAGCAACTGCTAATGATTTTGATTATGCATGTATACTATTTAGAGCTGCGTTAATTTTAGAACCTGAGATGCCAGATGCCCTGTATTGCTATGCAAGAGCGTGTAAAGATTCATATGAATTAGGTGAAGAAGAAGACTATGTAGCAAGATTTAAAGCTGAGTCAATAGAAGCTTTTGAATTTGTAACACTTAGCAGACCGGAATTTGATATGGGATACTATTTTCTAGGATATGGTTATTTAAATCTTGGTCTTTATATCAAAGCAAAACTGACATGGGATGAATTCATGAAGCTTACAGATGGGGACGAAGAAAAAAAGGAACTTAGAGAAGAAATACAGGAGAGGCTTGGATTTCTAGTAGAGCCAATTAATATAGAAAAAGGATATAACATGGTACTAAACGGAGATTATTCGGATGGTATTAATCTGTTACAAAAATATACTGACTCTGAATATAAAACTTGGTGGCCGCTTTGGTACTATCTGGCTGCTGCAAAGGTAGAACAGGGAAATACGAAAGAAGCTATTGAAGATTATAAAGTAGCATTAAAATACAGTCCTAGTAACATTGAGATTATGCAAAAGCTTATTGATTTGTATGATGATCAAGAAATGATAGACAAGTATTCTAAGAAGCTGGAAGTTATTAAAAGTAATATTGAAAAAGATGAAGAAATAAGAAAAGAAATGAACGAAATTAACGTATAAATAATTAAAAAAACGAAAAAAACAGCTTGACATCAATACCGTAATTAGGGTATAATAACAATCGTCGCAAGAAACAAAGCGCGGATATTCCGAGGTAGCTCAATTGGTAGAGCAATCGGCTGTTAACCGATAGGTCGTGGGTTCGAGTCCCACCCTCGGAGCCAGTTATTCGTGCCGGAATGGCGGAATTGGCAGACGCACAGGACTTAAAATCCTGCGATCTTTACCGATCGTGCCGGTTCGACCCCGGCTTCCGGCACCAATATATATCGCGGGGTAGAGCAGTTGGTAGCTCGTCGGGCTCATAACCCGGAGGTCAAAGGTTCAAGTCCTTTCCCCGCAACCATTTAAAAAAGTCTGAAGCAAATGCTTCAGACTTTTTTAGTTGTTTAATTAGTAAGAACGTTGATACTAGCTAATGGCAACGATTAGTAGTATAATTATTATTAATATAAAAATATTAGAAAGTCCGCAAGTAATTGACATAATTGTATAATAAAAACTAATCTGAATTGCATTCTACTAATTAGGTAGATTACAGCTCGAAGTATATGAAAATTTTAGTGCTTTTTGAATTAAGATAAAGATGTATAATATAGGAAGGAGAATTCTTATGTTTCTTAATATCAAAGAAATGTTTTTTAAAAACTATCCAGAAGAATACAAAGATGATTTTATAAAAAAAGTTGAACATTCTAATTATGCAAGGGGTAAATACTTTAGCTATGTAATTTTTGGGATATCTTTTTTGATGTTTTTAATTGCTTTGTTTGCTAAAGATGATGATATTATTAAAAAAGCGAATTTTATGTTATTAATCGAATCGTTTATATGTTCGGCGCTATTTACAATACATTTGCCAATTAATTTACAAACGAGTCTGTTTAAAAGATTAGTTGTATACTTTGAAGTACTAATCGTAATTGTATGGAGCTCTAGTTTACTAGCATTAATCCCTAAACGTATTGAATTCTTGGCTGCATATGCAATGATTATTATATCAATTTCGGCACTAATGTTTCTAAAATGGCAATCGACCTTAACATTCTATTCGCTAAGCGCTATTTGCATAATGGCTTTTAGTAAAGAATATCTAATAGACCCTGTTTTGCCTAAAATTACAACACTGATATTTTTAATTATAGTTGCATGGCTGATATCACGGTTGCTATATATTAAGGAAATTGATAGCTTTATTGCGAATCAACGACTTCATGTTTCTGAGCAAAAGGCTAAAATGGCTAACAGCGTTAAAACTGATTTTCTTGCAAGGATGAGTCATGATATGAGAACGCCTTTAACGGCGCTTATAGGATTATCAGAATTTGGTATTGAAGAGCACAAGAATGATAGAGACTTCGAATATTTTACTAAGATTAAAGACAGTTCTGAATATCTATTGTCACTTGTTAACGATACTTTAGATTTACAAAAACTAGAGTATAGCAATATAGAACTTGATTACACTGTTGAAGAAATTAGCTCAGTTACAAAAAAAGTGTTAACTATTATTGGACATGAAGCCTATAATAGAGGGGTTAATATGGTGGTTGATACCGAAAGTAGTAAGAGCCAAAAATATGTTATGACTGATATAAAACGGTTGGAACAGGTTCTGATTAACATATTAGGCAATGCACTTAAATATACACCTAAAGGTGGTACTGTTACTTGGGTTAATACAATGGTAAATCTAGATAATGAAGATATGATAGTAAGGAATATAATTACGGATAACGGAGTAGGTATGAGTCAAGAATTTGTCAAACATATGTATGAGCCGTTTTCAAAAGAATATAATTTGCTGTCAAACGGGGAAATTAGTACTGGACTTGGTCTTGCTATATGTAAAAACTTGATTGAAACAATGGGTGGCAGTATAGAATGTGAATCGGAACTTGGAAAAGGTACAAAATTCACTGTT
>JAENWG010000040.1 GCA_016650175.1 Peptostreptococcaceae bacterium | reverse complement strand
TCAAAGTATACATATATTATACCATAAAATGAACCTCAAAGCACTGATATACCAACGGTTTCACACATTCTTCATTTTTGTTTTTGCATTAAAAATGTCCTAGAAACTTTTAGATTTCTAGGACTTTGTCTTCAGTCTGAACTGCCTTTTAAAAAAGGCAGTTTTTTAGTACAATCTTTTATAAAACTGCTATCTGTGCTTCTATAAGAAGCATTACTATAGCAAATACGCACAATATACCAAATAGTGGCATCATGAATTTCAAGTACTTATCATAATTAACATGAACCAGTTCTAATACTACCAAAATCAAGCCGGTTGGAGTAATAAATGACATCATTCCTTGACCGAATATATAAGCAGTTATAACTGTTTCTCTTGGCATTCCTGCTGCATCAGCAAGAGGCGCCATGATTGGAATAGATAGTACAGCTAATCCTGATGTAGAATTGATAAAGAATCCTAAGATTATAAAAATGAAGAACATTAATATAATGAATACCGATGGGCTCATTCCATCAACCCAACCTGTCATTGCGTGTAATAAAGCATCTGAAACAAGTCCGGCATCTAATACAAGGTTAACCGCTCTCGCAACACCAACAACTAATGCTACCCCCATCATTTCACTTGCTCCATCGATAAATCCACTTGCTATTTCTCTTTCGCTAAGTCCAAGCACTATACCAATAATAATTGCTGATACTAAGAACAGTGCTGCCATTTCTCCAAACCACCAGTCTAACTGGGTAACACCATAAACCATTATTACAAAAGTAGCAAAGAATAATAATAAAGCAATTTTGCCTCTTCCCGTTAACGCAGGCGCTTCCTCAGTTGAACAGAATTTGTGTTCAATATATTCTTTTGATTCTAGTATATATGATTTACTTGGATCTGCTTTTACTTTCTTAGCATATCTCAATATGTATATAGTTACAATAATTGTTCCTATAATCAATGCTACCACTCTTAATCCAAAGCCTTCCATGAAGTTTACTCCAGCTGCATTTGATGCTATTACTACTGAAAAAGGATTTACAGTAGAAGCCATACAGCCTATTTGAGAACCAACATAAACAGCTGCGATTCCTACTAGTGCATCATAACCTGCTATTACAAATATCGGTATAATTACAGGGTAGAAAGCAATGGTTTCTTCACACATTCCGAAAGTAGTACCACCTAACGCTACTAGGAAAGTAACTAGTATAATTAATAAGTGTTCTTTACCTTTAGTCGCTTTAGATAGTGATCCTAAACCAGCTGCGAAAGTTCCAGTATAGTTTAATAAACCGATCATACCACCTATAATGAATACAAACAGTGCTATATCAATCGTTTCGTAAACACCATTTATCGGAGCCATGATAATCTCAGCTATGCCTTGTGGATTACTTTCTATTTCTTCATATGTTCCCGGTACAGCTACAGGTTTGTAGATGCTTTCGTCCAAGAATTTATCTAAATTAGCATTAATGTCTAATTTGTCAAGTGACTCTTGTGTCGCCGGCATCTCCTCTACTTCTCCAGATGAATCAGTTACTTCAAACATATCCGAATCCACATTGTATACCATCTTAGAATATGCACCAGTTTCTGAAACCCAAGTAACTAATGCCGCTAAAATTAAAATAATAAATAATACCGTGTACGCTGACGGAAAAGCGCGCTTTTTTTTGCCTTTAGTAACGGCATCAAGCTCTTTAGACTTTTTTTCGTCCATTTTTCTACCTCCTATAAGGGCTAACTATTAGCCTAGCCATAAATATTTTATTGTCACACTAAGATTAGCATGCATATGTATTCTAACATAGTAGATTTTTATTTTCAATAGACATTAGTGTGTTATATGTTTGTTTCGTGTTTGAATTTTGTTTAATCGTTGCGATTGCCAATTATGTTTTATTTATTTTGTTTATATTACTATATTCTTAAGTAATTTTATTTACTGATTTCTACTTTCACACGATTTCTGTTCAGTTTCAGCCCGCAAATTTGCCTGTTTTTTCATGTATATATTACGTCCTCTATTACCACCCTCCCTTTTGGCTATGCGCTTTGTGTTTCAACCACTTCCGCCCCTTATGACGTTCACTCTTAGTAGTATTATGCCATCCTTGCAAATTTAAAAAGAGCTTAGGTTATATAGATAACCCAAACTCTTTATTGTATTCATAAAGCCAATATGCTTCCCCTTGTTAAATAAATTCTTCCATGAATTTGTTAACAATTGACGAATCATCAGGCCTATCAATAAGCGGTTTACCGCTTTTCAAAACAGTATTCTTTTGATGATAAGAAGGCTTAGGTTCCTGATAAATAACTCCGATTGGAATCCTATCTCCAAATTCCATAGCTTTTTGCATAGCTGCTACTTTATCAAAAGGTTGATAGCTGTCATCCAGTTCATAAACTCTTTGGCTGTAGTAAGCATATGTATTTACTTTATTAAAGCTTACACAGGGCTGTAGAATGTCGACGATAGCATATCCATTATATTCAATTGCTTGTTTCATTACAGAAATTAGGTGTTCTTTATTACCACAGTACGCTCTTGCGACAAAACCAGCACCCGCGGCGATTGATATAAGCATAGGGTTTAAAGGTGTATTTATATTACCATTCACCTGAACGCCAGTTACAAAACCTTCGCCAGAAGTTGGCGAAGCCTGACCTTTAGTTAGTCCATAAATCTGATTATCATGAACAAAATGTGTTATATTCACGTTACGTCTTATATTATGGATAAAGTGATTTCCGCCTTCTCCATAGGAGTCACCATCACCAGTGTCTACTATAACCGTTAATTTTTCGTTAGCTATTTTAGAAGCTACAGCTGCGGGCAAAGACCTTCCGTGCAAACCACAAAAAGCATTCGCATTTATATACTGTGGTGTCTTAGCCGCCTGTCCGATTCCACCCACCATTAAAACTTCGTGGGGATCAAGGTTCAATTCATCCAATGCAGTTTTGAGACAATCTATAATGCTAAAATTACCGCATCCCGGACACCATGCCGTTTCATAGGTAGAAAATGTATTTGTACTCATCTCTGAACCTCCTTTAAAATTCTCTCTGTAATTTCTTCACCTGATATTTGACGTCCGTCATATTTCAGAATGTTTGAATCACATGAAATCCCAGTTTGTTCACGGATGAGGTCTGCTAGCTGTCCTGTGGCATTTTGTTCCACATTAATAAGCCTTTCCGCTAAGGCAAGTTTTTCACGAAGCAATTTTTGGGGCAAAGGATAGATATCTCCAAAAACAAGTGCTGCAAACTTTCCTTTTCCCATTCGATTTAGACTTTCAACGGCTTCTTTTATCGGTCCTTCTGTGGATCCCCAGCCTACCAGCAATGTTTTAAAAGCTTCATCTCCAAAAAATTCAGGTTCTTGCAACTCTAATTTCAGCTTTTCAAGCTTTCTCATACGTTTATCCATCATCTTTATACGTACTTCAGAGGATTCTGTAATCCATCCACGCTCATCATGTTCGTCACTGTCAATTGCTACAATATTATTTGTTTTACCCGGAATCAAACGTGGGGAAATTCCATCTTCTGTGTACTTATAGCGAAGGTATTCGCCTTTTTCTTCAGGTTTTACTGCATAAATTGCTGCAGCTTTTTTTAAATCATATGGTTCAACCGTTGAATGAGAATCCGATAGATACTGGTCACTCAAAATGATTACTGGAATCTGATATTTTTCTGCCAGATTCAATGCGCGTGCAGTTTGATAAAATGCATCAGTATGATTTCGAAGTGCTATTACCATTCTTGGGAATTCCCCCTGTGAAGCAGACACAACAAATTTTAAATCGCTCTGTTCCGTACGGGTTGGAAACCCTGTTGCAGGTCCAGGACGTTGAACATCAACAACAACGAGCGGAATTTCTGCCATCCCAGCTAAGCCCAACGCTTCAACCATTAACGAGAAACCACCACCAGAAGTACCTGTCATCGATCTTACGCCTGCAAAAGAAGCACCAATTGCCATATTAATCGCTGCAATTTCGTCTTCAGCCTGTTCCACGACAATACCTGCTTCATCACTTTTTGATGCCAGATATTCCATGATCGAAGTCGAGGGCGACATAGGATAAGCCGCATAAAACTTAAGTCCTGACGCCATAGCGCCTAAGGACAGTGCTTGATTACCGTTTATCATCAAGCTCAAACTAACATTTCCTTCTAAATGTGGGAATCTACCTTCAACAGCCTGAAAACCTTTTTCCATAGCCTTAATGTTCATCTCAAGATATTGGTCTTTCACATTATCTTTGAGAACATCCCCCGCCAACTCAATTTTTTCACCGAAAAGCTTCAGAACTGCTCCTACAGCAATACTTCCAGACACTTTAGGATTACCAATTTCTTTTGCCATTTCGTTCATATCAACTTTAATAGTTCTAGGATCATTCGACGACAAAGTGCTGTCGCAAAGTATAAAGCCGTTTTTATTTAGCTCATCTTTATGTAATTCAATCGTTTCGTCATTCAATGCAATAATGCCGTCTAGTTTGTTACTGTGTGAAAGTACATCTTCTGACCCAAAACGAATTAGAGAAAAATTGTGGCCTCCACGAACACGGGACATAACATCTTCCACTGTAAAAATATGATACCCAGATTTTTTCAGTGCCTTTCGCAATATAGTTGCCGTTGTTTCAATTCCTTGACCGGCAGCTCCGCCAATTAATAAATTATACAATTAAAATACCTCCTTGCCTTTTTTAGTTTTACTTCTGCTAGGCCTTACATCTCTGGCGAACATCCTAAATCATAGATATTCGTAAAAAGACTTTCTTTGCCTGAAAGTTTATTTTGTTTCGCTTACTTTTCCTTGGTTTGCCACACTTTGTATCTTGGATTTAATCAATTCAGGATCACCAAGATACTCCGTTTTAATAAAATGAAATTCATCGTCGAATTCATAGACAAGTGGAACACCTGTGGGAACGTTTACTTCCATAATTTCCTTTTCTGAAAGCTTTTCAAAATGGTAAGCCAGAGCCCGAATTGAATTCCCATGAGCAACAATCAGAACCTTTTTACCGTTTTTCATGTCTTTTTTTATTACTTGATCAAAATACGGAACCACTCTGTCAATTGTATCCTTTAGACTTTCACAAAGTGGCATTTCCTTATTATTTTCATTCCTATACTGCTCTTGCAGTTTTGGATTTCGCTCATCTTTATCATCAAGTACTGGTGGTCTTACATCAAACGAACGTCTCCAAGTTTTCACTTGCTCTTCGCCATATTTCAAAGCAGTTTCCGTTTTGTTAAGCCCTTGAAGCGCACCATAGTGCCTTTCATTTAGTTTCCATGATTTGATTATAGGAAGCCAATCCCTATCAAGCTGATCAAGAACATCATTTAGCGTATGGATGGCTCTTTTTAAATAGGATGTATAGCATATATCAAAGTCATAGCAATCCTCTTTTAGAAGCAATCCTGCATGTTTTGCTTCTAGTACTCCATTCTCTGTTAGGTCAACGTCCGTCCAACCAGTAAATAAATTCTTTTTATTCCATTCACTTTCGCCATGGCGAATTAAAATTAACTTCATTACTGCCTCCCCTGAATAATGTGCGATGAGAAAGTATAGATTCATGAGGCGGTTTTTGCATAAAACAAATAAAGCCTTTTTCATCCGTTTCAAATAAATCACAATTTTTAGCCATATTTTCTTCCTTGTTAAATTTCAGCTTTCCATAGTCCATGTATATTACAGTAAGCATAAACATCAATTTTCTCTGCTGGATTATCATCATAACTGAAGGTACACGGCTGGCCTTCACAATTTGCACCTAGTTCTTCAATTTCATCTGCTTCATCTTCAGTGATATCAAATGTAAAAACAGCCTTTGGTTTCATACCAGGTTTTAAATTTATAATTTCAACTTTTTTACCAGTGGCTAAAGCAACCCATTCAATATAGTGGTCTACAGTCATTGGATGATCAACAGAACCAACGTTTACTTCAATTTTTTCACCTTCTATTACAGCTACAGGTACATGTTTTTCACCTGCAGCTTCAGTCGAATTTGCAACCAAAGCATTCATTGGCTGACCACAGCAGGAAATTGCGCCTACACCTTCTCCAAGAGAAACAACCATATTCCCACATTTTTCACAACGATAAAATAATACTTTTTCCATGATAAACTCCTTTTCATTATAACTTTGAAATAATAATTAATGTTATTATAAATATATTTAATAAATTTACGATTAACTTGTGATTACATTTTATATACTATCTTACTCTGAATTTTACTCCTAAATCGATTGCAATTTTTCTGCATTTTTCTATCTCTTCAGTGCTTATTACATTTACTACCGACATCCTGACATCAGGTACATATTTTTTAACATCCTTAGTAAAATCAAGCATTGCTTGATAGGATTTAATTCCAAATTCTGGATGGCATAAATCGTTATATGCCTCTGCACTTGCTGTATTTAAACTCACCGAAACTGAATCTATAACACCTTCAAGTTTTGGCGAAATATTATAACCATTAATTAAGTTGCCAAGTCCGTTAGTGTTTATTCTAACTGTTACATCAGCTCTTGATTTAATTTCTTTAGTCAAATTAATTAAATCATCTATCCTCTCAGTAGGTTCTCCGTAACCGCAAAAGACCAATTCTTCATATGCATCTAAATCTACTTCAGCTAATCCTTCTACTAGTTCCTCATAAGTCGGTTCTCTCTTTAACCACAAAGAATTTGCAGTGCCAAGTGAATCTGACATATCTCTTATACAAAATTCACATCTGTTGCTACAAAGATTTGTCATATTTATATATAGGCTCTTCCCATAGTCATAGTATATATCTCCAATGTATTCTGGCATATTCGTACCTCCCTATTTAATATTTATATGTTATACTTATTATATACCCATTATTTTAATATGTAACAGTTTTTTAGAAAGGATAATAAAATGGTTTACATTCATTTAGCTGAAGGCTTTGAAGAAATCGAAGCTTTAACCATAGCCGATATACTCATTCGAGGTGATGTTGACGCACGTTTAGTTTCTATAACTCAGGATAAAACAGTAACCGGCGCTCACGGTATTAAGGTTATTGCAAACCAATTAATCACAGAATCAGACTATAGTAAGTGTCTAGCCTTAATCCTTCCAGGAGGTATGCCAGGTACTTTAAATTTAGCTGATAGCGAGCTATTAATTTCCCATATAAAAGACTTTAGCAAAAGTGACCATTTGCTTGCAGCTATATGCGCAGCTCCTATGGTATTTGCTGAAGCCGGTATACTTAAAGGTAAAAGAGCTACTATATACCCTGGCATGGAAGCCCATTTAATTGACTCCGATTATGTGGACGAGAAAGTGGTGACTGATGGTAATATAGTAACGTCAAAAGGTCCTGGTACTGCTATACCTTTTGCACTTGAAGTTTTAAAACTCTTAAAAGGAACAGATGTATATGAAGCAGTAAAATCATCATTAGCTCTTTAATATTAAAAAAAGATGATATTAATTTATCATCTTTTTTTTGTTCTATATGTTTTTTAAATATTCAATTTCTTCTCTTTTTAGTTTTCTATAACTTCCTTCTTTTAATCTTCCCAGAAGTATATCTCCAACTGCAATTCTTTGAAGCTCTATAACAGGGCATTCTATTCCTTTACACATCTTTCTTATCTGCCTATTTTTGCCTTCTGTTATTCCAATTTCTAGTAAAGTGTTTTTCCCCACACTTTTAATCAATTGTACTCTAGCTGGCTCTGTAACATAGCCACCAATATCAACGCCCGATCTTAGCTTTTCAAGTTTGTTTCTAGACACGACACCTCTAACCAAAACTCTGTAAGTCTTTTCAAAATCGTGTTTAGGATGAGTCATCTTGTTGGCCAAATCACCATCATTAGTGAACAGAAGTAGGCCTGACGAGTTTAAATCCAATCTTCCAACCGGAAATACCCTAACATCTATATCTGTTATCAAATCCATAACAGTATATCTATCCTTCTCATCCGCAACTGTAGTAACATAACCTACCGGTTTGTTTAATGCTAAATATTCAAATTTTGTAGTAGGTTTGATGGCTTTGCCGTTTACTAAAACCACATCACTGTCCTTAATATCCACTCCTGGATTTTTTTCTACCACTCCATTAACTTTAACGTTTCCGTTAGCAACCAGTTCATCAGCTTTTCTTCTACTTGTTATACCTGCTGTTGCAATATATTTATTAATTCTCATTTTTCTTCTCCTATTGAAGTTCCATCCTCAGCTGTTCATGAAGCTCTGTAGGTCCTTCTAGTTTATCTTCGTTTAACGTATCCTCTAAGTCTTCTATCTCAGGTAAATCTTTAATACTTTCAAATCCGAACTGTTTTAAAAATACATCAGTTGTGCCATATATTAAAGGCCTTCCTATTTTATCTGATCTCCCTATAACTTCAATTAACTCTTTCTTAACAAGACCATCAATTACCCTATCGCTTTTAATTCCTCTAATTGCATCAATTTCACTTTTAGTAATGGGTTGTTTATATGAAATAATCGCAAGTACTTCTAATGCTGCTTGAGTTAATTTTTTTATTTTAGTAGGCGTACATAATTTCTCAATATATTCTTCATTTTCAGCTATAGTCACAAATTGAAAAGATTTGTTTATTTCCCTTATTACTATGCCTCTGCCCTCTTCTTCATATTCCTTTTGTAGTTCTTTAAAAAGCTCATATGCATCTTCTTTTGTTATATCAAAAATGTTTGCAGCTTCTTTCGCTTCTAAAGGCTGTCCCCAAATAAACATCATAGATTCGAAAGCCGACTTGATTTTTCTCTTACTGTTCAATTTCTTCCTCCGTATTGTCTTTAATTTTTTTTACTAATATATCTCCGTAAATTTTTTCTTGATTAGCTTCTATTTCCTGTTCCTTAATAAGCTCTAATAGAGATACAAACGTAAGTGCTATTTCGTAATTGTCTTCAGCATTAGGAACAAATTCATTAAAATTATATATGTCCTCACTATTACTCTTACTCTTTAACATTTCTGCTATATGAATTATTCTTTCCTCTATAGAGTTTCTTCTTTTTTCTATGTTCTGATAACTCTTTCTAACCTCAGATATTTTTTGCTTTCTTTCTATAAAAAGCATAAAAGCTTTAGCAAACTGCTCAATATCTAGGTTCAAAAATTCATCAGGGTTTTCTAAAAATTCCGAAATATCCTCTTGAGGTTTTTCGTAAACATTTGCAAAGTAATCCATTCTTTCCGTTAACATCTCAGCACGTTTTTTAGTAAGCTTGTATTCTTCCAATCTATGAACAAGTTCAAATCTAGGATCTTCTTCAATCAGTGCTTCGCCACTTTCACTGAGCCTCGGAATTAACATCTTAGATTTAAGATCAATAAGAATAGCTGCAAGCACTATAAACTCAGTAGCCACTTCAATATCTAATTCATCCAAGTCTTCTAAGTAACTTACATATTGTTTAGTTATCATTGCCACTTTAATATCATAAATGCTCATCTTAGCATTTTCTATTAAATATACTAGTAGGTCAAACGGACCTTCAAAAGTTTCTAATTTAACTTTATACATCTTATTTTGCTATCTCCCTGTTATAATATAAAAGCGCTCCAACTACCATTAAGCAGCCTATAATCTGCCAATAAGTAGGTATTTGATTTAAGAATATTACGCTTAAAACAATCGCAAATACTGCTTCTGAAGATTCCCATGTAGAAATATACAGTGCGTCTACATGGCCCATACAAAGGTTAAATACCGCATGCGCTCCTATCTGGCAGACTATTGCATATGCTACTAGATATATATAATCCATTTTGCTATATCCCAGTACTGGAGTATTTGTCAATATTATTCCAACTATAAAACATATCCAACATGATAAGAAAACCAAAAAAACATAAGGTCTTCCTGATACTCTTTTTCTAGCCATATCACCTATTAACAAATATATTCCCATGAATCCACCAGCTAAAAATGCAAATATATCGCCTAAAAACGCTCCCTGTGTAAGCTGTGCATAATCAAGACCTGCTATTACCGTACAACCTAATAGTGCTACTACAATAGCAATTATAGCTTTATATGTGACTTTTCTATGCCAAACAAAAATACTGACTATAAGTACAATTAAGGGATGTAGTGCCGCCAGCACTACTGCGCTTGGTACATTAGTAATCTTTACAGCATTGAACCAAAAGAAAAAATGTCCGAACAGAAAAAAGCCCGCTAAAAATGTTAATGCCAAATCTTTCTTAGATATAGAAAGAAGTTCTGCTTTCTGATGTCTTATTACCGGTATTGCGAAGAATGGTGTCGCTATTAAAAGTCTCCAAAACCCCATTGCAAGAGCTGGTGCTTCTATTACAGCTCCAAATATTCCCGAAGTAGAACCAGCCAAAACCCCTAATACAACAATACCTTTTACGTATTTATCTAAAAACGGTTTCTTTTCATTTGTTTGATTCATTCTACCCCATCCATTAACTTCTTGATATTTTCATTGTAGGGAGGTCTTAATATTCCCTTTTCAGTTATTATTGCTGTAATATATTTATGATTGGTAACATCGAACGCAGGATTAAAAGTCTTAACCCCTTCAGGCGCCATAGGTTTTTTGTACCACATCTTATAAATTTCTTCACCATTTCTTTCTTCAATAATTATATCATCGCCATTTTCAGTTTTCATATCTATAGTGGAAGTAGGTACAAACATATAAAAAGGTATCCCGTATTCCTTGGCTAAAATTGCTACTCCTGATGTACCTATCTTATTCGCTCCGTCTCCATTTGCGGCCATTCTGTCGCAGCCTACAACCACTGCTTGCACCCAACCGTTTTTCATTACTTGTGATGCCATATTATCACATATAAGTGTTACATCCACTCCTGCTTTTTTAAGTTCCCAAGAGGTAAGTCTAGCTCCCTGAAGAAGTGGCCTAGTTTCATCGGCATAAACTTTAAAGTCATATCCCTTTTCTTTACCTAAATACAACGGTGAAAGACAAGTACCGTATTTAGCAGTAGCAAGTGTTCCAGCATTACAATGAGTTAATATGCCCATACCAGGTTCTAATAGACCTAATCCGTATCTACCCATAGATTTACAACTTTCTTCGTCTTCTATTCTTATTTTATGTGCTTCTTCTAACAGCGCTTTTTTTACTTTTTCTATTAGTGTTTTTCTATTTATATCAGAACTTAAAGTCGCTTCTCCACAAAAGTCTGCATATCTTTCTTCCATTCTTACTAGTGCCCACTCTAGATTGACGGCTGTGGGTCTTGATGTAACTAAATAATCTTTTACTTCTTTAAGTTTATCACCAAAGCCTATAAGATTATCACCATCATAATCTCTGATTGATATATATAATCCATAACCTGCTGCTACACCAATAGCAGGTGCACCTCTAACTCTAAGTTTATTTATAGCTTCCCAAACGTCTTCTTTAGTTTTTAGTTTGCAATAAATCTCTTCGTTAGGTAATTGGGTTTAATCTAAAATGTATAAATCATCATTTTCATATTTTACAGGTACTATATCAAATACTTCCATTTCCACTCTCCATTTTTGAATTATGGAGTAATTATAACACATTAGTAACTTTTATCCAAACTAAAACCAACCCAAAACAGTAAATGAATTATTTGAGTTAGTGTGGTATAATAAGGTAAAAGGAGGTACAATTATGGATAGATTTTTAAGCAAAGAAAATGCAATTAAATTACTAGAAACAAACGATACTGGTGTTTTATCAGTAGTTACACTAGAAAACAAACCATATGGTGTTTCAGTTAATTATTTCTATGATGAGAAAACAAATGCTTTGTACTTTCACAGTAAACCTAACGGTAGAAAAATTGAAAGTATTAAGAAAAACCCTGAAGTATCTTTTATAGTATTTGATAAAAACGAAATCATTGTCAATGCTTACATTACTCATTATCAAAGTACTATAGTAACAGGAAAAGCAACAATAATTGAAGATGAAGAAGAAACGCGTTTTTATTTAGAAAAGTTCTGTCTTCACACGGTTCCTGATAGAATGGATAGATTTGACGCCGTAGTTGAAGGTTTTATTAAGAACATGGTTATGGTTAAAGTCTCTATTACTGCTATAAGCGGAAAGCAAAATAAAGACAATTAATAGTATATTTCAAGAAGATATAAACCTTGCGGTGGTGCAGTATGCCCTGCCGCATTTCTATTTTTTGCTTTTATAATTTTCTTTATATCTTCCGGCTGTTTTCGCCCCATACCTACTTCTACCAAGGTACCCACTATGATTCTTACCATATTATATAGAAACTTATTACCAGTGACTTCAATAACTATATCATCATCTACTCTTTCTATACTTATATCCGTAATTGTTCTAACTGTAGTTTCTCTCGGATTACTTCCCGACGCTTCAAAGCTTTTGAAATCGTGTTCTCCGATGAAATAACTACATGCATTTTTCATAGATTCGAAATCTAAATCTTCCTTAATTTCATAAGAGTAATTCCTTCTAAATATATCATATTCTTTAGCGTTATAAATAATATATCGGTAAGTTTTTCCTTTAGCAGAAAATCTAGCATGGAAATCCTCCGGAACTTCTACTGCTGACAAAATTTCAATATCACTTAAAATCCTGAATTTATTTTGCCTTTTAGAAAAGCTGTTATTTAATACATATTTTAATTTTTCAGTTGGCAAATTAACATCCCACTGAAAAGTAGCACATTGACAAATAGCATGAACACCACTATCTGTTCTACTCGTAGGCTCTATTCTGATTTTTTCACCCGCTATTTTACTTAATACCTTTTCAATTTCACCTTGAACTGTGCGTTGGCCAGGTTGTATTTGTAATCCAGCAAATTCATTGCCATCATATTTTAATTTTAATAATATATTTTTTCTCATCAATTCTTCCTATATAACTATTTCTATTCCAAAATCCCATAAAAACACTACGTATATCGTAAACGCCATAAATATATATGGCATCATCGGTCTGGTTTCGCCAGGCTTTGCTCTTTTAGCAATAATCAGATAAGCAAAGTGTACCGCACTTAAAAAAGTGCTTATAATAAACACCATAAGTATTCCGCCAACTCCTAAAACAAGTCCAAGGGAAGCAAACATCTTAATATCCCCTCCGCCAACTGCATCCTTATGATATATAAGTCTGCCTATGCCAAAGACTGCCATAAGAAGTAAAAATCCTATCAATGCTCCATAAAGCTGATCTGTCCACTTTTCATGAAGTATTACAAAACCTATACCTGAAACTGCAATGAGCATTGTAATTTGATCTGGTATAATACTGTATTTTATATCTGATATACTAGCTATAAGTAGCAACCATAAAACTACTATAACACTTATAGTATATATAATCGACGTTGTCAATATTAAATATATCGATATAGCAGAAAATAAAGCTACCAATATCCATTTCCAAG
The DNA here is from genome assembly GCA_016650175.1 of Peptostreptococcaceae bacterium. GTDB lineage: Bacteria > Bacillota > Clostridia > Peptostreptococcales > Anaerovoracaceae > JAAYHV01. Next base: position 267 of record JAENWG010000040.1, on the reverse strand, counting down.
GTGTGCTGGTAATTCTTTGCCTAGAGGCATCCAACAAACCCGGACTAGGTTCTTTTCCTTCTTCTAAGAACCATTTAATAGGCATATGGTTGAATGCTACTACCGCGCCGTTACCCATTATAATTGAAGCCATTATTACTATAATCAATTTAATTATTAAGATAAGTATAAAATTCATATCGTATTCCCTTCTAGCTAATTCATTTTACCAAATAAACAATATTAATACAATGATTTATGGCAACTTCATTTTCAGTCTGTTATAAT
>JAENWG010000006.1 GCA_016650175.1 Peptostreptococcaceae bacterium | reverse complement strand
TGCTCATTAAATTGTAGTATACTATTATACACAAGAGATCACCATCCTTATCATTTTTGTTTGCTAACTATATGATAACATATTGGAGTGGTCTCTTGTATTTTCTTATTTATTTTCCCGAATGTAATTGTACCCTATATATAGGTACTCTTATTAGAATTTGAAACACGAAAAAGGTCATAGCACCTAGTAATATTGGCTTTAAATGCCTCTTGTTTTTCCTTATATATATTACAGCTAATAAAAGCGGTAATAAGATGGAACAGGTTATTGCAAAAATATAACTTATGGTTTCCATAATTACTCCTTACTTTTCACTTTCTTGTATTCGAGATATGAATATAAAGTAGGTATTGCAATTATCGAAACTATTACCGCAATGAGCACTATCTTTGAAATTTCCGTAGTGAATACAAACTGATTGAAAACCATGATTACTCCACCTGCGGTCCATATAGGTCCGGCCATCCTATGCGTTTTGTTCCATACTTCTTCATTTGCTAAAGTCCATGGTGTTTTAATACCAATAGTGTAATTGTGCTTGAACTTAGGCATATAGTTTCCGATAACCACAAATAGAACACCTATTAAACTAGGCACAAGGTTTTCTACAGTGAATATTGAGCTTGTATCACCTTTGGCTTCTTGCACAGCGATAAACATAAGCGCCATAAAAAACAAAGTAAAAGCTATTCTGAAAACGTCGTAAGCATGTGAAAATCTCTTATAATTGTCACTTCTTGGGTCGATTTTCGCAAGTAAAGGCAGCAGTAAATTAATACCTACCATAACGGCAAACATTATGAAAAGTGAATTCTTGCTACCGAAGTTATCAGCTTCTCCTGAAATATTCCAATGGGTAGGTATCGTGTCGGGAAGTCCTTGATAGATGGCAAGTAACCACACTAATGTAATAGCTATAAGCGCTACTATTATTATATCGACTTTTCTGTTTTTCATTCTATTTCACCTCACTATTAATTAACCCGGTAATCCATGACATTACATCTTCAAATACAGATGTATTAATTTCATATATTATATGATTACCCTCTTTTGTATCACTTAAAAGACCTGTGTCTCTAAGTATTTTTAGGTGGTGAGATAAAGTAGCACCGGTAATATCCAATTGCACCAATATCTCGCCTACGTTTTTAGGTCCTGTTTTTAGTATTTCCAGTATCTTTCGCCTCACAGGATCGTTCAAAGCTTTTATTGTTTCTTGTAGCATAAAACCCCTTCTTTCTATTTAGAATAGTATCTAATTAGATTCATATCTAAATAGTAATTCGATAATTACAATTTGTCAAGGGGTATGCTATAATTACGATATCAAAAGATGGAGGCCAAAGATTGAGCACAAAAAATGTACTAAAGTATTCTGGAGCATTTATTGCATGGGTTATAGGTTCTGGATTTGCTACAGGTCAAGAAATGTTCCAGTTTTATAGCAGTTATGGGTTATATAGCATAGGAATAATAGTGATTAATCTAATTTTATTTGTGTATATAGGGCCACATCTTTTAGTTACGGGTTATGATAATAGGGAAATAAAAGACTTTAATCAATATGAATACTTTTGTGGCAAGGTGTTTGGAAGAATACTAAAGGAAGTAGTACCTATAATAATATTTGCAATAATGGTAATACTTATTTCTGGAGCAGGAGCGACATTAGAAGAATATTACGGACTTAATCATTATGTAGGCGCAGCCATAATGGCAGGATTAATATTGGCGGCTTACCTATTTGGATTTAATAGATTAGTATCAATAATAGCGGTGATTGGACCTGTGATTATTGTCTTTACAGTTTTGGTCGGGGTTATAACGCTGCTTAAAGATTATAACAATTTAGATGAATTGCCTAAATATTATGAAGCGCTTGAAACTAGACAGCCGGCTAGATTCTGGTGGTTTAGTGGTATCTTATACGCATCATATAATATATTTTGTGGAAGTACATATTACTGTTCGCTTGGGGCGTCTGCCGAAGTAAGGGATGAAGCTAAATGGGGAGCAATAATAGGATCAGTAGCACTAATTCTTGCTATATCTGTAATGAATTTTGCTATGCTGGCAAACGCAGGAGATATAATAAGCCTTTCAATACCGACGCTGTTTTTAGCAAATGGTATATCAAGAATATTTGGTGAGATATTTTCCGTAGTGCTTTTAGCTGGAATTTTTAGTTCATCAAGTCCTATGATGTGGACAGTATGTAACCGGTTTGTAAAAGAAGGCACAAATAAAGCTGTGGCCTTTGCTGTTGCAATTGCAGGAATAGCATTTTTATGCGGCATGCTTCCGTTTGCAGAGCTTGTAAATAAAATATACCCATATCTTGGGTATATTGGAATAGCATATTTAATATGTGTAATATATAACAAGATTAAATCAAGAGTTTAAAAATTTCTTAGTTTCGTCTAAGTATTTCATAAGTATACCTAAATCTGCATAGTAAAGGGTGTACTTATATTCTTTTTTTGTTTCTACTAAATGAGCTTTAACTAATATTTTCATATGCTGGGACACAGTAGCTTGGGCATATCCGAATTCTTCAACCAAGGTTTTAGTATAAACCTTTTCAAGTCTTTGGTTAGATTGCATAATATACTTAAACATCCGAAGTCTTGCCGGATGTGCCAGCGCGTCTGATATATTGGCTACAAACTGCAAATTTTCATCTGTAGCTTTAGATATTTCGTTTCTAATTCTCATATTAATGCCTTTCTTAGTGCGTTTAAATCGTTTAATAGCAATAGTAGTATACTATTTTTTACGTAGCACTGCAAGGCATAAACGAATAGTTGCATTAGTTAATTTCTTTTATACAATTTGAGTATTTTGGATTTAAATAAAGTTTAGTGTTATTATTTAATAAAGGAGTAATTAGCATGAAAGAGAGTGAAAAAGTCTTTAACAAATTAAAAGAGTTGAACATAGATTATGATGTAGTAAATCATCCTCAGGCACTTAGCATGGAAGACGCAGATAAGTACATTGAAGGTAAGGATGGGGCTAGAACTAAAACACTTTTTTTGAGCACTAAGAAAAGTGAGAAATTCTACTTAATTGCATTAGATGAGAACAAAAGACTTGATATTAAAAAGACATCAGAGTTACTTGGGGTGAAGAATCTGAGATTTGCCTCGGAGAAACAGCTGATAGAAAAAATATCATTACCTATTGGAATGGTTTCAATATTTGGAATATTGAACAATGAAGAAAAAGATATAACTGTAGTATTAGATGAAGACATGTTGGTAGAGTCAGTTTTAACTTTTTGTGCGAATGATTGCACCAAAACGGTTTTTATTGAGTTTGATGATGTGTGTAAATTTGTTTTAAATGCAGGCAATGAATTGTTAATAGAAAAACTATAAAACGGGCGCAAAAATATTTGCACTTGCTGTTTTTTTATGGTATAATTTGGCTACAGAAAAGGGGATTTATGAACAAAGAAGAATATATTGAAATAATTAATGCGCTCATAAACATAATCGACGAAGGAGTCTACGTTGTAGATAATAAAGGCGAAGGCCTTTTTTATAATGACGCTATGGCTGCTATGGAAAAAATAAATATTAATGAAGTGCTAGGTAAGCCGTTTCATAAAGCTTTTCCGGGGGTTCCTATTGGCGAAAGTACAATGTTTAAAGCAACTAGATTTGGTCAATCGACTTTAAATTTAGAACAGACATATAAAAGTCTTCATGGCAGAAATATAACTACTAATAATAGCACGGTGCCTGTATATCATAATGGTAAAACCGTAGGTGCTATTGAAGTGGCAAAAGATATTACGCATATTAAATCGCTGTCAAATAGAATCTTAGAACTTGAAGAAATTGAGGAAACGGAACCAGAACCGGCAATAGCTAAACATAAAGCGGTAATTAAAAAATATGTTTTCGGCGATATAATTGGTGAAAATTCTGAATTATTAAAAGTTGTAAGCAAGGCTAAAAGGGCAGCTAATAGCGATGCCTCGGTTATAATAATGGGAGAAACTGGTACGGGTAAAGAGCTTTTTGCACAAAGTTTGCACTATAGCGGGAAAAGAAAAAACAAGCCGTTTATGGCCCAAAACTGTGCAGCGCTTCCTGAGACTCTCCTAGAAGGAATTTTGTTTGGTACTAGCAAAGGAGGCTTTACAGGTGCAATAGACAGGCCTGGGCTGTTTGAGCAAGCTAACGGTGGTACGCTTCTTTTAGATGAGATAAGTGCAATGTCGTATAACCTTCAGAGTAAATTGCTTAGAGTATTACAAGAAGAATACATAAGAAGAGTTGGAGGGGAGAAGGATATACCTATTGATGTTAGAATAGTAGCTACTGTAAACGAATCCCCCAAAACGCTTATAGAAGAAGGCTTACTTCGTAAGGATCTGTTTTACAGATTAAATGTAGTAACTCTTTTGATACCACCCCTAAGAAAAAGGAAAGATGATATAGAGCTGCTTAGTCATTCGCTTATAGATAAACACTGTGATAGATTCGGACATGCGTCGATGCTAATATCCGAAAGGGCTCTTAAAAAATTAGAGAATTACGACTATCCGGGAAACGTAAGAGAACTTGAAAACATAATAATGCAAGCGGTTTCGTTGTCGGATGGTGAAAAGGTGTTAAATGAACATATGCTTTCTATGCCGGTGGCTGAAATGGAAGCATATAAGTACGTAAATTCTACCGAATTTATAGGTGGATTGGATGAATGCCTGGCATCGCTTGAAAAGGAACTTATTAGAGAAGCGCTTATTAATAAAAACGGTAATATTACCAAGGCTGCCGAAGAATTAGCAATTAAAAGGCAAACGCTTCAGCACAAGATGAAAAAGTATAAAATAAGCGTTAAAATGTAAAAATAAGCAAATAAATTTGCATTGAATAGCAAATAAATTTGCGGTTCAAACTATAAAAAAATGTATATCGTAAGCTCAAGTATACACATATAGAGGTTAATTGTACGCAGGATGTGATATAGAACAAATATTACCCTGCGTTTTGTTTGCTTGTACAAAAAATCCCTTGCTTGAGTATACATTATACCAGTGGTGCGTTGGCACAATACTTGCATATTATATAGGTGAGACAAAAAAGTGATTATTCACTTCAAGTTATAAATTTTATTAATAAAAGGAGAATTAAGATGAAAAACGTAAAAGTAATTATTTGGGGCTTTGGTGCTATGGGTAGCGGAATCGCTAAGACTTTATTAAACAGAAAAGGTATTGATATTGTTGGCGTAGGCGACATGGGAGCTAAAGTTGGAAAATCTATGTTTGAAGTACTAGGCGTTGAAAAAGGTGACAATCCAGAAGTTATAATCGGAACTGCTGAAGACATCATTAAGCCAGGCGTTGCTGACATCGTAGTAGTATGTACAGATTCTTATACTAAGAAAGTATTTCCTAAACTTCAGTTTATAATGGAACAAGGAATTAACGTAATCACTTCAGCTGAGCAAATGGCTTATCCTGCTGCACAAGAACCTGAATTAGCTGCAGAATTAGATAAAATTGCTAAAGCTAACGGAGTTTCAGTATTAGGTACAGGAATCAACCCAGGACATATCATGGATTTACTAGTATTAGTAATGACAGGTGCTATGACTGATGTAGAACATATAGTATCAAGAAGAGTTAACTCACTTTCTCCATTCGGACCTACTGTAATGGAAGAACAAGGTATTGGAATCTCAGTTGAAGAATTCAATGCTAAGAAAGCTGAAGGAACAATGGCTGGTCACGTAGGATTCCACGAATCAGTTGGAATGATGGCTGAAGGTCTTGGTTGGGACATCGAAAAGTTCGAGCAAGATATGGAACCAATCGTAACTGACGTAGATAGAGTTGCTCCTTATGGCGAAGCTAAAGCAGGAACATGTGCTGGCGTTGCTATGGTAGGTAGTGCTTACAAAAATGGCGAATGCGTTATCGAAATGGAACACCCACAACAGATTGAACCTGAACAGGTTGGAATCAACACAGGTGACTATGTAATAATCAAGGGAACTCCAGATATCAACTTAGTAAACAGCCCAGAAGTTGAAGGTGGATTAGGAACTATCGCTATGCTAGTTAACATGATTCCTCAGGTTATCAATGCTGACGCTGGTTTACAAACAATGCTTACACTTCCTGTTCCATGTTGCGTACTTGGCGACTATAGAGATAAAATCAAAGAAGATAAGAAAATCGTAAAATAAATATAAGGAGATTAAAAAATGGTTAAAAAAGGTGAATGGGTAAGAATAAAAAAAATCTTACTACCAGTTGGTCAAAGAGCACCACAAGACCCTGAAGACACAAAGGCTACTCCGTTAGTAATGTGGACTAAGGGCTTCTTACAAGCAGAAGCAGAAATTGGCGATGTAGTTGAAGTTATTACTGCTGTAGGTAGAACTGAAAAAGGCGAATTAACACAAGTTAATCCATACTATACTCATAGCTATGGTAAGTTTGTCCCTGAATTAGTAGAAATAGATAGAAGATATAGAGAATTCTTATTCGGAGGTGAAAAATAATGGCATTAGCAAAAGATTATGCTTCCGTAATGGGACGTAAAAGCGAAGTAATGAAAGCCGCTTTAGGTATGGATTACGACGAATTTGAAAGCGGTTCAATCGCTTTTGATTATGAAAAGATGATGCGCTCAACTGGTTTTACTTTGGAAGAAATTGAAAGAGTTCAAAGTTTAACTGGTGTAGGTAACACTCCACTTTTCGAATTAAGAAACTTAACAGCACTTGCTAGAAAATGCGCAAAACCAGGATTTGGTGCAACTATATGTGCAAAAGACGAATGTGCAAACCCTTCAGGTTCATTTAAAGCAAGAAGAGCAGCTTGTGCAGTTGCTTTCGCTAAAAAGAATGGTTATAAAGGTGTAATTGCTGCAACATCAGGTAACTATGGTGCGGCAGTTGCTTCTCAAGCAGCTATGCAGGGACTAAAATGCATAATTGTACAGGAAGCATTTGACTCAAGAGAAGTTGGACAACCTGAAATCATAGAAAAAGCTAGAGCTTGTGAAGCACTAGGTGCAGAAGTTGTACAGATTACTGTAGGACCTGAATTATTCTATGAAGCAATTTCATTGTTAGAAGATACTAAGTACTTCAACGCTTCTTTATACTCTCCATTTGGTATTGCAGGTATTGAAACATTAGGATACGAAATAGCAGTACAATGCAGAGAAAGATTTGGAAAAGACCCTGACATGGTAGTTTGTACTAATGCAGGAGGCGGAATGGCAACAGGTACTGCTAGAGGACTAAGAAAAGCAGGAGCTAATGATACTAAAGTAGTTGGCGCATCAATTGATTTAAGCGGATTACACATGGCATCAGATTCTCAGTTTAATAAGAAATCTTGCACAACTGGTCACACTGGATTTGGAGTACCATTTGCAACATGGCCTGACAGATCTGATGTACCTCGTTCAGCAGCTAGACCACTTCGTTACTTAGACAGATATGTTACAGTAACACAGGGCGAAGTAATGTGCGTAACAGAACTAATGGCTACATTAGAAGGTCTTGAAAGAGGTCCCGCAGGAAATACTGCTTTAGCATCAGCATTTTGCTTAGCTCAGGAATTACCTGAAGACCAAATCCTTGTAATCAGTGAAACTGAATACACAGGAGCTGGAAAGCACGTACAACCACAGCTTGACTTTGCGAGAGAAAATGGTATTGAAGTAAGGTTTGGTAATCCTGACGAAGAAGTACCTGGAGTTAATGTAATTCTTCCTAACTCAGCAAAGGATTTCAAAATTAAAGAATTAGACCTAGATCACATGAAAGATTCATTAATTAAAAAAGCGCTTACTACATATACTTTAGATCCAACTGACGCAGACGTTGTTTTCTTAGCAGAAGAAACAGCTTTAACTGTAGATGAAGTAAAAGCTAAAATAGAGAAAATCAAGAAAGCTTTATAATAAGTTATGGTATACCGGCTACGAGGTAACCTGTAGCCGGTATAAATTATATAAGTAATAAGGAGAAAAAGATGAAAAGACAAGACGATTTTCAAGAAAGAAGAAAGCATATAGCTAATCTTTCTGATGAAGAGCTTTACACCAAATTTTGGGAAACTACTGAAGAAGTAGTAGCTCCGCTTATTGACTTAGGCAAAAAAAATACAACACCTTCTGTAGAAAGATCAGTACTACTAAGAATGGGAGTATCTTCATTAGATACTCAAAAAATAGTAGAAGGCTGCATGGACAGAAACTTAATGCGTAAAGGTGCAGGCCATTGCGTATATAAGCTATCTAAGCTTAGAAATATATCAATCAGAGAAGCAAGCATTAAACTTGCTGAAGGCGACGGTTGGGATGAAGTTTCACAATCTTTCAAGGAGGTAAAATAATATGACTCAGATGGTATTAAATAGAAATGAAAAATTAGATGTTGATGAAATATTAAAAGACCTTGAACATTACGAACCTAGAAGAAGAGGATGGACTTGGAGAAAACCTGTCGAAAATCTTGAAATGGGACCATTTAAATATAAACAATGTTCAGAACCACTAAAACAGGGAGTTCCACTTCCTCCAGCAAAGTACTTTGATGGAATCGATCCACAACCGATTGAAACCATCACTACTGAAATCGCTTCAGGTAGATTCGAAGATGATATCAGAAGAATGAGAATGGGTGCTTGGCACGGTGCTGACCATCTAATGGTAATTAGACACATGGGACAGTCTCACATTGACGGTCTTATGGAAGGTACTCCACAAGGTATTGGTGGTGTTCCAATTACTAGAAAACAAGTAAGAGCTCAGAGAAAAGCAATAGACGCTATCGAAGATGAAGTAGGTCGTCCAATTAACTATCATTCATACATCTCCGGCGTTGCAGGACCTGACGTAGCAGTAATGTTTGCTGAAGAAGGTGTTAACGGAGCTCATCAGGATCCACAATACAATATACTTTATAGAGATATTAACTGTGTAAGATCTATTGTAGATGCTTGTGAATCAAAGAAAGTTATGCAGTGGGGAGAAATTCTTCAGATAGATGGAGCACATAATGCTAATGCAACTGCAAGAGATGCTTGGAAGGTTATGCCAGAGCTTATCGTGCAGCATTCAATTAACTCATTGTTATCTGAAAGAGCTGGAATTCTACCTGAAAACATTAGTTTGTCTACAGTACCACCAACAGCTACACCAGCACCTTGTTGTTACATGGACTTACCTTATGCAGTAGCATTAAGACAAATCTGTAACAGATACAAGATGAGAGCTCAGATGAATACAAAATATATCGATTCATCAACAAGAGAAGCTACCGTTACTCACGTAATGAATCTTCTTATTTCAAGATTGACAAGTGCAGATATCCAATCAACAATTACTCCTGATGAAGGTAGAAACGTTCCTTGGCATATCTATAATATTGAAGCTTGCGATACTGCTAAACAGGCACTATTGGGTTTTGACGGTTTGAATGAAATGTTACAACTTAACATGGATGCAGATGGTCCTTTAGCTCAAAACGCAAGAAAAATTAAAGAAAAAGCATTATTATTCATGGAAGAAATAGTTGAAGTTGGCGGATACTTCCAGGCTGTTCAAGAGGGTTTCTTTGTAGACTCAGCTGAATATCCTGAAAGAAATGGTGATGGAATTGCTAGACAGATTGAAGGCGGAATTGGATATGGTTACATCTTCGATAGAGATGATGACTACATGGCTCCTGTAACGGCTCATTTTGGAAATAACAATGTTGAGCAGTATGGTGCAAACCCTGAAAATCCTTCTGAATTAATCGGCGGATGTACATTTGAAGATAGATCTAAAATCGTATTTATCGATGAATTAGATGACGATAATGTAAATAACAGATTAGCAGAAGTAGAAGAATACAGACACGGAACAAAGATTAAACCTGAAGTTGAATGGTGTGCAGATGGCATAATACAAGTGACTATGACACTTCCTGCAAACAGGAGAACTTCGGAAGTAGTTGCTCTTAAGATAGCTGCTGGATTAGGTCTTGAAAACGCAGAAGTTATTAGCAGAGAAGTATTACAAGAGGCAGAAGGTACTAGAATTGAACTTAAGGGTAAAGTACCGTTTGACATTGATTTAAAAGATATAGTTGTACCACCAGAACCTAAATTCTTAAACGACGATCAGTTATATGAAGAATTTGGGAATAATCCTTGTACTGTAGTTTGTGGTACTGTGGGTGACGATGAACATTCAGTAGGCCTTCGTGAAATAATCAATATTAAGCACGGCGGAATTGAAAAATGGGGTATCAAGATTAATTACCTTGGAACTTCAGTGTCAGTTGAAAAGCTTGTAGATGCTGCTATAGAACTTAATGCAGACGTTATCATGGCTTCAACAATTATCTCTCATGACAATGTTCACTACAAAAACATGAAGAGAATTAATGACTTAGCAATAGAAAAAGGAATCAGAGATAAGGTTCTTATATTAGCAGGCGGAACACAGGTTATACCTGCAGAAGCATGTAAAACAGGTATTGATGCAGGTTTCGGAAGAAACTCTCATGGTATCGACGTAGCTACTTTCATAGTAGAAGCTCATAGAAAAGCTAGAGGCGAAGCGTCATTAATAGACTAACAACATCGTAGATGTTTGTGTATAATTATGTGGGGCGGGCTATAGCCCGCCTTATATATTTTTAATTTGAGTGTAATAGGTTAGAAACCGTTAAAATAAATATCAACAAAGGAGTAAAAGATGAAAGTAGATGTATTAGTCGCTGAAATAGGTTCAACTACAACCGTAGTAAATGCGTTTAATGATTTGAATACTGAGAATCCTGTGTTTTGGGCTCAAGGTCAAGCACCGACTTCAGTAGTTGAAGGAGATGTTAGAATAGGACTTAAAAGCGCTATAGAAGATTTATGTAAAAGTAAAGGTATTGATAGTTTAGAATATGATGAGATGCTTGCGACTTCATCAGCTGCTGGTGGTCTGAAAATGACAGTTCATGGGTTGGTTTATGATATGACAGCGAAAGCGGCAAAAGAAGCAGCGCTAGGAGCAGGTGCTATTATTCACTACGTAACATCAGGTAAGATAAGAAGAACTGACATCAAAAAAATTCAAGAAATTAAACCTAATTTGATATTAATAGCTGGTGGGGTTGACTATGGAAATAGAGACGTTGCGATTGATAATGCTGAGATGATAAGAAACATGGGAATAAATACTCCTGTCATCTACGCGGGGAACATTGAAAACCAAGAAGAAATGAAATTAATTTTCGATGGAGAAAACGGCCAGAAATTATATAATGTAGACAACGTATATCCTAGAATAGATGATTTAAACGTAGAGCCTTGCAGAAAAGTAATACAAGATGCTTTTGAGGAACACATAATTCATGCTCCTGGCATGGAACATATTACTGATTTAGTAACAGGCGAAATTGTACCAACACCAGGTGCAGTTATGCAGTGCACAAAGCTACTCAATGAATGTATAGGAAATATAATAGTATTAGATGTAGGTGGAGCGACTACTGATGTTCACTCTGTATGCGAAGAATCTGATGCTGTAGCAAGATTATTAATAACACCAGAACCTAAAGCGAAGAGAACTGTAGAAGGAGATTTAGGTGTTTACGTAAATAGAATGAAAGTAATTGAATCAATCGGTGAAGAAAAACTACTAGAAGAATGCGAAAAAAATGGAATAGATTTAGCTGCAACTTTAGAAAGCTACGTTGCTATTCCTAAAACAGAAGATGAGATTAAACTAGTAGAGAGATTAACAGAAGAAGCAGTACTAAAAGCTGTAGAAAGACATGCCGGAGCAATCAGATATATTTACGGACCTTCGGGCAGAACAACAGTAGCAGAAGGCAAGGATTTAACTCCTGTTAAATACATAATAGGAACAGGTGGAGCACTTACTAGACTGCCACATAGAATGGAAATAATGAAAAAAATAGTTGAATATGATGAAACTGGACTTTTGCTATTCCCAAGTGAAGCTGCAGAATTTCTAGTTGATAATGATTATATTATGGCTTCGCTTGGAGTTTTATCTATTAAGCACAGAGAAGCTGCTATAAAATTGCTCGAAAAAAGTTTAAACATTAAGTTCCCTGAAAAGGTAGAAGATACAAGAGATGCTAGAGCAGAAGTAATGGCAGAGATCCATAGAACGAATAAAATTAAAGAGGAAAAAAGTGAAGCTTATTTGAAGCATGTTGAGGAAGTTAAAGCACTAGGATATGAAGTTGAGGAAGAAGAAGACCCTACTAAACCGTCGAGTATTCCTAATCAACTTTTCAAAAGCTAGCAGGAGAATATTATGTATTTAGGATGTCATTTATCATCAGCAGGCGGCTATGAAAAAATGGGAAAAGAAGCGTTAGCTATTAACGCTGATACGTTTGCCTTTTTTACAAGAAATCCTAGAGGTGGAAAAGTAAAGACTGTTGATATTAATGATATCAATAGCCTTAATTCTATACTAAAGGAGAACAACTTTGGACCTCTAGTTTCTCATGCACCATATACCATTAATGCGTGTTCTAAGAACCTGGATGTAAGAGAATTTGCAGAGATAGCATTTACAGAAGACCTTGAAAGGTTAGAGCTACTACCTGGAAATTACTATAATTTTCATCCCGGTAGCCATACAGGTCAAGGTTCAGAATTGGCGACTAAACTTCTTATAGATTTCTTAAACAGAATATTATGGAAAGATCAAAAGACAATTGTCTTAATTGAAACTATGTCAGGCAAGGGCTCTGAAATAGGAAAAACATTTCAAGAAATTAATGAAATTATTAGTGGAGTTAAGCTAAAAGACAAAATAGGCGTATGTTTAGACACGTGCCATGTCTTCGACGGTGGTTATGATATAGCAAATAATCCATATGATGTTATGGAGGAATTTGATAAAATCATAGGAATAGATAAACTAAAAGCTGTTCATGTAAATGACAGTAAAAATGAACTTGGTTCTAAGAAGGATAGACATGCTAAAATCGGAGAAGGCAACATAGGTTCAAAAGGGATAATAGATTTTCTTTCTATGAAAGAAATAAAAAAACTCCCATGCGTTTTAGAAACACCCCAGGAGGATATTTACGGATATGGAAGAGAAATAGCTTGGATAAGAAATGAATTAGTAAAGACTTCTAGAGGATAATAGATTCGCACCGGTACCCAGAATGTTTTCAAGTAAAACATCTCCTGCTTTTACAGGAGTTGTAACCTTTACTTTTTTAATTTCTGCAACCACATCGAATATCATTTCCTTTGGAATTTCAGAAGATAATATTACAGGGAGCCTTGCTATATGGCTACCTGTTATTTTTATTGTAGTAGTAATCATTCTCATAGGATGAGTTATTTCATCAGTTGCATAGGTAATTCCTCTATCGCATAAATTTCCTGATACTTCTACTATTTTCTTTTCGCCATTTACTTCTTCGTATTCTACTTCTAAATTACAGCTATTAGGACAAACGATGCATGGCATTTCTATTTTCATATGATTTCCTCTTTAATTAATTTTATTATGATATCATTACTTCCGAGCTTTGATTTTTGTATTGAAACTTTTTCCATGATGCTTGGAATTAAAGTTTTTTTCGTTATTTTTCTTATTAAAGTGTCACCTGAATAGATGCCGATAGTAACATCACGCATAGGCTTTTTAATTCGATACATAAATTCTACAGGAGAATCACCCGATAATTTAATCTTAGATGGTAGTATATAACCAAAATCATTGCTACAAGTTACATCTATCAATTCTGTTTCGCTATTTGTTCTTCCAAGTACAAAGTCTGCGGCACTTTTACCTGCGTTTTCACCCTCTTTACTTACGTAATCAACTAAATCATGTACGTGTAATACATTTCCGCATGAAAATATGCCGGGTACACTTGTTTCTAGTTCGTTACTTACTATAGCTCCTTTAGTAGCAGAACTCAATTCAATACCCGCTATTTCGCTAAGATCATTTTCAGGAATAAGTCCAACTGATAAAAGTAGGGTATCCACTTCGAAAGTTTTTTCAGTATTAGGAATAAGTTTAAGATTTTCATCTACTTTTGATATAGTAACGCTTGATATTCTGTCGTGACCGTCTATAAAGGTAATGGTATGGCTTAGATATAAAGGAATATCATAGTCATCTAAACATTGTTTTACATTTCTTGGAAGCCCGTTTGAATATGGCATTATTTCTGCAACGCCGACTACTTTGGCTCCTTCAAGTGTAAGTCTTCTTGCCATTATTAGGCCAATGTCTCCGCTTCCTAAAATAAATACTTTTTTACCGATGTTATACCCTTTAATGTTTACATATTCTTGAGCAGTTCCTGCTGTTAATACACCTGCAGGTCTATATCCCGGTATTGCTATAGCGCCCCTTGGTCTTTCTCTACAGCCCATAGCAAGAACTATTGCTTTTCCTTTTGCTTTTACATAGCCTTCTTCTTTATTTGAATAAGAAACGGTATGGTCTTTAGTAATAGATATAACTGAAGTGTCTAGCTTAACTTGAATGCTAGTGCCTACTAATTTGTATATCCATCTTTCAGCGTAAGTTGGTCCTGCTAATTCTTCTCCAAATGCATGTAGCCCAAAGCCGTTGTGTATGCACTGAAGAAGGATTCCGCCAAGTTCTCCTTCTCGTTCAATTATGAGTATATCTTTTAAACCGTTTTCATAAGCACCTATTGCGGCAGCAAGTCCTGCGCTTCCGCCGCCAATTACTATTAATTCGTGTTCTCTCAATTGAATTCTCCTTTGATAACTACGTTAGAACCTTCATTATACAGCTTTACTTCTTCAACTGATAAGTTTAATTCTTTAGCTAGTATTTCTATTATTGCTGGCTGACAAAAGCTGCCTTGACATCTTCCCATACTTGGCCTTACTCTTTTTTTAACACCATCTAATGTGGTAGCGCCGAGAGGCCTTCTTATGGAATCGATTATTTCACCTTCGCTTATATGTTCGCATCTACATACTATTTTGCCGTAGCTTGGATTGTCTTTCCAAAGCTTTTGTTTTTCGGAATCTGCCATCTTATATAGAATTGGAAGATGAGCTCTTTTTATGTATGTCTTTTTTTTCTTTAGTATTACCTGCTTTTCAATTATGGTATCCATTACATATTCACACGTAGCAGGAGCAGATGCTAGACCTGGTGATTCAATAGCGGCTATGTTTACAAAACCAGGGTAGTCTATTGATTCACCTATGATAAAGTCTCCAGTTGGGCCCGTAGGTCTTAGACCTGCAAAGGTTTTAATTACCTTATTAAAAGGTATATTTTTAACTGTCTTTTTAACTTGGCTTCTTACGTATTCTAAAGTTTCAGTGTCAGTAAAATCACCATTTTTGTTATCAATAAATTCTGAACTTGGACCAAGCAAAGTGTTTCCGTGTATGGTAGGAACTACCAATACGCCTTTCCCCTTTTCTGATGGAATAGGGTATATAACTCTATTAACAATTGGTTCTGATAATTTATCCAAAATAAAATATTCACCTTTTCTACCGGTGATGGTAAATTTATCGCTTGGATTTAGCATTGAATAGATTTCGTCTGCGTATACACCTGCAGCGTTTATAACATTTGATCCTATAAAATTACCTTTGTTGGTTATTATTTCATATGCGTATTTTGAATCGCTGCATTTAGCATCTATGTAGCAGGTTCTGGGTCTTGCCATTACACTAAGGACTTTAGTATTAAGATTAAGTTTGACATCATTTAAAATAGCTTCTTCCATAAGGTTAAAAGCTACTTCCCAAGGAGTAATTATTCCTGTTGAAGGGAGGTCAAGAGCCGCGATTATGCTGTCACTTAGATTTGGTTCAAGTTGCATTGCCTGGCTTCTGTTTAGTACCTCAGATGGTATGTTTCTTGTTTGTGATTGTCTATGTAAATCATGTATAACTGAGAGTTCTGCTTCATTTGTAGCAACAACAAAAGCAGAGGTTAGTTTGAATGCTGCATCCATTTCTTTGCATATAGATGGATATAGCTCATTACCTCTGACATTTAATTTTGCTTTTAATGTTCCTGGTTTTGGATCGTGCCCTGCGTGAACTATGGCGCTGTTAGCCATAGTGGCACCCGATGCTACGTCCGGTCCTTTTTCTAATACAAGTACATCTAAATCATATTTAGAAAGTTCGTGAGCTAAAAAACATCCATTGATTCCTGCTCCGATTATTGTATAGTCATACATATTTACTCCGTTCAGTCTAATACCGAGATGTCTAGCTCTGGATATTTAATTAGTAATTCCTTAAGATGCTTTTTAGCAAATTCAACGCCGCCTTCTTTTGAAGATTCTATGTTGATTGGTATTACTGGGTCATGTAGTGATTTTCTAACCATTAGCCACCCGCCATTGAAATTTATTCTAACTCCTTCGTAGTTTGGCTCTTCCAGGGAAAACCCTTCTGTTTCTTCGGCAAACTTAGTTAAATCCAATATTACATTATCCCCTATTTCTGAAAAATCATCGGAATCTATCAAAACTCTGTATTCGCTAGATTCGAGTGGTTGTTTTAAATCTTCTATTAAAGTTTCAATTCCTAAGCCTTGCGCTTTAAGTTTGGCTGCTTCAATTACTATTTTTACAGCCAGGTAAGCGCCATCATCTAGAAAATGATTTTCTCTGTAGGCAGCATGTCCTGATGTTTCAATCGCAAGGAAACAATCAGGTATTTCCATTCCCTTGTTTATTACGTTTCTATAGCCTCTTTTGTATCTAAGATGATTAAGTCCCAAGGAAAGCTCTAAAAAGTTCTTAAGTTCTGTTGAGGTTACGCTGTCTGTTACGACTGTTCCTCCTGGATGTTTATCTTTACCCAAAGCAGCAGCGAGTGCCACGATTGAGTTTCGGCTGATTTCTTCGCCATTACTGTTTACGGCTGCCGATCTATCTACATCTGTATCAAATATTAGTCCTAAGTCAGCATTAACTTCCTTAACTTTATCTGATATTGATTTCATTGCGTCCTTGTTTTCGGGATTAGGTTGATGGTTAGGGAATTTACCGTCTGGTTCTAAAAATTGACTTCCGCTAATATCTGCACCTAATGGTTCTAATACATTTTTAGCAAAAAACCCTCCGGAACCGTTACCGGCATCAACTACTATGTGAAGCCCTTTTAGTGGAGTAGGGTTATCTACTACGATCAAACCTTTTAAATAATCAGAATATACATCAAGAAGTTTAATTGAAGTTAATCTACATTCTTGGTCAGCATCATAATCACCGTCCTTAACATGATCTAAAATATATTTGATGTCAGATTTGTTAAGACCACCGTTTTTACTAAAAAATTTAAAACCGTTTCTGTTGTATGGTAAATGGCTGGCTGTAATCATAATAGCTCCGTCACAGTTAAATGATTTAAACACTGTAGACATAAACATAGCAGGAGTTGAAGATAAGCCTGCATCAAGCACTCTAATGTTTTGAGAGCATAGTCCTTTAATCATAGAATGCATTAAAGTTTCGGCTGATATTCGTGGGTCATGACCAACTGATATTGTGAGTAGAGAACAATCCTTGTCATAAAGTTTTGATAACCACTTGGCAAAAGATACTCCTATGGCGTAACTTTCGGCTGCGCCGAGTGTTACGTGTTCCTTAGATACGCCTTCTAGCGCTACACCTCTTATATCGCTACCGTTTTGTAGTTTGTTCATATCTTCGTTCATAATAGCCTCCTATCATCTCTCGATATATATCTATTATATAAAAAAAGTAAAGATTATACAATTAATATAGCAATAATTACTGAAAGAATGTATAATTTAAATATGAACAAACGAAAAATATTAAAAATTATAATATATATATTGATATTAGTGGTTGCTTTTAGCATATATAAAATAGGAACTGCGCTATATAGTTATCATGAAGCAGAAAAAACTTATGCCGATATTCAAGAAGATATTGGAGTCAGTAATGAGTTTTCGGGAAGCATTGACTTTGACATGCTTTTAAAAGTTAATAAAGATGTTGTAGCCTGGATATATTCAGAAGGTACTGTCATCAACTACCCTATAGTTAGAAGCAGTGATAATAACGAATACCTATATAAATTAATTACCGGAAAGTCAAACAGTAATGGAACTATCTTTGTAGATTATAGATGTGATGAGCCTTTTATTGGATTTAACACGGTAATACATGGTCATCATATGAATGATGGAAGTATGTTTTGTTCACTTGAAAACTACTCTGATATCGACTACTATAATGAACACAAGATTATTGACATAGTCACACCGAACTGTTGGTATGAAATGGTTGTATTCGCTTCATTTGTGCCTAAAGCAGGAAGTGAAGTATATACTATGAACATTGAATCAACCGAAGCTAAAGATAAGCTGTTGGAGTATATTAAGGCTAATAACGATATAGAAACAGGAGTTGATGTAACTGCTGAAGATACTATAGTTACACTTAGCACATGTGCTTATGAATTTAAAGATGCAAGAACTGTTGTAATTGGGAAACTTATAGAAAAATAAGGAGGTAATATTATGATTAGAGAACTTAGAGAAGAAGAAACAAATGAAATAATGAAAATTTGGCAAGAGGCTACTATTAAGGCGCATCAATTTATCCATGAGAGCTATTGGATGGAGCTTTGCGCGGTAATAAAGGAAAACTACATACCTAATTCGGAAACGTTTGTTTATGAACATGACGGAATAATTAAGGGCTTTATCAGTATGACCGAAGATGGTTTTATAAGCGGAATATTTGTTGATGTAAAGTATCAAGGAATGAGCATCGGTAAAGGGTTAATGGCTTTTGCTAAAAACACACATAGCGAACTTACATTAGATGTTTATGAAGAAAATCTAAAAGCTGTAAGCTTTTACAAAAGGACAGGATTTGAGGTAGCAGGTAAGCGCGTAAATGAAGATACTGATAAAGTAGAACTTCTTATGAAGTGGGTAAAATAAATAAATCTAATACTTATTTTAATAAATAACAATCGAGATTGAGTATAGAGTTCGGAGAGTATTGATTTGACGAGTCAATTGCAACCAAACTGAACATATACTCATTTTTTTAACATGTGGATACAGATTAAATAATATAGAGCAGAAGAACTAATTAAAAGATAGTTTCATTAGGAGAAAATACAATGACAAAAATGAAGGCACAAATAAAAATATTAAAACCTCAAATTCCAGAGATGCTAGATGATTTAGATATACTAAATAAAAGTATTGAAGATGAAGATCTTTTCGAAGAAGGTACTGTTAGTGATTGTTGTATAGAAAATCAAACGGCAGACAAAGTAATATTTGAGAATGTTATATTTAAAAATGTGGTGTTTCAAAAGGTATCTTTTAAGAAGATTGAATTAATTGATGTGAAATTTATCAATTGTGATTTGTCTAACATGAATCTAGGAGGAGCCATAATACATAGAGTGGAATTTTTAGATTGTAAGATGATAGGAGCTCGGTTGGATGATGCAACCTTTAGGGATGTGAGATTTAAGAATTGTAATTTATATTACTCCAATTTAGGCTTTTCTAACTATAAACAAGTAATATTTGAGAAGTGCCTCTTAAGAAATGCAGAGTTTCAAAGTGTTAAATTGTTAAAAGTAGGATTTCTAGAAAATGATATGAAGTTAATACAAATGAGCGGTACAAAATTAAAAGATATAGATTTAAGTAGTTCTGAAATAGAAGGTATGATAGTAGGAATAGAAGAACTTAAAGGAGCAATAGTATCTAATATGCAAGCGTTAGAACTTGCGGGTTTACTAGGAGTTATAATAAAAGAATAATGAAAGTTAAAAACACTTCCAAACAGATTAATGATATGATCCCTCTAAGGTAGACAGTTTAAAAAAACAAAACTGTTTACTGAAGGTGGGTTTTGTATGGGAAGAAAAAACCATTATTTGCTAACGTTATCAAAATGGTTAATAACCTATCGTATTAGCATTAGAACTTGGTGTTGATAGAAGCAGAATAAGAAAACGGAACAATGCGAATGCATTGTTCCGTCCGTGAAAATTTAATTATTTTGCCTGTCTACTTTACAGTGGGCAATTCGGGATTGCCCGGTAGTTCGTTATTTTATTTTTGACTATTGAAATAAAGCCCCAATCCAAATAGTGTTGTAAGCACTGTTCCGATAATTAAAGTACCATGATAAAGTGGATCAAACCCTTCTCCTGTCACAAACAATAATACAATTCCTACTGCTATAAACAAAAACCCTAACAGAGCAGAAATATAAAGGCCAAAAGTACCTCCAGGAACCTTATAAGGTCTTGGCGTTTTGTCTATTCTACGTAATTTAACTGCCGTAGGGAACAACCAAAGATAAGGTAGGAAAAAAATCAAAAAGCTAAATGATAGTATTGTCCAAAATGCTTCATTGGCTGATTCTCCTAAGGCGAAGTTCATTACTATTAAAACAGTGGCGATTACTCCCATTAACACATATGAATAATCTGGGGTATCATATTTGCTATTACGATGACCTAAAATCTTTGTTTTTTTAGTGAATTCAGCTCCGTCTAAAACTTCTACACCACCTAAAGTCCATGAAATCATATTCGATACTAATGTTATTAATGCTACTCCAATGATTATACTAAATGCAATTTGTTGACCAGGTCCAAACACCACGCATAGTTCTTGAATCGCATAAAAGAAACCATCAAGTGGATCCACTTCTGAAGCGGGGATTGCCACTAACACGCCAAATGTACCTATGATGTATAGTGCGGCTATAAGTATTCCCGCTAATACTGTCATCTTAGGGATATTAATATGAGGGTTATCTATTTTTGAAGCTATAGAACTTATCAACTCAAATCCTAATAGATTGTATACTATTGCAGAACTATATGCCACAGTGTCAAAGTTGAATTCCAATGCAAAAGAGGATAATGAGAAATCATTGGCAGTACCGTATTTTGCTGCATATACTACACCCAAAAGCCCAAATAGCATAAGCACAGAAACTTTCATTATTGCTGCTATATTAGCAACCTTAACACTTACATCCACACCTCGTATTCCAATGTAAACTACCAACCAACACATTGCAATGGCTAATAACGCTGAAGGCCATATTCCTAAGTCAGGTGCATATGCCAATGCAAACCACCAACTAAAAGCTATGAATACTGCTGGCATCCAAAATGCAACATTAACCCAGTAAAACCATGCAACCAATGAGGCTTGAAATTCGCCAAAAGCCCTTTTTACCCATGCATATATTCCACCATCTTCCGGATATGCTGCACCTAACTCGGCATTGATTAATCCGTAGGGTATAAAGAATAAAATTGCAGTTAATAGCCATACCGTGATTGAAGATACTCCCATTGCAGCAGGTGCTACAAATGTGTCAAGTACTACAATGCCACAAACTGTAAATGAGACCATTTTAGATAAACTTACTTTATTTGTTTCCATAAAAACTCCTTTCATCTATTAATAAATAGTATTAGAACAATTAACCTAATGGTTGTTGCTGTGTAATGCAGTGAATATTTCCACCACCTAACAATATTTCCCTTGCATATATTCCAACTATTTTGCGTTCGGGGAATACCTTTGATAAGGTTTGAATTGCCATTTTGTCGTGCATCTCATCTCCAAAAGTAGGCACTATCACTCCTCCGTTTGCAATATAGAAGTTGGCATAGGAAGCTGCTTGTCTGGCACCTTCATTTCTAGGAAGAGTGCCATCTACTTTATCTACGCCTTCGCTTTCTTCCTTGTTTATAAGAACTTCATCAGGAATGTGCAACTTAATAATCTCAATGCTTCTACCTCTAGCATCCTTTTCCTTTGATAAATAGTCATAAGCTGCTTTTGAATAAGCATATTGGGGGTCATTAGGGTCATCAGTCCATGCCAAAACGAGCACTCCTGGTTTACAATAATGAACAATATTATCCACATGCTCGTTGGTTTCATCTAAATAAATTCCATGGGGTAGCCATAATACTTTCTCAATGCTCAAATACTCTTTAAGCATATTCTCGATTTCTTTTTTTGAAAGATTAGGATTTCTACCTTCTGATAATAGGCATGCTTCTGTGGCAATTAATGTACCTTCACCATCCGTATGTATCGAGCCACCTTCTAAAATGAAAGTTTCCAAACTATAGTAATCTATATTCTCAATTTCACACACTTTTTTTGCAATTTGATCATCTTTATCCCAAGGAAAATAAAGACCATCCACCAGTCCGCCCCAAGCATTAAATCTCCAGTCCACACCTCTTACGTTTTTCTTATCGTTTACCACAAATGTGGGTCCCACATCTCTCATCCAAGCATCATCATTTGACATTTCTACAAGTCTTATTTTTGAACTTAACATTTCTTTTGCAGCCATAAACTGATTTTGTGATACACACATAGTTACTGGTTCGAATTCTGCGATAGCTTCTGCTACCTCAATATAAGCTTTTTGAGCAGGCTTTGCTCCGTTTCTCCAATTATCAGTTCTTTCCGGCCAAATCATCCAACAACCTTTATGTTTTTCAAATTCTCCAGGCATCCTAAAACCATCTTTTTTCGGTGTGTTATTAATCTTTTTTGACATATCAATTCTCCTTTACTTAAAGTTTTGACAAATAATTATTTAGCTTTTTCTCATGCATTGATTTTTTTTCTTCACAGGGGTTTGTTATATATTTATTTGTAAAATATACCAATATTGCCATTTGTGCAGTTAATCTATTTTCTGCTTGATCAAAGGCAACACAATATTCCCCTTCTAAAGCTTCTCTAGTAACCTCTTCCTTATCATTTGCCGGTAAACAATGAAGTAGCATCGCACCAGGTTTAGCTTTTCTCATTAACTCCTCGGTTATTACATAGTCCGGCATAAAAGTAGCTAAACGCTCTTCTTTTTCATCTAATTGTGTTACCCAGTAAAAACTATCCCCATATATAACATCACATTCACTCACTTTTGAAACATCATCAGTAATTTCATAATTTGCGCCAGATTCTTTACAATAAGAATCTGCCAACTCTAACCACTCTTTCTGCATTTGATACTTTTTAGGACCAATTTGTTTAAAATTCATTCCATATTTTGTACATGTCAGTAATAAAGAACGACAAACATCTGTGGCATCGCCCATAAAGGCTAAAGTCAAATCAGTTAACTTTTTATCTTTTGGCATATGCTCTTTTATTGTAAATATATCAGCTAGCATTTGAGTCGGATGAAATCTGGTATCTAATCCATTAATAACCGGAACTGTGGACATTTTGCATAAAGCATCTATGGTCTCAGGATTATTTGTTCTTGCCATTATTATATCGCACATTCTAGATAAAACTCTTGCAGTATCATCTATTGATTCTTTTCCACCTAAATGAATATCTCTAGATGATAAAAACAGAGCATGACCGCCAAGCAAAGTAGCCGCTACCTCAAATGATACACGAGTACGTGTTGAACCCGCCTCAAATATCATCGCTAAAGACTTATCTTTAAACAAATGCGGTATAGCATTGTCTTTTCTGGCTTCCTTTAGAAGATCCATAAGTTCCATCATTTGATCGATTTCTTCCTTTGAAAAATCTTTCATAGAAACCATATGTACCATGTTTTTTTTGTTTAAATCCGTTGCGGATGAAGATGGTAATTTCATATTAATTCTCCTTTATTTATCTTTTTTTTCGTTAATGTATAAAAGTTCAATTGGCACAACATTTTGTTTACTCTTTGTAATATAGCTAATTGTTAATATAGCTAACATATTAGCTAAAGCTGGTATTAATGTGAAAAATTCCCAAGGCTCGGGAATAACTGAGGCTTGTAGTATACAACCTATTGCATTTATAGAAAAACCCACTATCATGCCGGCGATTATCCCATAAGTGTTGACAGTTTTTGATTTGAGTGCAAATACAAAAGGAAAGAATAGCACACCAAACTGCAAAGTAAAGGCAAAGATAGTTAAGTCATATATATTATTGCTTAATAAACCTACGACAGCTGAAAGCACACCAACTATTACTACAAAAATCCTTGTTGCCTTTATCATCTCATTGTTACCAGAACTATCCTTGCCTTTGATACTAAATATTAAGGGTTTATATATATCGTTGGAAAATAGTACTGCTGTGGCAAACAGTGATGTGCTGGCACTGGATATTATTGCAGCAACTAAAGACGCCACAAATACTCCCATTCCAACAGGTCCTAATAATTCTTTAGCCATAACAGGGATCAAAAGCTCACTGTCAGTAATGAATATGCCCTCGTTTAATACACCATTATTAACTAAGGTAATTCCTATAAGGCCAATAATAATAGGTATAAATCCCACAGTCCAATAAAGACCACCGGCGATTATCATTCCCTTTTTAGCTGTTTTTACATCCTTTGCCATAAACGCCCTTTGAGCTATATCAGGACTTGGAATATTACCTAAGCTCATGCCAACCCACATGGCAAGGTATGTAATCCATCCACTAATGTTCTTTTCCCTTGGTAGTATATTCCAATAGTCTTTTGGTGTATTTGCCACTATTTCTTCCACACCACCTGCAGAATTAATGCCGACAACTAAAATTACAATTAAGCCAATAAATATTATTGTCATTTGTATAGCATCGGTCCATGCAACAGCCAACAACCCTCCCATATAAGTAAATGAAACAATTACTACAGTAGCCAGAATAAATGTTAAATTAAAATTAATATCAAACATAACATTTAAAATCTTACCAATGGCTAATAGCTGCACAGCGGTCCATATAACATAAGTCGGTATCATTAGTGCAGATGCAATATATCCAGTGGTTTGTCCAAATCTTAGTTTATATAATTCTCCTATAGAGCTAATATTAAGTTTTCTTAATATTTTAACAAATATTAAACCTATCAGTATAAGCGCTAGTCCCGCTGCAAATGGATCCCCAACAACACCAAATATTCCTTCATTATATGCTGCTCCGGTTGCTCCAATAATGGTTCCACCACCCCAAAAAGTTGCGAACAAAGTTCCTACAACTAGTAATAGCGGAGAGCCTCTACCTGCAACTAAGTAATCCTCTGAAGTTTCAATTTTCATACTGGCAATTTTACCAACAACCATTATTCCTATAACGAAAATCACAATGATTATTATAGGTATCAACTCATTAAGGCTCATAATTTTACCTTCCTTAAGTGAATTTCATCATCTATTGAAAATAGATGAATTCCAATCATATTACAATATTTACACATTAACTTGTCACAATATTATCACAGCGATTGCCACTTGTCAACATATAAATGTCTTAATTGATATTTAATATGACCAAGTCGGACGTTAACATATCCTAATTTGTTTATTACTCTTGAAATATTAAGTATTACATGATATATTATATATATACAATATATAAAGGAGTAAACATGTCAAACAGAATAAAGCCCTATGATCAAATCGATTACATGATTATTAATGAATTATCAAAGAATGCAAGAGCTTCAGCAGCATTAATTGCTTCTAAGATAAACGTAAATGAAAGAACCGTAAGAAGAAGAATCAACAATCTAATTGATACCAATGCGATTAGAATTACAACTATAGTAGACCCAGGGAAATTTGGTTATCAATCTATAGCTGATATTAATTTGAAGGTTGAGCAGGAAGTTTATGAAAATTTCATTGAATCTTGTAAAAAGAATCCTAATGTTTGCTATATTGCAACTGGGTGGGGGAAAGCGAATCTTGCCATTGAAACAAGATTTTTAAATAATGAAGAAATGTATGATTTTATCAATTTCACTCTATCTGAAACTGAAGGAGTAGAGGTAATAAATTTCTTTATCATACCTAAAATAATTTATAATATTGACCAGTGGCTGCCAACATCCACTGATTTTAAAGAATAGATTTTAGATTTATAATATTAAAAATGATACTTTGTATATGATATGCGCCCCCTAAGGTAGACAGTTTAAAAAAACAAAACTGTTTACAGAAGGGGGTTTTTATATGGAAAGAAAAAGCAAGCACACTAAAGAAGAAAAAATTAGACGACATATCTGCCACTCAAAGTATGTCTAGAGTCCGAAAATGCATTTATAATGGTCTTTGTGAAGGCTTCGGGGGCATACTGAAAAGCGAGATGTATTATTTGCATAAGTTTTATGACGAAGAAGAATTAAGGAAAGCTATAGTTGATTATATATAATTCTATAACACCAAAAGATTACATGGTTTAATAAATAGTGTTCCTTCTGATTTTAGAAAACTCGCGCTTAAAAGTGCGTAAAGAAAACGGAACAATGCGAATGCATTAGTCCGTCCGTGAAATTTTAATTATTTTGCCTGTCTACTTGACAGGGGGCAGTTCAGTAAACTGTTGGAAGTGTTTTATTGTATAGTTATTTAAGCTTGCGCTATTTTATGCTGCCATCGGGATTGAAAACAGGTAGTACCTGTAGGAAAATAATATCATCTCTCATTACAGCGGCACCTTCAGCCAGAACTGTCATTCTGCCAACTATGTTTCCGCCCACTAAGCTTACTAACTTTTCTAATGAAGCAAGTGAACCTCCTGTGCTGATTACATCATCTACAATAAGTACTCTCTTTCCTTTCATTAGGTCAACTTCAGTTTTTCCTAAACATAGGGTTTGAGTATGGTCGGTTGTGATAGAATCTACGGCAGTTGATATAACATCAGTCATATATAGCTTAGGTTCCTTCCTAGCAACTACGTAATCTGCATTACCTGCTTGCCTAGCCATTTCATAAGCCAGAGGTATTCCTTTTGATTCGGCTGTAATAATAACATCAAAGTCCGGAGCTTTTTCAAGTAGCTCTTTTGCTGCTGTTGTGGTTATTTCAGTGTCACCAAACATTATGAAAGCCCCTATATATAAATCATCAGTTACCCTGCACAGCGGTAGTTGTCTTTTTAATCCTGCAATTTCAATCTCGTAATACATCTTGTTTTTCCTTTCGAATTAGCTAAATTTGCAATAAAAATATTATACCACTTTTTATACTTATTGCAAATAGAAAGTTATTCTACTTCTACGAGACCATCTTCCTTAATATTTATGGTCATGCCGTCTTTAACATAATCTAAAAAGTCTTGCCCTAGTCTATCTACTGTTGGCATTTCGGCATCTGTCCATATATCAGACAGGATTGCACCAGCTGCTGCAAGTGAGTCAATGGATTCAGAAAAAAGTAAACAAGCAGGGGATGCCCCCATTTTAGAAGCGCAATAAATTACTATGCCGCCTGTAGTTGAGCCTATTGTCTGAGGCAGACAAAGTGCTTTTTTCGCCATATTCTTTTGGTAGATGTCTTCGTTGTTTTGATCTGAACAAGGGGCATCCAGTTTTTTAGCAAGAAGCGCTTTCTTAAAGCTTGCTAATGTGTTAAATCCTTGTTTAGATACTAAAGCTTCTGCTGTTGCAGTACCGGGCACTACAACTCTTCCTTTAAATTCTCTCATGTTAAATGGTCCCCTTTCCCAAAATATCAAGCATTTGACTGTCTCTATAATATTTAGCAGTTGTATACGTCCTTAGCTTATTTGAAGTTGTAACCACAGGCATTTTAGCACATAGAGGATTACTCATATACATAAGAGGACAGATATATGATAAGGTAGCTCCGGTGTCAAGAAGAACTTTATATTCTTCTGTCTTTTTAAAGGCTTCTATAACTGGCATGGCTGCAGTAAGTACAGTAGGCACTGCTACTTTTTTTCTGCCGTTTTCTTTAAGCGTCTTATCAATAGCTATTGACCAATCTTTAAGTTGCTTAAGAGACAGATGAGGGCATCCTATAAATGCTAATTTAGGTTTTGCGTCAGGGTCTTTCCATATACAAGGGTAGCTTTCCTGAACTCTTAAAAGCTCAGCATCATCTATCGTATATACTTTAGCATCTTTTAAAATCAAATCTTCGCCAAGTTCAACAGCATCAGGGGTTAAACCATCTACGTGATAAAGGCCAACTGCTCCGTTTGAAGCGGTAGCAGCTCCCATATCTTTTAGATATGCTTTTGCATCATCAGTTAGCTCGTTTCCTATGAATTTATCAAGTCCTTTAATATATGGAACATCTTCCATAACCTTTAAGCCAATTGCGCTTCCTAGTACTTGAGCTTCAGGTACTTTGCTTGTTTTAACCTCAATAATCCAAGGTGCTTTTCTTCCGTCATCTGTTAGCAACCCAAAATTAGGAACAAGACCGAGTATTGAACCAAACATCTCGATTATTCCTGAGTTTCTGTTACATCTTGCACCGAGTACTGAGTTTGCATATACAACGGCGGAACTTTCTGCCCAACTTAGGATTTCGCCTTTGTTAGGTATGTTTCCGACTTCATCCATATAGCAGGTGCAAGTATACATATCTTTCCCTTTTAATCCCATTCTCATTAATTGATCATCATATTTTTCTTGGTTCTTGTATAGTACTTTAAATACGATTCTCTGAAGAAAAGAAGCAGGGACATTATCCATATCAACGGGGCTAGGGTCCACAGTGAACTGTTGTTTTGAAACGATGCCATCTGCTAGCAGAGCTTCAAACATATCAACATATGGAGTCATAACATTAATACCAAAACTAGTAACGAGATGACCTTGTTCGCTTGTGATAGGAATCAATCTGTCAGCGCCAAAGGTATCGCCATACATAACTATGGTTTTCATAATTTTGGCCATGGTTTCTCCTTGAGA
Source organism: Peptostreptococcaceae bacterium (assembly GCA_016650175.1). Lineage (GTDB taxonomy): Bacteria > Bacillota > Clostridia > Peptostreptococcales > Anaerovoracaceae > JAAYHV01. The sequence goes on along the minus strand of JAENWG010000006.1, from coordinate 24,400 downwards.
ACCGTCTAATATGGCCTGTTGTTCTTTGCTTAATAACATTTTCTCCTCCTTATAACCCTACAGCTAGTCTGTATGCAGCTCTTGTTGCTTCTAAAACTTTTCCACTTTCGAAACTATCGCCTATGTTGTATAGAAGCGGTGCTGTGTGTTTACTTAAAGCTTTGTAATAGAGTGAGTCGTCAGGAACTACTCCTGCAGCCATAACTACTAAATCAGCAGGGATGACTTTTTCAACTTCCTCTAGCTTTAGCTTAGTAGCTAAAGGATTTTCGATATTTTCGGGTAGTATAGGATGCCATGTCATGTAAGGGTCTGGAACTGTCTTAGATATGTTTTGCATAACTTTAACACTTTCAGGAGTAAATTCTACTACCTTAGTACAATTCATAAGTTCTACACCTTTGTTTTTAAAATTGTAAATAAGGTGGCCTCTGTTTGCAGTACATACATGGTTCATAAAGTACTTATCCATTTCTACTATTTTTACATTTAAGTTCTTTTCAAAGACTAACCATTCTGCAGTCTCACAGCCAACTACTCCGCCTCCGACTACTACTATATTTTTAGCATCTTCAATTTTTTCGGGGTTAAGGAGTAAATCAACAGCATCAACGTTCCTGATTTTATCAAGTCCGGCTATTGCCAGATTCATGCTTTTAGCACCAACTGCAAATACGATTGTGTCGTAGTTGCCTTTCTTTAGTGCGGAAATTGTAGCTCTAGTACTAGGCTTGTATTTTAAGCCGTCGTTTTCTACAGATTTTGCGACTTCTCTTTCTAAATATTCTCTATAGTTATCTAGTTCGAATTTAATCTTAGGTACGCTACCTGATATTATCTTTCCGCCTAGCTTAGGACTTTCATCAAAGAGAGTAACATTGTGACCTCGCTTAGCAGCGATAGTAGAAGTCATAACTCCCGCAGGGCCACCACCTATTACGGCTATTTTCTTAGGTTTATCAACCTTTTCTAAAGTAGCAGGGAACTCATGTTCGAAAGCGGTTCTAGGATTTACTGCGCACTGAGGATGTCCGCCTTCAACAAACTCATTTATGCATCCTTCTTGGCAGCCTATACACGGTCTAATATCTTTAACCTTGCCAGCATATGCTTTGTTACACCATTCAGGATCAGCAAGAAGAGGTCTGCCTAGCATAATCATATCAGCTTTTTCATCTCTCAAAGCTTGCTCAGCTAAATCAGGATATCCTAGCTTACCTACAGCAACTACTGGAACTTCTACTCCTGCGTTTGATAATATGTTTTTCTTTTTAAAGTAACGCTTAACAAGATCGCTTACAGGAAGGAAACATCCAGGTGGCATGCTTGCAGGTGGATGAGGTAACCACCAGTTATCATAACAACCAAGATCGACGTCGAAGATATCTACTCCAGCTTTTACTAGGTTTTCCATATATTCTAAAGTCATCTTGACACTTCTTCCGTTTTGGAATTTGTGAAGAGATTTGTTATTCATAGTATCCACATCATAGGTTTCGTTTAAGGCTAAAGTCAAATCTATTCGATACATTATAGGGTAGTTAGGTCCTACTCTTCTTCTCATTTCAGTAACACAATCAATACCGAATTTCTGCCAGTCAGAGTAACGTCCTAATGCTCTTCTGTTAAAGGCAGGGTTTGTCATCTGTTCTAATAGATAGCCTTCGTGCCCGTGAAGGTAAACGCCGTCTAATCCCATGGATTTAGAATCGGCTGAAGCTTGACCCATGTTTTTAACTATTTTTTTAAGTTGCCCATCGGTAAAAGGCAGGCAAGGAATTTCGGGTATATAGAAATTAGGATTTAAAGAAGCTGATTGGGGGAATTTTTTCATTGTAATTAAACATTGTGGGTTACCAACTCTACCAAGACCTGGAGTCAGCTGAACAAATATTTTACTGCCGTAAGCATGTACACCTTCGGCAAGATTTCTCCAACCCATAAAAATAGTTCTAGACCTGTCGATTCTAGGGAAGTAGCTGAGCTTTCCAAGCTCTGTAATAGAGTTATCAATTCCGTGACTTACAGGAATTAAACCGGTAGTGATAAGTCCTACGCCTCCTTTTGCTCTTTCGTAGAAGTACTGAAGCATTTTGTTGCTAGGTCTACCTGTTTCTTCACACATACTAATATTACCCATCGGTGCCATAACTATTCTGTTTTTGATAGTTGTCCGATTAATTTTAATAGGCGAAAACATCTTGTCGTAAGGGTATAGATTATTTGTCATCTTACCTTTATCCACAGACCCTTCTTCTAAAAACCAGTCGGAATAACTATCCACCCAGTCTTTAACCATAGTGTTTACTTTCATTGACGTGCTCCTTTCTTAGCTTGATATCGTATAGTGTCATCTACTTAATTATATCAATTGTTAGAATTGTGTCAAGCTGTAAAATAAGGGAACCTCCGTTAGAAAAGTGAGCAAAATAAATCCGGTGCAATTGAATGCACCGGATTTTTTAATTGTTGATATTTATATATTTCTTATAGTGTAATTCCTGTAATTAATGTCCAGAATCTTAATAAGAATAGTCCAAAAGAAATCCACATTACTGTAGGAACATCTTTAGCTTTACCAGTGCAAACCTTTAAGATAACCCATGAAAGGATACCAAACATAATACCATTAGCAATGGAATATGTGAAAGGCATAGCTACTAGTGCTAAGAAACCACCAACTGTATCAGCAATATCCTTTGTGAAATCCATATTCTTTAATGAACTAATCATTAACAGTCCTACATATATTAGTGCAGGAGCTGTAGCGAATGCTGGGATTGCTAAGAAAATTGGAGCAAAGAATAAAGCAACTATAAACAGTACGCCTGAAGTTACAGCAGTAAGTCCTGTTCTACCACCTGCAGCAACACCTGCAGTAGACTCTACATAACTTGTTACTGTTGAAGTACCTAAGCATGCACCGCCGATTGTAGCAAATGCATCTGCTAGTAAAGCTCCTTTAGCATTTGGAAGTTCGCCGTTTTCGTCAAGAAGATCAGCTTTAGAAGCTACTCCGATTAATGTACCTACTGTATCAAATAAATCTACGAATAAGAATGAGAATACGATAACTGCAAATTCTAGTAAATGAGCACCTACCCAGCTGAAATCAAATGCGAAAGCACTTGGAGCTGCTGGTAAGAAACTACCAGAGAATGATGGATAAAGAGAATATGAAGCCATTTCAGGATCAACTATATACCATCCTGTTGATTGAGCAAGCATTCCGAGTATCCAAGTTGCTAGAATTCCTATAAGTACAGCACCTTTAATGTTGAAATGGCTAAGCACTGCGATTAGTAGTAAACCTACTATAGCAAGTACAAACTGAGGTGAACCTACATTTCCTAAACCAACTAATGTTGCAGGATCAGCAATTACAATTCCTGCACTTTTAAAACCTATGATTGCGATAAATAGTCCAATACCTGAAGTGATTCCGTACTTTAGATTTTCAGGTACATCGTTTACTAATTTCTCTCTGAAATTAAAGAAAGAAAGAATAACGAAAACTACACCTTCTACTAATACTGCTGCTAAAGCAATTTTCCATGGATCCTGCACTCCTGCTTGAGCAAGCGGAATACAAACTGAAAATGAGAAATAAGCATTTAGTCCCATACCAGAAGCTAGTGCAACTGGATAGTTAGCAAGTAGTGCCATTAAAATTGAACCGAATGCTGCAGAAACTGCTGTTGCAGTAAATACTGCTGCTGGATCCATACCTGCTGCTGATAAAATACTTGGGTTTACAGCAAGGATATAGACCATTGATAAGAAGGTAGTAGCACCGGCGATGATTTCTGTTCTTACATCGGTGTTATGTTCCTTCAATTTGAAAAAGTTTTCCATAAATTGATCTCCTTTAATTAATAATTTTTATTTTATATAATCACAAAACAATTATAGCACTGTGCAATATCTTTTCAACTAAATGTTCCGTAAAACTAAAAAAATATGCAATAAAAGAAGCAAATAAAGTAAAAAAAGGGCCAAAATCCGAACGACAACAACAAGATGGACGCGTAAAGTTCAGAGAGCGAATATTTAGTGAAAAAGCATGTTTTGAGTAGGTAATGCTTAATTGGAGATTCAAACCTTTGAAACGTCTAGTTTCTAACGGTTACAGCCCCGTTCTAACTTGCAATAGTTTCCTTATTGTGATATACTGACCAACAGTCAGAAAGAATAGTTTGGTAAAGGAGCAGAAAAAATGTCAAATTTCACATTAAAAGAAAAATTAAAATCAGCAGGGGTTAAACAAGTGTTACAGTATTTAGATGGAGACCCCGAAAAGAACATTCCCAAAATATATGATTGGCTTGAAAAGCATGCACCTGAAGATGGTATAGGGAAGCACTTAAAAGCGGCTAGACCTATTTTAGATAATAAGGATAGTAACTGGAATGTATTACTTAAAAAACTGTATACTGATATTGATCCAGGAGTTAGAAAGAAATTGTTTGAAAACTTTTTAATCAATACAGCAATGCTAGGACTTCCTATGGAAGAAAAAATGAGACAAAAACACGATTGTAATATTCCTTGGGCAATACTTTTTGACCCAACTAGTGCTTGCAATTTACATTGCTTAGGATGTTGGGCGGCAGAATATGATAAAGCTTTGAATTTAACATTTGAAGAAATGGACAGTATAGTTACCCAAGGTAAAGAACTGGGAACTTACATGTATATAATGTCAGGCGGAGAACCTACTATAAGAAGGAAGGATATATTCAGGCTTTGCGAAAAACACGATGACTGTTTATTCAGCTGCTTCACTAATGGTCAGCTTATTGATGAATCGTTTGCAGATGAAATGCTTAGAGTCAAAAACTTTATTCCATCATTTAGTGTAGAAGGATACAAAGAAGCTAACGATTTTAGACGTGGCGAAGGTACTTTTGACGGTGTAATGAGAGCTATGGATATATTAAAGGAGAAAAAACTACCATTTGGTACATCATTATGTTACACAAGCAAAAATACAGATCTTATAGGTAGCGAAGATTTCTGGGATTTCATTATAGATAAGGGAGCTTTATTCTCATGGTTGTTTACATACATTCCTGTAGGAAATGATGCAGTACCCGAACTAGTAGTAAGTGCAGAGCAAAGAAGTTATATGTTTGATGTTATACGCGGGAACAGAAAGACTAAACCAATATTTACTATAGATTTCTGGAACGACGGAGATTATGTAGATGGATGCATAGCGGGTGGTAGAAGGTACCTTCATATCAATGCGAACGGAGATATAGAGCCTTGTGCGTTCATTCATTATTCCGACTCAAACATTAGAGAGAAAACATTATTGGAAGCGTATAAATCACCGCTATTCATGCAATATAGAGCGCATCAACCTTTTAATGAAAATTTATTAAGACCATGTCCTATGTTTGATAATGTAGGTGCGTTAGCAGAAATGATAGATGCAACAGGAGCTGAATCGACTGATGTGGTAAGCCCTGAGGATGTACACGATTTGACAGCTAAGTGCGAAGAGCAGGCTAATAATTGGGAACCTGTAGCAGATAAGATATGGAAAGATAAATTACATAAGACTAATTAGTATGTATGATTATGGGCACAGCAGAATGTGCCCATTTTTTTATAAGGTAGATACTAGCATTTGCTTGTGATATTATAATTGTTAAGAGTTAATCCATAGTATGAGGAGAAAACCATGATTATTAGAAGAGCGGTAGAAAAAGATTTGTATGAAGTTAATGCTATTGAACAAGGCTCATTTCCAATTGAAGAGGCAGGAAGCTTGGATAAATTCGAATACCGATTAACGAATTTCCCCAAGTGGTTTATTGTGGCCGAAATTGAAGGAAAAGTTGTAGGCGCCGTTGTAGGTCGCCCTATGTCGCAAAGATTTATAACAGATGAATATTATGAAAATGAAACAGTACCAGAAGGTGATGCTTTAGCTATAATAAGTGTAGCTACAGATGGAGAGTTCAGAAGACAAGGCGTAGCTGATGCTATGATGAAATACATTTTAGCAGAGGCCTCAAAATCGGAGTTTGCGACATCGTCGCTTTGTTGTAAGGAGGGTCTAATTGACTATTACAGTAGATTTGGATATAAATTAATTGGTTTGTCTAAGTCCGAACATGGCGGAGCAAAATGGTATGATATGGAGATGGTATTTTAGGGAGAATTTAATTCTCTTTTTTTTTATTCCCTCGTGTGTATAAAACTCTTCCGATTCTTGACATTCAGAGGTCTAAGTGTTACAATTCTATGATGTATAATCTAGTTAAATGAGCAGTTGTGCTCATTTTAATTTTTAATTTAAAGATGTAGGGTATAGTTATGAATGATAAAAAATACGAACAAAATTTATATGAAGTAAATTACATAGAGACTATAAAAGAACTCATATTAAACAGCACACTTCTTTACGAAGATTTGCCGGCATATATGGTTAAAGATGAGCATAAGGGCGAGTTCAGATCTATTAAGTTCGGCCAAGTGAAAAATGATATTGAAAAACTTGGAACAGCACTTTTAGAAATGGGATTAGCAGATAAAAAAATAGGTATAATCGGTGAAAACAGTTACGAGTGGTTATTATCATATTTTGCTACAGTATGTGGAGTTGGAGTAATAGTACCACTAGATAGATATTTACCTAGAGAAGAAATCGTACATTTAGTTGATAGGGCAGATATAGAAGTTCTATTATATTCAGAAACGTTAGAAAGTATAGTTTCTGGTTTAAAAGAAGAAACCAAAACACTAAAACACCTGATCACTTTTTCAGATGATAGTTTACCTAATTCGGACTATACAATGAAGGAGCTACTGAAAAAGGGTGAGAAATTAGTAAATGATGGGAACCTAAGCTATTTTAAAAGAGAAGTTAAACCGGATGATTTAGCAGCTATACTTTTCACATCCGGAACCACAGGAGTTGCTAAAGGTGTAATGCTGTCAAACAGCAATATAACTCAAAATGTATTTAACATGTCCAAATATGTAGATATACCAACAGGCAAAATAGGATTATCAGTATTACCTATGCACCATGCATATGAAATGACATGCCATGTATTTACAGGTTTTTATCAAGGCATGTGTGTAGCAATATGTGAGGGATTAAAATATCTTCAAAGTAATATGCTGGAAGTTGATGCAGATGTTATGCTTGGAGTTCCACTAATATTTGAAAGCATTCATAAAAAAATATGGAAAAAAGCCGAAAAAGAAGGTAGCGCAGAAAAGTTAAGAAGGGCTATAAATATTTCAAAGAAATTAAATCTAAGAAATAACCCAAAGGCTACTAAAAGAATGTTCAAGTCTGTACATAAAGTTCTTGGTGAAAATCCATATATATTTATAGCAGGTGGAGCAGCGATAGACCCGAATGTAATAGAAGATTTTGAAGCTATGGGATTTCCGATGATTCAAGGTTATGGAATGACCGAGAATTCACCAATCATAGCTGTTAATTTAGATAGATACAGTAAAGCTGGATCGGCAGGAAAACCTATGCCAGGTACAGAAGTTAGAATAATAGATCAAGATGAAGACGGTATTGGTGAAATAATTTGTAAAGGTACATCGGTCATGATAGGATACTACAAAGATTCCGAAAGTACAGCAGAAGTATTAAAAGACGGATGGCTACATACAGGAGATCTAGGCTACTTTGATGATGAAGGTTTCCTATATATAACAGGTAGGAAAAAGAGCGTAATAGTAACAAAGGGAGGTAAGAACATATTTCCTGAAGGTGTAGAATACTATCTAAAACAAAGTAAGGCAATAGATCAAGTTTTAGTCTACGGAGATGAAACAAATGTGGTAACTGCGGTTATTTATCCTGACTACAAGGCTCTTGAGGAAGAGGGAATAACTAAAGATATAGATGTTTACAATTTCATTTATGATGAAGTTGATAGGGCAAACAAAAAAATGCCTGCATATAAACGTGTTATACGAATCGGAATTAGAGATGAAGATTTTATAAAAACTACAACTCAAAAGATTAAAAGATTTGAGAAAAGTAATTTAGACATAAAAAAAATTAAGAAAGAAAAGGGAAAAACATTGAATTACGGAGAAATAAAAGCTAAAGAATTAGAGTATTCTGAAAAAATGATGGAAAGCCTTAGAAATTCTGAAGACAAAAACATTAGATATACTCACAGAAGACCTCTTACAGACGTTAGACAGATGTTTAGAACAAGTGTAGAGCTATACGGAGATAGACCGATGTTTCATCAGAAATTTAAACGCGATGAAACATATACTCAGATAACGTACAAAAGAGCGTATGAAGAAGTAAATGGATTAGGAACATCTCTTATTAATGCGGAAATGAAAGATAAAAGAATTGCAATAATTGGTGACAACTGTTATCAATGGGCAGCTAGTTATTTAGCAGTTATAGGTGGAGTTGGAGTAGTAATACCTTTAGATAAGGAATTAAGCGAAAACGAACTTAAGCAGCTTGTAATTGAAGCTGAAGTTAGCTGCGTTATTCTAGGCGATAAATTTAAAGATATGTTTCTTAATATAAAAAACAGCGGAGATTCCCAATTGGAACTTTTAATAAACATGAACGCTGACGATGACGATGAAGAAACCGGAGTTAAATCGTGGTTTAAACAAGTAGAAGCTGGAAAATATTCAATTGCAAAAGGCAATGTAGAATATATAAATGCTGAAATCGTTAATGAAGATATGGCAGTAATATTGTTTACATCAGGTACTACTGGAATAGCTAAAGGCGTAATGCTTTCTAATAAGAACTTAGTAGTAGATGTCATGAACGCACCTACAATATTAAATGTAAATCCTGAAGATATATTCTTCTCAATATTGCCTATACATCATACATATGAATGCACATGTAGCTTCCTAATGGCTCTTTATTGTGGTGCATCTTTAGCATTTTGTGAAGGTCTGAAACACATACTAAAAAACATTCAGGAAGTAAGACCTACAATGGTTCTTGCAGTACCTCTAATTCTAGAAAACTTCTATAAGAAGATAATTCAAGGAGTTAGAAAAAAAGGAAAAGAAAAGCAACTTAGGGCATTATTAAAAGCCAATAGAGTAACTAAAAAAATAGGACTTAATATTTCTAAAAAAGCTTCCGCAGAAATAATGGATGCTTTTGGTGGACGAATTAGAGCATTTATATCAGGAGGAGCTGCAATAGACCCCAATATTTTACAGTTCTTTAATGATTTAGGAATTGTTGCTGTTCAAGGATATGGATTAACAGAGTGTTCACCTATGGTAGCATTAAACCCAGATGTTCCTAAAGCGATGAGAAATAAATCAGTAGGTTATGTATTGCCTAATATGCAAACTAAAATCGAAGATAAAGATGATGAAGGCGTTGGAGAAATCTGTTTCAAAGGTGATAATGTAATGATGGGATATTACAATAAGCCAGAGGAAAGTGCGAAAGTACTTAAAGACGGATGGTTCCACACAGGAGATTTAGGATATCTAGATGAAGATGGATATGTATATATAACTGGAAGAGCAAAGAGTGTAATAATTACAGCAAACGGTAAAAACGTATATCCAGAAGAACTTGAATACTACCTAGGAAAGATTCCGTATATCACAGAATCAATGGTATGGGCAGACGATAAAGAATTAAACAATAAAAAGATAACAGCGACTGTTACTACTGACGCAGAGGAACTAAAAGAAGCACTTGGAGATGAATACACTGATGAACAGGTTCGTGAACTAATTTGGAACGAAATTGATAAAATCAACACAGATTTACCTTTGTTTAAGAAGGTAAAAAGTGTTATTATTAGAAAAGAAGAATTTGAAAAAACCACAGGTAAAAAGATTAAACGTTTTGTAGATAATAACAAAACAAATTAAACAGTTATTTTATATGAAGACTGGAGGCTATAATGAACAAATTGGGTTACCCGAGGGTGGATATTAATCTTGAAAAATTAAGACACAACGTTAAAAAGATTAATGAAAGATGCAAGGATAACGGTATTACGATGACAGGAGTCATTAAAGGTGCATCAGGTCTTCCGCTAATAGCAAAACAATACTTAGAAGGCGGAGTAGAAATAATAGGTACGTCCAGATTAGATCAAGTTTCAGAATGTAAAAAATTTGGTATAGATGCTAGTTTTATGTTAATCAGAATACCTATGCTTAGTGAAGTTAAAGATGTTGTCGAATTGACGGAAATTAGTTTAAACAGCGAGGTTGAAGTTTTAAAGGCCCTTAATAATGAAGCTAGAATCCAAGATAAACAGCATAAAGTAATTATAATGACTGATTTAGGAGATTTGAGAGAAGGTTTTTGGGACAAGGACGAACTAGTAGAAACGGCAGTTTGGGTAGACGAAAATTTACAAAATTTAACATTAGCCGGTATCGGTACAAATGTCGGATGCTATGGTTCAATACTTCCCACTCCAGATAAGTTAAACGAATTAGTTGGACTAGCAGAAAGAATTGAAGAAAGAATCGGAAGAGAACTTGAATTTGTTTCGGGCGGAGCAACTAGTAGTCTTATGAGACTTTGGGATGGAGATATGCCGAAGAGAATTAATCACCTAAGAATAGGAGAAGGTATCCTATTAGCTAGAGATTTAGGTGTAATTTATGGGTATGATATGAGCACTTTACATGATGATGTGTTTAAAATTAAGGCAGAAGTCATAGAAGTAAAGAAAAAACCTTCTCATCCTGTTGGAGAAGTTGGTGTAGATGCGTTCGGTCACAGACCCGATTACGTAGACAGAGGCATGAGAGATAGAATGCTTCTAGGTATAGGCAGAGTTGATTATGGTGACCCAAATGAATTGTTACCAGTTGATGAAGGCATAGAAATAATGGGTGCATCTTCAGACCATACTATAATAGATATTGAAGATGCAAGTAGAGATTTTAAAGTTGGAGATATTGTAGAATTTGACGTATGCTATGCGACTGTGGTATATATAACTAGTTCTAATAATGTAAAAATAAATTATGTGTAAAAACACAGGAGGAAAAGATATATGACTAAAGATAATTTGTACAATGCAGAAAACCATATTACGCAAGCAGGTTACGACAATCTTGTAAATGAACTAGATGAATTAGTAGCAGTAAAACGTAAAGAAGTTGCTGGAAGATTAAAAGAAGCTATTTCTTACGGAGATTTATCCGAAAATGCAGAATATGATGCGGCTAAGGATGAACAAGCAGAATTGGAAGAAAGAATTAATTTCTTAGAATCCAGAATTAGAAATGCAAACGTCGTTAAGAGTGAAGAACTTAATGCTGATATTGTTAGCGTAGGACTTACAGTTAAAGTTAAGGACTTAGGCAGTAAAGAAGAGCTATCATTCATTGTAGTAGGTTCGACAGAAGCAGATCCTTTTGACGGTAAGCTTAGTTGCGAATCTATATTAGGAAAAAGTCTTCTTGGTAAAAAAAGAGGAGCAAAAATAGAAATACAGATTCCTGATGGAATTTCTAAATACAAGATTTTAAGTATAGAAAAGTAAGGCGAAAAAGAGGAGAAGCTATGAGTAATCAAGAGATAAATAATAACCCTGATGTTGAGTTAACCCCAGAGAAGATAACCGAACAAAGACAAATAAGAAGAGATAAACTAGCAAAGTTACAAGCTGCTGGTAGAAACCCTTATCTTCATGAAACCTGGGATATAACTGAACATAGTGGAGATATTAAAAAGAAATTTGAAGATATTGAAGGCAAAGAGGTTTCTTGTGCAGGAAGAATAATGGCATTCAGACAGATGGGGAAAGCTTCTTTCATCGATATCCAAGATAAGCAAGGTAGAATTCAGTGTTACGTAAGAAAAGATGAAATCGGTGAAGAAAACTATGATTATTTTAAAACATATGATATAGGAGACATTGTTGGTATCAAAGGTACTGTATTTGTTACTAGACATGGAGAAATATCAATAAGAGTTTCTACACTTGAACTATTAACAAAATCATTACAGGTGCTTCCTAATAAATTCCAAGGTTTAAAAGACGTGGATATTAGATATAGACAAAGATACGTAGACTTAATTGTAAATGAAGAGGTCAAAGAGACATTCATAAAGAGAACTAACATACTTCATACCATAAAGAGAGTTTTAGAAGATGACTTTGGATTCTTAGAAGTAGAAACTCCAATACTTGCACCAGTATCAGGCGGAGCAAATGCAAGACCGTTCTTAACTCATCATAATACGTTAGACATGGAATTAGGTATGAGAATAGCTAACGAACTTTACTTAAAAAGACTTATTGTGGGCGGATTAGATAGAGTTTATGAAATGGGCAAGATGTTTAGAAATGAAGGCATGGACAAGAACCATAATCCTGAGTTTACATCTATGGAATGCTACATGGCATATGGAAATATGGAAAGTGTAATGGACGTTACGGAGCAAGTAGTTTACAAGGCTGCTATAGCAACGAACGGAACACCGATTATTTCTTATCAAGGCAAGGACTTTGATGTTACTCCTCCGTGGAGAAAACTTGACATGACAGATGCAGTTAGAGATGTAACGGGAGTTGATTTCAATAAAATTGATAGTGATGAAGATTCAAGAAAAGCTGCTATCGAATACGGAATGAAAAAAGAACATGTTAAAGCATTTACAAGAGGCAAAATAATTGCTGAAATGTTTGAGGATTTTTGTGAAGATGTACCGGGCTTATTAGATGGACCTGTATTTGTTACAGGGCATCCTGTGGAAATTTCTCCTTTAGCGAAGAGGGATCCAGTAGACCCTAGAATTACAAGAAGATTCGAAGCATATATAAATGGTTGGGAAATAGCAAACGCTTTTTCTGAGCTTAATGACCCTATAGATCAATATGAAAGATTTGTTGAACAGCAAGGACAAAGAGATACAGGGGAAGATGATGAAGCACATCCAATGGATATGGACTTTGTCAATGCGTTAGAAGTAGGATTGCCTCCGACAGGTGGACTTGGCATTGGAATAGATAGAGTTATAATGCTTATTACTAACTCACCTACTATTCGTGATGTCATATTATTCCCTACTATGAAGCCAGAAAAATAAATTAAGGAGACGTTAAGTTGAAGGATATTCAATTAAAATCAATTTTTAGAGAAACAGAAAAATATGCAAACAGTGAAGTAGTAGTAAGAGGATGGATAAGAACTAATAGAAATTCTAAAAAGTTTGGATTTATCGAACTTAATGATGGTACGTTTTTTAAATCCGTTCAGGTTGTATACGAAGACGAAATGATAGATAATTTCGCTGAAATTGCAAAGGCTCCAATTGCGGCAGCGCTTATGGTTAGAGGTACACTTTCGATAACAACTGGTGCTAAACAACCGTTTGAAATTAAAGCAAAAGAAATAGTAATTGAAGCTGATTCGGATTCTGATTATCCGCTACAGAAAAAGCGTCATAGCATGGAATATCTAAGAGAGATTGCACATCTAAGACCTAGAAGTAATACTTTTTCTGCAGTATTTAGAGTTAGATCTATTATTGCATATTCTATACATACTTTTTTCCAAGAACAGAATTTCGTTTATGTTAATACACCTATAGTTACAGGCAGTGATGCTGAAGGTGCAGGAGAAATGTTTAGAGTAACAACTCTTGACCTTGAAGATTTGCCTAGAGCTGAAGATGGCAAAATCGATTATAAAAAAGATTTCTTTGGTAAGGAAACTAGTCTAACTGTAAGCGGTCAGCTTGAAGCGGAAACCATGGCTCTTGCTTTTAGAAATGTATATACTTTTGGACCTACATTTAGAGCTGAAAATTCATATACAGCTAGACATGCTTCTGAATTTTGGATGATAGAACCGGAAATAGCATTTGCGGATTTATCAGATGATATGGACTTGGCAGAAGCTATGATAAAAAGAATAATAACAGATGTTCTTGAAAAAGCACCAGAAGAGATGGAGTTTTTTGATAAGTTTATCGAGAAGGGGTTAATAGATAAACTTACCAACATAGTTAATTCTGATTTCGATAGAGTAACATATACAGAAGCTGTAGAAACCTTAAAAAAATCAGGGAAAGAATTCCAGTATCCAGTAGAATGGGGAATTGACCTTCAAACTGAACATGAAAGATATCTTACAGAAGAAGTATATAAAAAACCTATATTCGTGGTAGATTATCCTAAAGAGATTAAAGCTTTTTATATGAGAGTTAACGACGACAACAAAACAGTTGCGGCGTGTGACCTTCTTGTACCTGGGGTAGGAGAAATTATAGGCGGAAGCCAAAGAGAAGAAAGACTAGATGTTCTAATAGAACGCATGAAAGAAGCAGGCCTTAAAGAAAAGGACTACTGGTGGTACTTAGAACTTAGAAAATATGGTGGAGTCAAACATGCAGGATATGGACTTGGATTTGAAAGAATCATCATGTATATTACAGGAATGAGTAATATTAGAGATGTACTACTATTCCCAAGAACACCAAAGACAGCCGAATTTTAGTAAAACAGACAAAGGGGATGATATCATCCCCTTTTTTTTGAAGGAGGAATTATGAAGGCACATGAAAGATTATTAAGATACGTTTCCTTTGATACACAATCAAAAGAGGATTCCAATCAAACACCAAGCACAGAAAAACAGTTTAAACTTGGGCAAGAATTAAAAAAAGAATTACTAGAGCTAGGGCTTAAAAAGGTTGTATTAGATGAGTCTTGTTACCTTTATGGTTTTCTTCCAGCAACTAAGGGAATGAAAAATAAAAAAGCTTTAGGATTAATTGCTCATATGGATACGGCTCCGAGTTTTTCGGGAGAAAACGTAAAGCCTCAAATTATAGAAGGATATAACGGCAAAGACGTGCTGCTGAAAGGTTCCGGAGAGCTATTAACAGTATCTGATTTCCCGGATTTAAAAGAACATGTAGGTAAAACGTTAATTACTACTGATGGAACGACGTTGCTAGGCGCTGATGACAAAGCGGGTGTTGCTGAAATATTTACTGCAATAGAAGAAATTATTTTAGAAAAATCACCTCATGGTGATATATGGGTTGGGATTACACCCGATGAAGAAATCGGAATGGGCGCGTCCAAGTTTAATTACGACTATTTCAAAGCGGATTTTGCGTATACGCTAGATGGTGATTATGAAGGTGAACTGGCATATGAGAATTTTAATGCAGCAAGTGCAGTATTTAAAGTATGTGGCAAAAATGTACACCCAGGGTCAGCAAAAAATATAATGGTAAATGCAGCTTCGATTGCTTCAGAGATTCAATCTATGATGCCTAGGTTTGATGTTCCTGAATGTACTGAAGGCAGAGAAGGTTTTATCATGCTATGCGAAATATCAGGTGATGTAAATGAAGCTAAATTAGAATACATTTTGAGAGACCATGACATGAGCAAATTCGAAGATAGGAAAAAGCTCTGTATTAATATATGCGAATATATTAATAATAAATATACAGAAGGTACGGTAGAATTAATTATTGAAGATAGTTACTTAAACATGCTAAAGGTGATGGAACAACATATGGATATAGTAGAGCTAGGTAAAGAAGCGATAAAAAGCATAGGTTTAGAGTTCAAATGTAGTCCTATTAGAGGCGGAACAGATGGAGCCACTTTAACAAATAATGGCTTACCTTGTCCTAATTTGGGAACAGGTGGTTATGCGTTTCATGGTCCGTATGAACATATTACTGTTGAAGGAATGAAAAATTCTGTAGAAATTGCGAAGTACATAATTAGTAATATGCCTACTGCTTAAAAAAACATTGTATTATCAAATTCTGGTGTGATATACTATTTGCAAGACGATAAAAATTACAGGAGGACTATAAATGAAAAGCTATACAAGTGACAAAATTAGGAACGTTGCAATATTGGGACACGGCAGTTGCGGTAAGACTACTTTTTTAGAAGCAGCACTACTAGCGACTGAAGTAATCACTAGATTAGGCAGAGTTGAAGATGGAAATACAACTTCTGACTATGACAAGATGGAAATTGAAAAAGGATATTCAATTAACACTACATTGGTACCAGTTGAATATGACGGTTTGAAATTGAATTTTTTAGATACTCCGGGTTTTTTCGATTTTGGCGGAGAAGTTAATTCTGCAATGAGAGCAGCAGGATCTGCTATTATGATGGTAGACGCATCTTCGGGTATTCAAGTCGGTACCGAGAAGGCGTGGCAGGCATGTGAACAGTATTTAATGCCTAAGTTTTTTGTAATTAGTAAAACAGATAAAGATAATATAAACATAGCTGCACTAACTGAAGCGCTTAGAGAACGCTTTGGAATAGCTGTAGTTAATTTAGATGATAAGGAAGCAGTAAATGAAGCGATAGCTGAAACTGATGAAGAACTGTTAGAAAAATTCTTCGATGTAGGAGAATTCACTGAAGAGGAATTTAATAAAGGACTTAAAAATGGTATAACTCATGGAGAAATAGTACCTGTTCTTACGTGTTCGGCAATAACTGGCGAAGGAATAACTGAGGTTTTGGATGCAATAGCTAAATACGAACCCGCAGCGACTGAACATGGTACATATAAAGCAATAGATAGTGACGGAAATGAAATAGAAATGGGATGTTCTGACGAAGGACCAACAAATCTGTTTGTGTTTAAAACTATAGCTGACCCGTTCCTTGGGAAAATTTCTTATGCTAAGGTTATAACAGGAAGACTTAAACCTGGTATTGAATTATATAATCCGCGTAAACTAAAGGCAGAAAAGTTGGGTTCTATGTTCTTTGTAAGGGGTAAGAATCAGTTTGAAGCGAAAGAAGTACATGCAGGAGATATAGTTGCTTTAGCAAAATTACAATATACCAAAACAGGTGATACGCTATGTGAAAAAGCACATCAAATTACCTTCCCAACTATAAATTTTCCAGCACCTAACTATTTCATCGCTATAGAAACTGCGGATAGTAATGAAGAAGAAAAAATGGCTCAAGGATTACATAAACTTATGGAAGGTGATCCTACATTTGTACTACAAAGAAATTCCGAAACACATCAGTCGTTGATTGGTGGACAAGGAGATATACAAATAAATGTAATAAGATCTAAACTTAAGGAAATGTATGGTGTTGAAGTAACTGTAGTTCCACAAAAGATAGCATATAGAGAAACAATTAAAGGCAACTCAGATGTACAGGGTAAGCATAAAAAGCAATCAGGTGGAGCAGGTCAATATGGTGATGTACACATTAGGTTCTCTCCTTCTGAAGAAGATTTCGAATTTACCGAAAAACTATTTGGTGGATCTATTCCTAAAAACTATGTACCGGCTGTAGAAAAAGGTATTGTAGAAAGTATGATTAAAGGTCCGTTGGCGGGATGCAAAGTAGTTAATGTAAAAGCGGAGCTGTATGATGGTTCTTACCACGATGTAGATTCTAATGAAATGGCATTTAAAATTGCTGCATCAATAGCATTTAAAAAAGGTATAGTCGAAGCTAAACCTTGTTTGTTGGAACCTATTATGTCGTTAGAAATCTTTGTACCAGAAACTTATACAGGTTCTGTTATGGGAGATATGAATAAAAGAAGAGGAAAAATCCTAGGTATGGAACCGTATGAAAGAGGTACTAAACTTATGGCAGTGGCTCCTCAAGCTGAACTGTTCGATTATGCTATAGTGCTTAGAGCTATGACACAGGCGCATGGAGCATTTTCTATGGACTTCCTTAAATATGAAGAAGTTCCCGGAAATGTAGCTGAAAAGATTATCGCTGAGTATAATGCTGCACACGAATAATTAATCTATCAAGAGCCCCTGAGAGAAGCGGCTCTTTTTTACTTAAGACAAGGAGTTAGAATGGCTAAAAAAAATAAAGTAGTATATTTATGTAGCGAATGTGGCTATGAAAGCCCGCAGTGGCAAGGACAATGTATATGCGGTGAATGGAACACGATGAAAGAAATGACTGTAAAACCACTCGAAGAAAAAGATTCGAGAAGGAGAAGTTTAACTGATACTAAACCTGTTAAATTAAATGAGGTAGGTACAGAAGGTTATCAGAGAATTGACACCGGCATTAATGAATTAAATAGAGTACTCGGCGGTGGAATGGTAATAGGTTCGCTTACATTAATCTCAGGAGAACCGGGCATAGGTAAATCCACAATAATTATACAAGCCGCTAATTTCATTTCAAAGAAATACGGTAAGACACTTTATGTAAGCGGTGAGGAATCAGAAGAACAGATTAAGCTCAGGGCTGATAGAGTTTGTGACGGAATAAGCGACGATTTGCTAATTTATTCAGAGACTAACATGGAAAGAATATTAGCTGCTTGTGAAAATGTCAAACCAAAGTTTTTAATAATAGATTCAATACAAACGGTATTCTCTGACGAAACAGATTCAGCACCAGGCAGCGTAAGCCAAATAAGGACTTGTGGTAATCTTTTAATGAGAATAGGAAAGACAAGTAGGATACCTATCTTTATTGTTGCTCACGTTACCAAAACAGGCGATTTAGCGGGGCCTAAAATACTAGAGCATCTAGTAGATTGCGTTTTAAATTTCACAGGAGAAAGAGACCAAGATTTAAGGATATTAAGAGCATATAAAAACAGGTATGGCACCACCGATGAAATCGGAGCATTCAAAATGTGCGAAGAAGGAATGACAGAAGTCACAAATTTATCAGGAAGTCTTTTGGAGAATACTGACAATAATGTAGAAGGTTCAGTAGTTTCAGCAATCTATGAAGGAAGTAGAGCGGTTTTCTTTGAAATACAGGCATTGGTTACTCCTGCTAACGTAGGATTTGCCAGAAGAAACTCCGTAGGTATAGATAGCAATAGAGTAAGCATGATTTTAGCAGTGCTTGAAAAAAAGGTTGGATTATCCCTTTTAAATTATGATGTATATGTCAATGTAGTAGGTGGGATGAAACCGGACAGCACATCTACGGATTTAGCGGTGGCTTTGGCAATATATTCTTCAGCAAGTGGGAAATATGCTGCAGAAAAAACATTTGCCGTTGGGGAAGTGGGTCTTACAGGAGATTTAAGAACTATAAGAAACGTTGATAAGATCATATCAGAATCCGAGAGACTGGGATATGAAAATGTGGTTTTACCAAATAGGAATCCTAAAGAAGTGTTTAAAAAAGTCAAAATTGCAAACGTAAAAACATTAAATGAAGCGATTAAAGCATATTTTAAAGAGTAAAAAAAGGGAACAATGCATTGCATTGTTCCCTTTGAAAATTTAACTAGTTTGAATGTCTACTTGGCATGGGCTGTAGCTTCTTCTTTGTTAGTGTCAATGTATACGTTACCATTTAGAACAGCTAATCTCTTACTGTATTCAGCTTCGTCGATGGTTCCTTGTGCATATAGCATTTTAACCGTTTCGATTGCTGAGATTGCTCCAGCTTCGTTAACCACTGCTTTAGTAGTTTTCTTTCTGTACTTAACCAGTAGAATTACTGCTATTACTAGTAGTGCTATACCAACAAATCCTAATAGTCTAAAAACAATTATTTCAGGACCCATGTGTCCCATTAATATTGTGCCTCTCATCATATCTATTACCTCCTATATTCTATCTCTAATAACATAGTAACAATAGAATATGGCTAAATTATGACATTGGGATTTTGATTGTTACATTTGTTCCGGTGTCTATGACAGAATTTATGTCAATGCTTCCACCAAGTTGATCTATATTATTGTTTACTATATACAATCCAAGGCCAGTGCCTTTAATTTCGGAAACTGCACTACTTCGATAATATGGCTTAAAGATGTCATCTAAATCATCACTTGGTATGCCAATGCCTGTATCCATAATGGTTATATATGCCATATTATTTTCTATACCATATTTAATAGTTACACTATCTCCTGAGTTAGTAAACTTATATGCGTTCATAAGTACATTCAGAATGCTTTGGCTTAGCAGAGCTTTATCAGTTGATAAGCTTATATCGTTTTCGCATTCATTTAGGATTAAGTGCACATTTTTCTTAATATATTGAGCTTTTAGCCCTGCTACAATCTGATTGATTAATTCGTTAAGACTAAACCGTGTTAACTCAAGCTTTTGATGTTCGTTAGTAGTTTCTATAAGTGAACCCATGTTGCTTATTAATTTAACTAGATTTTTGATTTGATCCTTGCATATTTCATATTCAATGTCATCAGGTTCGATTATACCGTCTTGCAGCGCTTCAATTTGAGAATTAAGTATAGTTAAAGGCGTTCTTGCTTCGTGGGCAAGTTGATCTACCAGAGATTTCCTAGCAGTAGCTTTTAGCTTTAGCTTGTTATCGAAGTCTTTAAGAGTATAGTTGACGGCCTGAATTTCTTTAATTGAAGTTTTTGGCATTACAGTGTCTTCGCCAGCCTGAAGAGCCTTTGCCATATCTGAAGTTTCTTTAAGAGATTTACTCATAAATCTACTCACAATTGCTCCGACGATTAAGGCTAAGATGATTGCGAACAAAAATGATATGAACATGTTCTTTATAATTTCAGAATTTATTATTTCACCTAAAGTTTGACCATCATCAAAAATTTCGTCAAAAATAAAGCTGTTAGACATTCTCCCCATGTGCATTTGATGATCGCTGTTGGAAAAGTTCTTGATGAATTGTTTCATAAGATTAAATAGTATTGTAGAATTTAAAATTATAGCCATCAGAGACACTGTAGCTATACCCATAGTAAACAGGGTTCTTATCGATATTGTTTTTTTTCGATTATTCATAATTCTCCTAAATTATAAAGACGTAACCTGCACCATATTTTGTCTGTAGGTATTTAGGCTTCTTAGGGTCATCTTCAATTTTACTTCGTATTCTTTTAATATATGTATCTATAGTTCTATCATAGCCTTCGTAATCTAGGCTAAAGGCAGTTTCGATTATTTGATTACGCGTAAGTATTTGATTCTTATGTTCCAGTAAAACAGATATTACCAAGTACTCAGCTGAAGTTAAGTCAATTATTTCATTGTTTTTTCTCATAGTCTTTTCTTTATCATCGAGAACAAAAGGACCGTAGTTTCTAATTGAGATTTCGTTTGATCCGTAGATTCTTTTAATGAAAACATCGACACGTTTTACAAGTTCTAAAGGACTGAAAGGTTTAATAACATAATCATCTGCGCCTTTAGTAAAGCCGCTTAGACGATCTTCTTCGAGTTCTCTTGCTGTTAGCATTATAACAGGTAAATCTGAGGTTTCCCTTATGGTTTCTAAAACTTTAAATCCATCTATGCCAGGCATCATAACATCCAAGAGTATTAAATCATAAGAGTTCTTTGAAAACAACTCAAGAGCGATGAAACCATCGCTCGCAATTGTACATTCATAATTTGATTGTATAAGATATTTTTCGACTATTCTGCTAATTGCAGGTTCGTCTTCAACTATTAATATTTTGTGCATTTATTCTTCCTCTTGAAATGTCTCCGTAAAATCTTCTAGATTTCCCTTTTCAGTAGCTAATTCAGTTAAACTGCATTCGTTATCCTTCATATATTCTAATATTTCTTCGTCTGTCATACCAGATAATTCTGCATATTTTGAAATTGCATCTTTTCCATGTTGTTGCCTTTTTTCAGTAGTTTCACTCTTGTTTTGAAATTGATTTCTTTCCGTGCAGCTGTTTTTAGTTTGACGTTGATTCATTTCATCGTCACAATCTTCATATTGATAATCGCCTTGTTGAAATTTGTTTTGTGTAGTGATTTCGTTTGCTGAGTCAGATGCTGCATAAGCCATTCCAATACCTGATGTTCCCATAAGTAGTCCCCCAGCGATTAGTAATGTTAAAATTTTCTTATTCATAATATACCTCCTTGTATCTATAATGGAAGTATAGCTGTGAATTATGGCAACAATATGACAAAAATGCCTGCAAAAGCAGGCATTCATTTATAATGAGAATGTTCGAGCTGAAGGAGCTTTTACAGTTTCTAGTTCAAACCAGAAATCGCTTCCCGTACCTTCTTTACTTTCAACACCATAGTTAGCATTGTGAATTGTCAATATACTTTTAACTATGGATAGACCAAGACCTGTTCCTTCTGTGGCTCTAGCGTGGTTAGCGCTTGTTTTATAGTAACGTTCCCAAACATGAGTTAATTCATCTTCTGGTATTCCGGCGCCATGATCAATTACATCAAATCTAACTCGCCTTCCGATTCTTTTAATATTTACTATTATCACTTTATCTTCGCCAGAGTATTTAATAGCATTAGTAATGAGGTTACTCATTACTTGTTTGATTTTATTAATATCGCCGTTTACGTAAACTGACTTAGGCTTGTTGAATTCTATAGTATAGCCGTCTTGTTCAGCCAATATGTGATAAGTGGCTAAAACTGTGTTAGCTGCTTCTACTAGGTCAAAGTTAACTTTATTTATGATTACTGCATTTGCTTGCATTCTAGACATAGTAAGCATATCAGATACTATTGCATTCAAATGATTAGTTTCATCTATGATGACCTGTAAATGCTCGTTTCTTTTTACAGGATTGTCTCCAGATATATCTTGTATAAGCTCAGCATAAGACCTAATCATAGTAAGCGGTGTCTTTAAGTCGTGTGAAACATTAGCAATCATATCCTTTTGATAGAAGTCGGTTTTTTGCATTTCGTAGGAAGCTTTATTAAGCGCCTTAGCAAGTGCATCAAGCTCAGTAAAATGACCACCTTCAAATTTAACATTATATTCACCTTTGCTCAAATCTACAGCAGAATTTGTAATGTTATTAATAGGTATGGAAATTTTCTGAGATAAGTATAGTGCTAAAACCAATGCGAGTATAGCCGAAATTATCGTAATATAGAAGAGTTGAACTCTTAATATTGATATTGTAGATGCTACAGGATAAAGCGGAGCAATTACAAACAATATATCGTCATCAGAGCTTGAAGTCATATATGATGCATAAACCAATAGCCTTGCTCCCGTGTTGGGATCTTCGGCGATAATAGAAATGGACTTAAGCTCAGAGGCAAGTAATTTTTCTTTAGCTCGATATAATTGAGTATAGTAAGAATAGTAGGAAGAAGGTCCGCCGTTATTTGGAGAATATACAAAAGACGTTTCATCCGTATCAAGGCGAATAAAAATATCGTTTTTAATTGCTATAGACATAGCTTCTGATTCAAATGTGTCTGGGCTTGTATAATATTTGGTTTTTAACGTCTGCGCCGTTGACTGTGTTTCGTTAACTTTCATTTCTTCATAATAATGATCAATAAAGAACATCTGAAGAAACCATATTAATGCAACGATTAATACGGTAAATATAATAAAGTAAAGCCAAGATTTAAAACGTATACTGTAAAAATCAAATTTACTTCTCTTCATATTCGAACTTATAACCTACCCCTCTAAGTGTAACTATAAAGTTTCTGTAAGGTCCAATATTGTTCCTTAGGTTTTTAATATGTGTATCTATAGTTCTGTCATCACCAAAGAAATCATAACCCCAGATATCAGATAACAATTTATCTCTAGAAAGAGCTATGTTTTTATTTTGAATTAAATAGAACAATAATTCATATTCCTTCGGAGTTAAATCAATTCTTTCTCCATCAACAGAAACTGTTCTAGCGGCAAAATTCACTTCTAAGCCATCAAAAGTCATAACTGTATTTTGGCTTTTTGAAGCGTTTTGTTTTCTAATTAATATTGCATTAGCACGAGCCATTAGCTCTTTTGGGCTGAAAGGTTTAACTACATAGTCATCAATACCTAATTCAAAACCAAATAATTTATCATATTCCTCGCCTCTAGCTGAGAGCATAATAACCGGAATATCTTTAATCTTTTTAATTTCTTTAACAGCACTGTAGCCATCTAGCTTAGGCATCATAATATCCATGATAATTAAGTCATAATCGTTTAACTTGCAAAGACCGATTGCACTCATACCATCAGCAGCCTCTGTCACGTTATAACCGCTAAAATCCGCATATTCTTTTATTACTTCTCTGATTTTAGGTTCATCATCTACTACTAAAAGGTTGTACATTTAATCACCTTCACTTTCTTAAATTAGTGTTATTTTGTATAATTATACTAGCAGGATACTTATTAGTTATGTAGTTTCTATGAAACTACATATATTTTATGAATAGGCATCACATAAGTACTATATAATTATATCATAATATAAGTAAAATATAAAGAAGTGGGACTTTTGTGAACATATGGTGAAATAATAGTTGACAATTGGCATAGATTTATGATAAAATGAATTTTTTTATTGCAAATTGATGGATTATATAGTATAATCTCATCTTTGACACTTGTGAGACGGCAAAAGCTTGAAACCCTTATAAATAGAGGGTTTAAAGCTTTCTTATGTTGTGAAATTTTGCGTACTTTTTCACTTTTTAGTTTTCCTATAAATTTTTTTCATTTCCTTA
>JAENWG010000003.1 GCA_016650175.1 Peptostreptococcaceae bacterium | reverse complement strand
TAATTTAGACATAATTGCCATCCTTTCTATTACACGTTTCGGTTACTGTCATATGACCATTACCTTGCAATGTCATAGTAACATCGTTATGAGCATATGTCAATAACAAATCATAAAATAGTTGAAATTATTCTATATTATGTTATACTGTACTAGGAAATTAAGTTGGTATGATTATTGCTAATAAGAGGATATTATGAAATTAAACTATAATTTAACTGTTGAACAGAAACAACAATTATCTATGACACCTGAGCTTATTCAGGCGATTAAGATATTACAATTTAATTATCATGAGCTGAGTTCCTATATAGAGGAAGAATTAACTGCGAATCCGGTGTTGGAAAAGCAACCGGTTACTTCTGATGATGAAAACTATGAAGATAATAAACAGAAAGAAATACCAGATGAAATTAAAGAAAAGATAATTGAAGGACAATATGATGATATAAGCTATAAACAATACAATAGTGATAAAAAAGAATTTACATTGGAAGAATTTGCTACGGCTGACATTACATTGTTTGATGAGCTAAACACTCAGCTGTCTTACTTAAATATAAATCAAGAAGAGAATTTAATAGGAAGATATATAATAGAAGGAATAGATAAGAACGGATATTTAACTGTAAGCTCAGAAGAGGTTTCTAATAAGCTGAATGTAGAGTTAGAAGAAGTTGAGAAAATACTAAAACTTATCCAATCATTTGATCCTTCAGGAGTAGGTGCAAGAAATCTATCAGAATGTTTATTGATACAGCTAAAACAGTGCTGCTTATCAAATGACTATGCTATAGATATAGTTACTAATCACTTAGAGGATTTAGCTAATAACAAGCTTTCAAATATATCTAAAGAAACGGGAGCTACTATAGAAGAGATTCAGGATATAACTGATCTGATAAAAACATTAGAGCCTAAACCAGGAAGAGCATATTCTTCAGGAGATGCTACAAGATATATAGTACCTGAGATTAGAGTTGAAGAGGTGGATGGTGAATATATAGTTACGTTATTAGATGATAGCGTGCCTAAGTTAATGGTTAGTTCATATTACCGTAAAGTGTCTAAACAAGTGGGGAAAGATTCAGAAGTAAGTACATATCTAAATGATAGATATAATTCTGCTATGTGGCTTATAAAAAGTATAGAACAGAGAAAAGGTACTATTCTATCTGTAGCTAAAACTATAGTTGACTATCAAAAAGGTTTTTTTGATGAAGGTACTAAATATCTTAAAACTATGACTTTAAAGGAAGTTGCAGTCAAAGTTGGGGTTCACGAATCTACAGTAAGTAGAGCAATTAATGGAAAATACATGCAAAGTCCTAGAGGCTGCTTTGAACTAAAGTACTTTTTTACCTCAGGAGTTTACAGTAATGATGGAAAAATTTCTTCAAATAGTATAAAATACTTTATAAAGGAGTTTATAGAAAAAGAAGATGTTAAAAAACCTTTAAGTGATCAAAAAATAGTTGATTTACTAAATGAAAAAGGTATCGATATTAAGAGAAGAACGGTGGCTAAGTATCGAGAAGAATTGAACATTTTATCTTCTTCAAAGAGAAGAAGGTATTAATGATATAAATTATTTTGCTATTTTAATTGAGGAGGAAAATGAGAGAATGATTAAAATTGGTATTAGTGGTTATGGAAGAATAAGTAGAGTGGTAATACGAGCGGCTATGGTAATGGATGATATTCAAATAGTCGGAATAAATAAAAGGAATGCTGATATTGAGTATATGGAATATATGCTTAGATATGATTCGGTATTTGGTAGATTCGACAAAGAGCTTGGAAGATATGATAAAGGACTTATCATAAATGGTAAAAAAGTACCTGTATATAGCGAATCTGATGCAAGTAAAATACCATGGTCAGAATGTGGCGCAGAGTATATTATGGAAGGTACAGGAGCATATAATACCACAGAAAAAGCGAAAGCTCATTTAGTGGCAGGCGCTAAAAAAGTAATAATATCCGCACCAGCAAAAGATATGGGAACTCCTACTTTTGTGTATGGAGTAAATCACGATGAATATATAACTGATTATGATGTTGTATCTAACGCATCGTGTACAACTAATTGTTTAGCACCTACATGTAAAGTCTTAAACGACTTTTACGGTATAGAAGGTGGTTTAATGTCAACCATACATGCTGCAACTGCAAAACAAGCTGTAGTAGATATGAGATCCGAAAGTGACTGGAGAAGAGGAAGATCTGCTTTTGGCAATATAATTCCATCAACTACAGGAGCTGCAAAAGCAGTAGGTCTTGTAATTCCTGACTTACAAGGTAAAATGACGGGTATTTCTTATAGAGTGCCAGTTGCGGATGTATCAGTAGTAGACTTAAATGTTAAACTAAAGAAAGCTACTACATATAAGGATATATGTGATAAGATGAAAGAGGCTTCAGAAACATATATGAAAGGTGTACTTGAGTATGTTGATGATGAAGTAGTATCAAGTGACTTTCTAGGAGATGCTCATACATCAATATTTGATGCAAGAGAAGGAATGGAAATGAATGATAAATGGTTTAAATTAATATCATTTTATGATAATGAGTTTGGATATTCTTCTAAAACTCTAGAAATGATAAGACATATGTATAAGGTGGACCACCAATAAGGAGGATAGGGTAGAATCATGAAAAAAACTATTAGGGATATTGAAGTAATAGGGAAAATTGCATTAGTAAGATGTGATTTTAACGTACCTATAGAAAACGGTATAATTACTGACGATTCTAGAATTGTAGCGTCATTGCCTACGATTAAGTATTTAATAGCTAAAGGTGCCAAACTGGTTCTTATGTCGCATCTTGGCAGACCTAAAGGTAAACCTAATCATGACTATACTTTAAAACCTGTAGCAGATAGGTTATCAGAACTATTAAATTTGAAAGTTCAATTTATTGAATCGGATAATGTAGTTGATGATAACGTTATAGCCGCTGTAAATAAATTGAAAAATGGAAATGTGGCGCTACTTCAAAATGTGCGTTTTCGTGCAGAAGAAACTAA
This sequence comes from Peptostreptococcaceae bacterium, assembly GCA_016650175.1. Lineage (GTDB taxonomy): Bacteria > Bacillota > Clostridia > Peptostreptococcales > Anaerovoracaceae > JAAYHV01. The sequence goes on along the minus strand of JAENWG010000003.1, from coordinate 82,804 downwards.
AAATGAAGCTAATTTTGCAGAAGAATTAGCAAACTTGGGAGACTTGTTTGTACAAGATGCTTTCGGTACAGCACACAGAGCGCATGCATCTACAGCTGGAATAGCGAATTATCTTCCTGCTGTTTCGGGATTTCTTATTGAAAAAGAAATTAAGTTTTTAAGTGAGGCTGTAGAAAAACCAGAAAGACCATTTATCGCTATTATGGGAGGCGCGAAGGTTAATGATAAGATTCCTGTTATGAAGAACTTGTTACAAAAAGTAGATACACTTATTATATCAGGAGGAATGGCATTCACTTTTTTCAAAGCGATGGGATATAATATTGGAACGTCTATTTTAGATATCGAAAGCATTCCTCTGGCTTTGGAAATTATTGAAATGGCTAAAGTTCAAAAAGTTGAATTATTATTGCCGCTGGATATAGTAGCAGCTAGTGAATTTTCTAATGATGCGAATTATGGCTATTATGACTTTGATAAAATACCAAATGATAAAATGGGCCTTGATATTGGTCCTAAGAGTATAAAGAAATTTTGTGATGCGTTATCAGAAGCAAAAACAATAATATGGAATGGGCCTATGGGTGTGTTTGAACTAGATAATTTCTCAGTAGGAACAAAAGAAATAGCGAAATTTTTAGCAAAAGTTGATGCCACGACTATTATAGGTGGTGGAGATTCAGCTGCAGCTGTCCATAAATTTAATTTAGCTGACAAGATGACACATATATCTACAGGCGGAGGAGCTTCTTTGGAATACTTAGAAGGTAAAGGACTTCCAGGTATTGAAGTTTTGGATGATAAATAGGAGGTAGCAATGAGGAAAATTTTTATTGCTGGAAATTGGAAAATGAATAAAACAACGGCATCAGCAAAGAAATTTGCTAATGTTTTAAAATCAAATAAAATGCATGATGAAGTCGAATTGGCAGTTATAGCGCCATATACTCAACTGCAAACTTTAGTATCTGTTTTACAAAATAGACCTGTTATGGTAGGTGCACAAAATGTTTTTCAAGAAACAAGTGGAGCATATACAGGAGAGATTTCTATAGATATGCTTAAAGAAATAGATATTGACTGCTGTATAATAGGCCATTCTGAAAGAAGGCAGTATTTTAATGAAACAGATGATATAGTAAACAAAAAGCTTAAGCTCCTTCTTGAAAATGATATTAGACCTATAATGTGTGTAGGTGAAACTTTAGATATTAGAAAAGCAGGAAATGCGGTTGGTCACATAAGAAGTCAGCTGAAAAATGGACTTGCAGACATAAACTCAGATGATATTATGAATACGACCATAGCATATGAACCTATTTGGGCTATAGGCACTGGTGAAACAGCGTCACCTGAACAAGCTGAAGAAATATGCTTAGAAATTAGAAATTTTTTAAATGAAAAATATGGCGAAATGATAGCAGAAGAAGTTATAATTCAATATGGTGGTAGTGTTAAACCTGAGAATGCAGAACATATACTTATAAAACCCAATATTGATGGGGCTTTGATAGGCGGTGCGAGCCTTGATGTGGATATGTTTATGGACATATATAATAAGGCATTTTTTACAAAAAAACATTGATTTATTTGTTTTACTATGGTAAACTTACATAGTTATTTAGCAAGGAGGAAAAACTATGGAAACATTTTTAATGATAGTTCTAATAATAGCGAGTGTAGTGTTGATTGGCAGTATATTAATGCAGTCAAGTAACAGTGCAGGTTTATCGGGATCTATTGGTGGTGGTGCAGAACAACTTTTTGGTAAAAAAAAGAGTAGAGGTTATGATGCTATACTATCAAGAATAACTACAATATGTGCTGTACTATATGTATTATTAGCATTAGTTATAGTAGCAGTATTTAATTAAATTATTAATTGTTAATAATCGTTAAAATTGAGGTACTGTAAAGTACCTCTGTATATATTAATGACAAAGGGGAGGTTTTTATGTTGAATTGGATTATTCCTATTACAGCTGTAATCGCGCTAATCGTAGCGTTTAGTTTAGCAGCATGGGTAGGAAAAGCTGAAGAGGGCACTGATAGAATGAAAGAAATAGCCGGTTATATTCGTGAGGGCGCTATGGCGTTTTTAAAGAGAGAATATAAGACTATGGTAATAGTAATCGTTGCATTATTCCTATTAATTGGAATATTCATCGGATGGATTACAGCAGGTCTTTATGTAGCAGGTGCATTATTATCAGTACTAGCAGGTTTCTTCGGAATGAGGGTAGCAACTTTAGGTAATGTTAGAACAGCAAATGCTGCTATGACATCAGGAATGCCAAAGGCATTGAAGATTGCGTTTAGAAGTGGCGCTGTTATGGGGTTATGTGTAACAGGACTTGGTTTATTAGGACTCGGAATTATATTTATTGCATTTGATTTAGCTACTGTTGTAGAATGCGTAACAGGATTTGGTTTAGGTGCATCGTCAATGGCTCTATTCGGAAGAGTAGGCGGAGGAATCTATACTAAAGCTGCAGATGTTGGAGCTGACTTAGTTGGTAAGGTAGAAGCAGGTATACCAGAAGATGATCCTCGTAACCCTGCAGTTATTGCAGACAACGTTGGAGATAATGTTGGTGACGTAGCAGGAATGGGTTCTGATTTATTTGAATCATATGTTGGTTCAATAATCTCAGCAATCACTTTAGCTGCAGTAGCAGTAAGTGATACATTGGGTGGAACTTACTTTAATGAAGAAACAGCTGCTTTATTCCCATTGCTAATTGCAGCAATAGGTGTTATTGCTTCAATAATAGGTATTATGTGTGTTAGAGGTAGTGAAACTTCAAATCCATCTAAATCATTAAACGCAGGAACATATATTAGTGGAGCTATCGTTATAGTCTCTTCAATTATATTAAGTAAGCAGATGATGGGAGATTACTCTTATGCATTCGCTATTATCGCAGGATTAGTCGTTGGTATATTAATTGGAAAAATAACTGAAATATATACTTCAGATGAATACAAGTATGTAAAAAATATAGCTGAGCAGTCAGAAACAGGCGCTGCTACTACTATAATAAGTGGACTTGGAGTTGGAATGATGTCAACTGTAGGACCTATAATACTTATATGCGTAGGAATTATGGTTGCCTATGGTTTTGTAGGAGTATATGGTATTGCACTTGCTGCAGTAGGTATGCTATCAACAGCAGGTATGACTATCGCTGTAGATGCTTATGGTCCTGTAGCAGATAATGCTGGTGGTATAGCAGAAATGTCAGAATTACCTTCAGGCGTTAGAAAAATTACAGATACTTTAGATTCAGTTGGTAATACAACAGCTGCTATAGGTAAAGGATTTGCTATTGGTTCTGCTGCATTAACAGCTCTTGCATTGTTCGCAGCATATGCAGAAGTAACTAATTTAAGCACTATAAGCTTACTTAATCCAATCGTAATTGTTGGTCTATTTATTGGAGCTATGCTTCCATTCTTATTCTCAGCACTTACAATGAATTCAGTAGGTAAAGCTGCTAATGAAATGATAGAAGAAGTTAGAAGACAGTTTAAAGAAACTAAGGGCATTATGGAAGGAACAGCTAAACCTGATTATGCTAGATGTGTTGATATTTCAACAACTGCAGCACTTAAGGAAATGGTTGCTCCTGGTTTAATTGCTATAATTGCTCCATTACTTGTAGGTTTACTACTTGGAACTGAAGCTTTAGGTGGCATGCTTGGAGGAGCTTTATCTTCTGGAGTAGTACTTGCTATCATGATGGCTAATGCTGGTGGTGCTTGGGATAATGCCAAGAAATACATCGAAGGCGGAGCGCATGGTGGAAAAGGTTCAGATGCTCATATGGCTGCTGTAGTTGGAGATACTGTAGGTGATCCGTTCAAAGATACATCGGGTCCTTCAATTAACATTTTAATCAAACTTATGACAATCATATCTTTAGTATTTGCACCTGTATTCATGCAATACGGGGGAAAAATTCTTATGTTCTTAAACATGTAAATTAAGATAGATTAAATAATAAATAAAACAATGCGTGGACCTTTAAGGTTCACGCATTTTAATTACTAAAAAATGCTTTAAGAGATAAAGAAAAAACAAGAAGTGAGGGGTAGGAGTATTTCCGATTTAGTAATGTTTACGTTGATATAATATATAACTGTGGTGCTTAAATAATTTAGGGTAAAAATAACGTCGTTATACTAATTTGCATAACGACGTTATAACTATTTATCTTTTCTTTTACGGCTAGAAGAATTTTTACTTTTCCCTCTGTAAGAAGAATCAGATCTATGGTCTCTGCTACTTCTGCCTCTATCGTTTCTGTTATTATCTCTGCCTCTGTCTCTATCGTTACTTCTGTTTCTATCTCTACCGTCTCTACCGTGACTTGTGTCAGTATTAATATCTTGAGTTTCGCCACCTAGTTGTTCCATAAGTAGAGCAGCAGCCATATTATCAACAGTTACGTCATTATCTTCACAATACTTATAAATCATATCTTTAATAGTTGTTGGATCTTTTTTTGCTAATGCAAGTGTAGCTTTCTTAAATACCTTATCTGCTTTAGCTTTAATAATTAATTCAGCCGAAGGAATAGTTCCCGGTGTAATCTTTGTTTTACAGTATTCTTCGATTTTACGAAGTTTAGCTGTTTCTCTACCCACAACAAATGTGAAAGCTGTACCACTTTTTCCGGCTCTACCTGTTCTACCAATTCTATGTACGTAATATTCTTCTTCTAGTGGTATATCATAGTTGAATACTGCTTCTACATCATCAACATCAATACCTCTAGCAGCAACATCGGTAGCTATAATCATACGAGCTTTACCTGATCTAAACTGCGCCATAGCTGCATTTCTTTGTCCTTGGCTTAAGTCACCATGCAAAGCAACTGCATTATAACCTAGGTAATTCATTTCACCTGTTAAAGTATCTGCACCTCTTTTAGTTTTACAGAATACCATAGATTTATTAGGTTGATAAAAATCTATTAGTCTAGCTAAAAGTAGTGTCTTTTGGTTGCTTTTAATGTTGAAATAATATTGCTCTATTTGTGGTAGAGTAAGTGTTTTGTTTAAAGTTTTAACCAAAATGGCGTTCTTTTGATAAGTGTTTGCAATATCAATTATTGCTCTTGGCATTGTAGCTGAGAATAGGGCAATTTGAATATCGTGATCTATACTTCCTAGTATAGTTTCGATATCTTCTCTAAATCCCATGTTAAGCATCTCATCAGCTTCATCTAAAACTGCCATTTTAATGCTATCTAATTTTAAAGTTCTTCTTCTCATATGGTCCATAACACGGCCAGGTGTACCTACTACTATTTTAGTAGTTTTTAATGCTTGTATTTGCCTAGTCATATCTTGTCCACCAAATATCGCTGTTACTTTGATATCTTTAGTGTATTTTAAGAACTTTCTAATTTCCTCAGATACTTGCATAGCTAACTCTCTAGTGGGACACAAAATAATTCCTTGAACTTTATTTAGTTCAGGATCGATTTTATGAATGAGTGGAATTCCAAATGCAGCTGTTTTACCTGTACCAGTTTGAGCTTGACCTATTACGTCTTGGCCATTGTCAAGTAGTGGTATGGCTTTTTCCTGTATTGGAGATAGCTCTACAAATCCCATTTCTTGTATAGCTTTTCTAATATCTTCGTTAATGTTTTTCATAATCCTCTTCTTTCAAAAAAAAATTGCATTCCTGTGAACGCAACAGTTCTATACGAACTTTACAAGTATATATACATTTAAGACTTTTGTCAACTATTTTTAGGTGTGAAAGCTGTGATTTTCTTGACTTATAGCTAATTAATAGGTAATATATAGGAAATGGAGGGTAGAAAATGGGATATTGTATAGAAGTAAAAGACTTTACAAAGAAATATGGTAAGTTTTCGGCTGTAAAAGACATAAGTTTTAATGTAAATAAGGGAGAAATAGTAGGATTTGTAGGAAAAAATGGTGCTGGTAAAAGTACAACTATAAGATGTATGTCTAATATGCTATTCCCTACGGAGGGCAGTATTAGAATACTTGGAATGGATTCAATTAAAGATGCAAAAGCCATTAAAAGTGAGATAAGTTATATGCCATCTGAAACTGAACTTTATGAAAGAGTTACATCAAAAGAACTATTTAAGTTGGCAATTTCTTTTAATAATAGCAACATGAAAGAAGCTGAAGAACTAGCTAAATATTTTGAGCTTGATATAAACAAAAGGGTATCTGAATTAAGTGTAGGCAATAGAAAGAAAGTATCTATTGTACTTATGTTTTTAAATAAAGGTAAGGTACTTATATTGGATGAACCTACTGCGGGGTTAGACCCTTTAATGCAAAACAATTTCTTTAATAAAGTTAAAGAAGAAGCAGAAAAGGGAGTTACTGTATTTTTATCATCTCATAACCTAAATGAAATCGAGAAATATTGTACCAGAGCATTAATTATTAAAGACGGTATAATTGTAGACGATTTAAATATGGAAGAAATAGAAGTCGCAAAAGTACAAACGGTTTCATATAAGACAGCAGATGGGAAAGCGGAAAGCTATGAATATGAAGGTAACGTAAATGAATTAGTCGAAAAACTTTCGGCACTAGATTTAAAATTCTTAGAGATAAGAGCTAAATCTGTAGAAGAAGAGTTTATCAGATACTATAAGGGGGGTGAAGTTCATGAATAAATTTGAATCAAAAAATGTCATCAGATTATCCGGTTTTGATTTAAAAAACAATAGTAGATTAATATTTGGATGGATGATTTCAGTTTTTGCAATAACCTTCCTATATATGATATTGTTTTCATCAATGCAAGAGATGGCTTTGGCCGAATGGGATAATATGCCGGTAGAAGTGTTAGAATTTATGGGTATAAAGAGCTTTGGTATAATGAATGACTATAACGGATACTTTGGCATGATGTATAATTTGCTTCTTATAGCTATTTCAATATTTACTGTTACTTTTAGCGCAGGCATAGTATTTAAAGAAGAAAAAAGCAAAACAATAGAGTTTCTATATTCTCTCCATATAAGCAGAACAGAAATTTACGTATCAAAAATATTGACTGCTGTAGTGGCATTTTTATTAGTATTACTAAGCTTAGTCGCATCAGCTACTATATGTGGATTTTTAAACGGTGGAGAAACCTTTATATTACCAGAATTCTTTCAAATTGTAGTGATTTCGGGATTTATTGCATTCTTTTTCACAGGGATAGCGTTATTCCTAGCAGGAGTTACATCAAGAATTTCAGTAGGGATGGTATCTGCTATGGTAGTAGTAGCATCATATATGCTAGGATATTTGGGTGAACTATTAAAAGATAAGGGTGAATGGCTAATATATTTTAGTCCTTTTCAGTTATTTAGTCCTACTAATGCGCTAGAGCTTTCTAACGGAACGATTACTAATCTGGTAATATACATATTAGTTATGATAGCGCTAGTTACTGTAGGTGGTATAGTATATAGGAAGAGAGATTTCAACATATAAATATAGGCGATGGCATGCTGATAAAAAAGCATGTCTTTTTTATTGTGGCGATTTTATGGAGGTGGTTTAGACACTTAAATATTGATATGTTGGGTAAGAGGTATTTGTATACAATGAGCATAAAAATACATAAAAAAGATATAAAATACTATTGACAACAATGTGGAAAATGGTATTATGTAGTTAATAAAGCTAAGGGGTAACTTACCCAAGGCTATTATATATACAAGTCAGTTACTGACGTAATTGAAAGAAGGGAGTGAGACCACCAGAAGTGCAAAAAGACAACAAAACTCACAAACATTATATCAACCATATGTTATAGACCGCCTTGTATCGGATGATGTGATACATAGGAAAAAGTCAAAGAAGAAAGATTACAAATTAATATCCGGTGTTTAAAAAATGATTTAAGTCGCAATTGAGTGCGAGTAAAAAAGAAAATTAGGATATTATGGTAACGATGGAAACTTTGTCGGAAAAGATGTCATAACATAGGTTGATATAATTATTTTTTTGCAAAAAAATAGCTCTGAATTTATCAGAGCATATTCATTCTATTTTTCTAAGTATTCAATTAATCTTGAATATTCTTTTTTTGCCGTATTATAACCATGCTCATAAAAAGCATTGAGTTTATCTGGATTCTTTTCGAAATGAGAGACAGGTTTTTCAGTAGGTCTTATCACGAATATTTTACCTTCTTCTTCTAATTTATCAATGTAGTCTAAAATCATGTTATATCTCTTATTAGCTGTTCTTAAAGCATGGAATAGCTCGGGATAATTTTCATACATTATATGAAGAAGCCTTATAGCAGGAATACGCGGCATAGGTTTTCTAAAACCCTTTTGCCTAGTTAGTATAAATACATTTTTATCAAAATTTTTCTCCATAATATATTCTACTGGAATAGCAGCGGAAATACCACCATCTAAATAAGGTGTACCTTCTATATTTACCATGTTTACAAACATAGGCATAGAGCAAGAGGCTCGGCAGTATAGCATAATTTCATCGTTAGTAGTGGGTACTAGATATTTGGGTTTACCTGTTAAACAATTCGTAGCTACTATTTCAAGCTTCATATCTGATTTGAAGTAATTCTCATAATTAAATAAATATCTTTCATTAGAAAAAGTTAAAAAGGTTTTATCAAAGTCGATCAGTTGCTTTTTAGTGAAAAAATCTTTATAACTTACACAATTATCATCTTTTCCCTCAGCCATTACGCATGTCTTTGTTCTGCCAATTTGATTGGATAAATAATCTATCGCATTAAAAGAACCTGCAGATACGCCTGTTATGTTTGAAAACTCTATATTCTGTTCCATAAAAAAATCAAGTAGTCCTGATGTAAATATTCCGCGGAGTGCTCCGCCCTCTAAAACTAAATTGCTGTTATACATAATATTTAGCGATTCTTAAACTCTGCTTTTCTCTTGTTTAAGAAAGCGTCCATTCCTTCCGATTTGTCATCTGACCCAAATGCTGTAGTAAATGTTTCAATTTCAAAAGCACTTGCTTCTGCCATCCCAAGATCAAAGCCTTTATTTATTGCTGTTATAGCAGTTCCTACTGCAATAGGTGCTTTAGACATTATTGTACGAGCTGTTTTTACAGCAGTGTCAATAAGTTCTTCAGGTTCAACTAATTTTTCAACAAGACCAATTCTATATGCTTCATCAGCACCAATGATTTCAGCTGTCATAATTAGGTATTTAGCCATACCTTTTCCTACAAGTCTAGCTAATCTTTGAGTACCTCCAAAACCAGGAATAATTCCAAGACCTACTTCAGGTTGTCCGAATTTTGCTTTTGTTGAAGCAATTCTGATATCACATGCAAGAGAAAGCTCACATCCGCCGCCTAATGCAAATCCGTTAACCGCAGCAATTACGGGTTTTTCAATATTTTCTATATAATTCATAACTTCATGACCGAGCGACATCATTTTTCGTCCTTCAAGTGCGCTTAACTTAGACATTTGTGCAATATCAGCGCCAGCTACAAAGGCTTTTCCTTCGCCTGTAACAATCACTGCTTTTACATCATCATCTTTAGCAATTGAGTGAAATACTATTAGTAATTCGTTTAATACATCTTCGTTTAATGCGTTCATAGCTTTAGGTCTATTTATGGTAACTGTAGCTAGGCCTTCGTTTTTCTCAAATTTAATGTTATTGTACATTTTATTTTCCCTTTCATACTAAAATTCTCATACACATACTAACACTTTTATTATATTTTTGCAATTAAAAAGTGTCATAATTTTACTTATGACACTACTTAGTTAAATACTGTTTTTTAATCTTTCTAATGCGTTTTTAACAGGTTTAATGTTAATGATTATTATAGTTATAACTGCTTCTATTGAAATGTAGGTTAAGTTATACCATATAGACCATGAAACTGCATTAAAACCTTCAGGTGCATATTCCCCAAAGAAAACTATGCCGCTGATTACTGCGCAAACGAATCTTCCGCTGATACCAATGAGATAACCTTTGGTTAAACTCTTTTTAGAAAGACCTGCAAGACCCATAGCTCCGAATGCAATAGGGTAATCTAATAGCATTTGAAGTGGATGAATGATATATGGCCCAAAGATAAGATTTAAAAGTCCTACGCAAATTCCTGCCATAACACCTCTTCTTACACCAAAAAGGTAGCCGCAAAATACAATAGGTAGCATACTTAGAAGGGTTATTGAACCTCCTTGTGGCATCTGAAAAATCTTTATTTCGCCGAGTACCATTGCAAGTGCAATAAGTAGGGCAGAAATAGTTAGTACTTTAGTATTGTTTCTTTTATCATCATTTTTTCCACCGCGTAGGATGAAAAATAGAATGGTAATAATTAGAAGTACCGTAATGGTAATTCCAGTTGTGGATGTAAAAAAATCCTGTAAATTTCCGAACATAAAAAAACCTCCTTAAATTTTAAGGAGTACTTGTGAAAACGCAAAAATACGTTTTGCTTCCCTTCGTCGGTATTATCCGAATCAGGTTTTGAGGGTAGTTTCCAAATGGAATCTCTCAGCACAAGCTCCCCTAGCTAAAGTAATTTTACTATTATTTTAGGATTTGTCAATAGTTATTTATAAATCTTTTGATTGTATAATTAGAGCTGTTCCTTGAATAGTTATTTCTGCGGTGCTTGAAGTTATTTCGTTGCTTATACCAAGGGTACTGTCAAAAGGTAGCTCGTAATCTTTTAATGGGAATTTAACTCCTTTTAGTGTAACAATTGCGTTAGCATTACCAAATGAAATAACAGAAATATATTTGTATCCATTTGCGTTTACATTTATAGTTTCGTTTTTTAAACATTTTACGATATTTTGATTATCTATCATAACTACATGGTACTTAGCCAAAAGTGCTAAATTACCCAAGGTATGATCGACTCTGCCTCCAAGTCCTCCAAGTAAGGTAATATCCGTATAGCTTTCCTGTAAAGCATAGATGATGCATGCTTCTGTATCAGTTACATCCTTTTCTTTAGGATAGCGGATATTCTTTATATCACTGTTTTCAGATGAATCAAAATCCCCAATGATAAGTGATGGAATAAGGTTCCATTTTTTAGCAATGTCTTGTCCTCCGTCAGCACAGATTAATAAACCATCACTTTCTCTAATAGATTTAAAGAAATCGGCAGATTGATTTTGGAAGTATGAAGTTAGTATGTAACATTTATTTAACATATAATGAACCCTTTCGGTTGATTTATTACTATATTTATTATACAATAACCTCTGATATAAAACAATGAAGGAGTGTACATGAATAATTATTTAGTAAAAGATTCAGCATCAGAAATAAGAGGAATGTCAAGATTTATACTTAAAAACAAATGGGTAGCAGTTGTAATAGGCGTACTAATATATCAAATTATGTTAACACTAATTCCTGATATTTTGGCAACACTATTTCCGACAGCTTCATATTTCAATGAGATAGTAGGAGAAACAACACAAACATCAATGGTTAGCGGATTATATAATATTTTAATGTTAGGAGCTTTAACCTATGGATTTAGGATGTATATTTTAGCAATACTTAGAGAAGGAGCTATACATTATGATAATCTTTTTGAAGGCTTTTCGCACTATTTAAAAGCATTTGGACTGACATTAGTAACAGGCATGTTTATATTTCTATGGTCATTACTATTTATTGTTCCAGGCATAATAGCATATTACAGATATTCTCAAGCATATTTTATTCTTGTAGATGATCCTTCAAAGGGTATTTTGCAATGCATAAATGAAAGCAAGATTATGATGGTTGGTAACAAGGCACATCTATTTGGAGTTTATATTAGTTTTCTTGGATGGTATTTATTGGGTTTCTTACCTGCATTTATAGCTGCGATGTTTATGACTGGTACAAGTGAGGTGACATATACTATTATTTTTAATATATGTCTAATTATACCTATGTCAATCGTTTCAACTTACTTTAGTACAGCTGAAACAATATATTATGAATTACTAAAATTTGGTAAAAGAGAAGATTTCCCATACGAAGGTGAAAAAGGACTTAAACCTAACATAGAGTTTTCAAGTCGACTTATAGAAAATAATGATGAGGATAAATAAATTGTAGATATAAAAATAGAAGGCATTAGTTAGCCTTCTATTTTTTTTATACATTCTAATATATCATCTGGAATTGGTGCAGTAACAACTATTTCTTCTTCGGTTACGGGATGAAAAAAAGTAAGCTTTTCTGCATGAAGTGCCTGTCTTTCTATTAAGAAGGGTTTGTCTCCACCGTATAGGTAATCTCCAGTTACAGGGTGACCTATATGAGACATATGAACTCTTATTTGATGAGTTCTTCCAGTTTCGAGCTTTAGTCTTACCATAGTGAAAGGTTTCTTAAATCTTTTTACTACTTTAACGTGAGTGACAGAAGGGGAGCCTTCTTCCATTACGCTTCTTGCTACTTGTTCTAAATCAGGTCTTCCGATAGGAAGGTTTATAGTGAAAGAGTCTTCTTCTAAAGTTCCGTTAACAATAGCTACGTATTCTTTTGATATTGTGTTATATTTCATTTGTTTAGATAGTTGGTTTTGAGTATTAGAATTTTTAGCGACTATAACTAAACCTGTAGTGTCCATATCTAGCCTGTTTACAAACCTAATTTTAAAAGTCTGATTGGTATCTTCCATATATTTCATAAGCCCATTTGCGATTGTATGAACAGGGTGGCCCTTAGTCGGATGGATTATAACACCGGCTTGTTTGTTGATTATTAATAAATCATCATCCTCATATACAGGGTATATAGGGATATCCTCAGCAAGAAAATCACTTTTTTCTTTCGGCATATTTACTAATATCACATCGCCTAAAGTGGGTTTTAAATATCCGTGAACATAGCTACCATTTAAAGTGGTTAAATGTTGCTGCCTTATTTTTGACTTTAATCTCGATGAGAAATTAAAATTCTGCTTAACAATTTGTCCAATCGTTAAGTCAACATCTTTTTTAGTTACTGTATATTTGAATTCTGACATAAAATATCCTTTAAATAAATTTACTTTTAACTTTTGCCCAAAAGTCATAGCTTTCGAATCTGAGTAAATTAATAGTCTCTTTAGACATAGTGAAGTTTACGCTTTCTACATTATCGTAAACTATAGGCATTCCGTCATATATAACGGTCAATGTCTTGCCGTTAGTATAATCATCAAGCTCAACTTCTAATGTAAGCTCTGCAGGCATTACGATACTTGAAGTAAAACAACGGTACGCTGTGGTATTGATAGGTGCTATTGGTGTAACCTGAAGAAGGTTAACCCTAGGATCTACAATACTTCCACCTAATGAGTAGTTGTATGCTGTAGAACCTGATGGAGTGGATACTAGTATACCGTCTCCAGAAAATCTCTCTATAAAACTACCGCTGATAGAAATGTTTAAATGAGTAGAACTAGTAGATGGTCCTTTTATCTGTATTTCATTTATTCCTATTAGGTTATGTGTTTCATCTTTAGTTTTAATTTCGGCTTGAACAGTAGTTATTTTTTGTATTCTGTACTTATTGGTATTGTAGTAATATATGAATTCATCTAACTGATTAGGCATTATTTCTTGAAAAAACCCTAGGTGACCAGTATTTATTCCTATAAACGGAACATCAGGGAAACCATATTTATGAGCAGCCTGAAGAAATGTACCGTCGCCACCGACACAAACCAAAAGATCAATGCTCTTATCAAATGAGCTTGTGACTATAAAGTTTGATTTTTCGAGCATAGATATTAATTGTTCTTTTACTACCTTAGAGGCTTTACTTTCGTTTGTATGTATGAATACTTTAGTTTTCATAATATGCTCCTTAAATCTTTTACCAAATCATCAAAAGTAGATAGGGCATTACTAATAGATTCTTTTTTGCTCATGTCAACACCGGCGATTTTTAAAAGTTCTACAGGGAAATTACTGTCTCCTGTTTTTAAAAACTCTAAATAAGCTTCTCTTTTTTTATCTTCTCCAGTTAATATTCCGTTAGCAATAGCAGTTGCTGCGGAATAACCTGTAGCATACTGATAAACATAGTAGGCTCTATAGAAATGAGGGATTCTAGACCACTCATATTTTATATACTCATCATCTGATAAAGAATCACCAAAATATAGCTTATTCAATTTTTCATATTCAGTAGATAAGAACTCAGGCGTTAAAGCTCCACCTTCTTCTATAGTTTCGTGAGTTATTTTTTCAAACTCAGCGAACATAGTCTGTCTGAAAAGCGTAGTTCTAAATGCTTCTATGTGAAAATTAATTAAGTACTTTCTAATTTCAGGATTGTCTTCATTGTCAAGAAGATAGCCGATGAGCAGGGCTTCATTTACAGTTGATGCAACTTCAGCGGTAAAAATGGAGTGACTTCCGTATATAAAAGGTTGATTGTGCCTAGTATAATATGAATGCATAGAGTGACCGCATTCGTGTACTAATGTAAACACATCCTTTAAGTTACCGTTAAAATTCATAAGCACATAAGGCATACTGTCGTATGAACCGAAGCTATATGCACCTGAAGTTTTACCTTCGTTTTCATAGACATCAACCCAGCCGGATTTTATTCCTTTACTTAAAATATCTATATATTCTTCGCCTAAAGGAGCTAAGGCTTTTTTCATAATATCTACAGCATCGTCAAATGTGTATTTCTTATCATCAGGTTTACAAATAGGGACATATATATCATACATTCTTAAATCATCTAATCCTAATTTTTCTTTTCTAAGCTCAGTATAATCATGCAGGGAGCCTAGGTGCTCATGAACAGCATCGATTAAGTTAGTGTAAACAGCTTTAGGAATGTTATCTCCGTATAGAGCTGAATCCAATGATGAGCTGTAATGACGTATTCTTGAAGATATTACATCAGTTTTAACACTATAGTTATATGTGGTAGCAATAGTGTTTATTTGGTTCATATATTTTTTATATACATTTTCATAAGCGATTTTTCTTATGCTTCTATCAGATGACTCCATGTAATTTATGTAATTACCATGAGTTAAACTTTGACCGTTTACATCATCAAATTTCATATCAGCGTTGTTTAGCATGCTGAATACTTCTGATGAAGCTCTTGTAACTTCACTAAGTTGAGCTAATATATTTTCTTCGGGTTCACTCAGAACATGAGCTTTTTCCCTAAATACTGAATTTAAATAGAAATCATAAACATCTAATCTTTTATCTTCTTTAATATATGTGGTTATGGTATCTTTAGATTTTGATAAAAGCTCCGGAGTAAAGAAAGACATAGATGCCGAAACCTTAGCCATAACACCTTGGCATTTACTATTCATTCCTTGGTATACTGTAGAAGTAGTATTTTCATCTAATTTCATATGAGCAAAAACAAAGGCTTTTTCTAATTTTAGCCAAATGTTATTTTGCTTGCTTATAGCGGTATATAAAGAATCAGCAGAATCAGTAATATGTCCTGCAAGTTTTACAAATTCTTCAGTTAGTTTTAGTACATCTTCTATGTCCTTAGTCCAAAGGGCATTATCCTTGTACATATCCTCAATATTCCACTTAAAGTTATCATCTATTTCATTTCTTTTTTTTGTAGTCATTTTTCCTCCATAGTAGTATTTTTTGTATCTATGTAGTATAATATTTAAATATTAACAAAGATATTATAACATAAAATAAATATGATGGGTGAGAATTATGAACAAAGAAAAACTTTTTGAAATGCTTGATATTGAAAGCGGAGCAGGATTTGAATATTTTGATAATATGTCAGATTTATTAGAATGCGATGAATATATAGATGAAGATATCATATTTTTGGTAATGGAAGAAGCTGATATTAATATAGTTAAAGGATTGTTTGAAACATATTTTGAAGATATAACCGAATCTGTTCCAGATCAAGAAGCTGAGTTTGTCGCTCTTATGGAAATGATGAAATTAGCTTTCATGGGGATATGCGAAAATGGAAGCAATGCAGTAACTTATGACAAGCTTAGTGAAGAAATAGTAAAATTTAGAAACTGGTTTGTTTTTAAGAAGAGCGTTAAAAGAGGTGATGACCTCTTAAACGTAAGAGATGCTCTTACTAATTGTAGGTTTAATAAATTAAGTGGAAATGAAGATAGATTTGATTTTACTGAAGCTTTAGAATACGATCTTGATGAATATGCAATAAGCATAGAAGAAGAAACGGAAGATATAGAAGAATTAGAAGAATATGAAGAACTCTAAAACAAGTAGTGTTAGCCTAAACTTTTTTGGTGTAGCAATAATGTATACTTCAGCTATTATGGGGGCAGGATTTGCTTCAGGCAGAGAAATATGGCAATTCTTTGGAGTGTTTAACGAAAACGCTAAATGGGGCGTTTTCTTTGTTGGAGTACTTTTTATATTGACAGGAGTTATGGCTAGCATTAATGCTAGGCACTTTAATACAAATGATATGGGAAGAGTAATAGTTCCAGGAGGGAATAAGCATATCATAAATTTTGTAGGGTATTTCATGGCTGTAATAATATTCACAGTATTAGTAACAATGAGTGCGGCAGGAGGATCTCTTGTAAGACAAGAATTTGGCATGAGTAAAATATTTGGAGGCGCTGTAATAATTATTATGGTGCTATTTACAGTTCTAGGCGAATTTGAAAGAGTATCTAGGGTCTTTAGATATATTATGCCGGCAATGTTTGTAATAGTAGTTATGGTATGTTTAATGGTAATATTTAAAGATATAGGTTATACAGGGTACGATGATCCTGTGAAGCCTAGCCCTATAGCCTCTAATTTTGTGATAGCGGCATTTTTGTACATATCATATAACATACTTTCAATGATACCTATAGTGGCTACTGCTTCGATAAATGCGAAGAACAATAGACACGCAATAGTTGGAAGTATGCTAGGCGGACTTATGCTTGCAGTGCTCGCATTTTTGCTTGTACTGGCACTTCAAAAGGATATGCATTTTTCTCAAGCACTTGATCTTCCGATGTTAGGTTATTCTGCTAAACTTTCTAAACCTGTTCATATATTATATGTAGTAGTATTGATGCTTTCTATATATGCATCTGCTACCAGCAATTTCTATGGTTTTACGACAAAGATAAAAACCGGACCAAAAAAGAAAAAATTCATAATAGTGTCAGCATGGATTGGATTTTTGCTGGGACTTTTTGGCTTCAAAAATATAGTAGCCTACATGTTTCCCATAGAGGGGTATTTAGGGTTTTTAATAATAATAATGATGACAATTAATTTTATAATAGTGATAAAGGAAATTAAAAATGAAGGATCTAAAGCACAGTGCGAGTATATACAAGGATTTCGAGAATCACGATAGATTTAATTATCCTGAAAATTTAAAAAGAGTTACTGCAGGAATGGGTGGAGAAGCCATTCTTATTTTTACTGATAAATACACGTCGCTTTACGATACGGGTATGGCTTATTGTGCGGAAAACTTTATTAAAAATATCAAGGAAGCATTAATAGAGAGAGGCAGAGATAAAATTGACTATATCTTTATATCTCACACTCATTATGATCATGTAGGCGCTTTACCATATGTAATAGACGAGTGGCCAGATGCAATAATATGTGGCTCATTGAAAGCTAAAAAAGTATTCGAAAGTAAAGGCGCTAGGAATCTAATGAAAGCATTAGGTGAAAAAGCTCGAGATAACTTTGTGCATAGTGATATAGAAATTAGAAATGATAACTTTAGAATAGATAAAGTAGTATCAGAGGGCGATGAAATAAGTTTAGGAAGTTCATATATGAAGGTGCTTGAAACCAAAGGGCATACTGACTGTAGTTTAACATTTGTACTTGAACCTGAAAGTATAATGTTTTGTTCTGAGAGTACTGGGGTACTAAGAAGTAAAGGAGATATTCATTCATCTATTTTAAAAAGCTATAAAGATGCGATTGAATCAGCAATAAAATGCAGGGAATATAAACCTAAGCAATTATTATCTCCTCACTTTGGTATGATACCGAATTACTATATAGATACTTACTTCGAATTATATATAGAGGAGTCTGAAAGAGAAAAAAATATGATTCTTGATTTAAGAAGAAGAGGCAAGACGCTAAAGGAAATACAGACGGAGCATGAAAAAAAATATTGGTCTGATGAGAGAAGTAAGGCTCAGCCTAAAGCGGCATATATAGAAAATAGAAACCATACCATAAATTGCATAATAAGAGAGTTTGAGGATTAATTATGATAAGTATAGATAAATTCATAGAAATAGCAGGTGAAATTGTAGATGAAATACCAGATATCTTGTTTAAGGAACTAAGTGGAGGCGTTGTAGTTAGGGAAGAAGAAATGCTTCACCCACAAAGAAAAAGAGATGACTTATATATATTGGGTGAATATGTAAGAAATCATTCTGGCATGACCATATTATTATTTTATGGTTCGTTTGTGAGAATGTTTGAGTTTGAAAGTACAGAATTTATAACAAGTAAGATAAGAGAAGTAGTAAGACACGAGCTTAGACATCATATGGAAGGATTGTCAGGCATTAAAGATCTTGAAATAGAAGATCAGGAATATTTGGAAAGGTATTGGGGAAAATAATGATAAAAAAAATAAAACTAGAATCTGGAATCGAATTAATCATGGATAAATTCGACTCTGTTTCATCTGTATCTATTGGAGTTTGGTCAAAAACAGGAGCAGTTAACGAAACTGAGGGGATTAACGGTATATCCCACTATATTGAGCATATGCTTTTTAAAGGAACTACTAATAGAACATCTATGCAGCTTGTATCAGAAGTTGATAGCGTAGGCGGACAGATGAATGCATTTACTGGAAAAGAAGGCACATGCTTCTATATTAAATGCTTAAATACTAATTTATTCAAATGCGCTGATGTGCTTGTAGATATGATAGAAAATCCACTATTTGATGAGTTGGAAATGGAAAGAGAAAAACAAGTAGTATGCGAAGAAATTAAAATGAATTTTGACGATCCTACAGATTTGATATTAGACGTAACTGATGAATTTGTTTTCGGAGATTCAAATCTTGGTAACAGTGTTTTGGGTACTGAAGAAACAGTTAAATCAATTACACCGGAAGCTTTAAGAAGCTATTTTGATAATCAGTATACTAAAGATTCTGTATTTATTTCTATAGCAGGTTCATTTGATGAGGAAAGAGTAATTGAATATTTTAACACTAAATTCAATAATCTTTTGGAAACTAAACAACAACCAAGTGATAGAGTTTATTTACATAAGCCACAAACTAAGTATCTTGAAAAAGATATAAAACAGGCTCATATATGTCTTGCGAAAGAGGGTTTATCTGTAAAAGATAAAGATCACTATGCACTTGCAATACTTAGCAATCTGTTCGGAGGATCAATGTCTTCAAGATTGTTCCAGAACATAAGAGAAATAAGAGGACTTGCTTATTCAGTTTATTCATCAGCTTCATACTACAAAGAAAGCGGATATTTTAAAATATATGCAGGAGTAGGTAAAGATAAAATCGACGAAGCATTAGAAGGTATTAAAGAAGAAATGGATAAATTAAAAACAGGTGAGATTACTAAAGAAGAAATAGATTCAGCAAGAGAACAGTTAAAATCAGGGTATATGTTTAGCCTAGAAACAGTTCAAGGCAGAATGATAGTAAATGGTAGAAGTAATCTTCAGCTTGGAATGATATTAGGACAACAAGAAATTATAGATAGACTTAATAATGTAAGTCATGAGGATATAGTAAATGTAAGTAAATTAATATATGATATTTCGGATTATTCACTGGCAGTAGTAAAGGGTAGGTAATATGAAACTGAGAATAGTAAGTAAAAGCGGTGTTATACCAAGGTATGAAACTGAAGGATCGGCGGGAATGGATTTAAAGGCATATATAAATGACCCAATAATTCTAAAACCAATGGAGAGAAAGCTAATTCCAACCGGAATATTTATTGAATTACCGCTTGGATATGAAGGACAGGTAAGAGCGAGATCAGGTCTTGCTATTAAAAAAGGAATAGGACTTGTAAACAGCATAGGAACAATTGATTCTGATTACAGAGGAGAACTGAAAATACCTGCTATAAATTTTTCGAACGAAGACTTCGAAATAAATAACGGAGACAGAATAGCGCAACTTATAGTAGCTAAATATGAGAGAGCTGAAATTGAAGTAGTGGAAGAGCTAAATGATACCGTAAGAGGCGCCGGAGGCTTTGGACATACAGGAGTGTAAAATGCTTAAAAGAGTTGATATAGAAAATAGGGAACTTAATACATTAGATGAAAGAGCTATGAAAGCGGTTAATACAAAAGGTAGGGCTTTACCTGAAGAAAAATGTGAGTATAGGACTGAATTTGTAAGAGACAGAGATAGAATTATTCACTCTAAGGCACTTAGAAGATTAAAGCATAAGACTCAAGTCTTTTTATCGCCAGAAGGTGATCACTATAGAACAAGGTTAACGCATACTTTAGAGGTATCCCAAGTAGCCAGAACTATAGCTAGAATTCTTAACTACAATGAAGATTTAACTGAAGCCATAGCGCTGGGACATGACCTTGGACATACACCTTTTGGTCATAACGGTGAAATGGTATTAAATAGTATTCATCCTGGCGGATTTAAGCACAACGTACAAAGTCTAAGAGTGGTCGAATTGCTTGAAACTGGTCAAGATAGAAACGGTATGAATCTAACGTATGAAGTTAAAGATGGAATACTAAATCATACGGGTGATATAGACCCTATAACATTAGAAGGCCAGATTGTTAAGATAAGTGATAGAATAGCTTACGTAAATCATGATATGGATGATGCGATAAGAAGCGGTGTAATAACAATGCCGGATTTTCCTAAATGGCCGATTAAAATATTAGGTGAAACACATAGTAAAAGAATTAATAATCTAATTGAAAGCTTGGTAATAAGTAGTGAACGAAAAGATCGTATAACTTTAGATGATGAACACGGCGTTGCTCTAGATGAGATGCGTTCGTTTATGTTTGAAAATGTATATAACAGCGAAAATGTAAAAAAGGCAGAAGATTTAAATAAAGTTGAAGTAGTTATAACATCTTTATATAACTACTACGTGGAGCATCCAGATAAGATGCCCAAGATTTACCATGAAATAGTAAAAAATGAAGGAACAAATGTTGCTGTTAAGGATTATATAGCGGGAATGACTGATAGATATGCATTGTCTGCGTATTCTGAGCTATTTGTACCTAAAGCTTGGAAATAAATTAAAATAAAATAAAGGAAACCAGTGATTTCTGTTGAATAATATAATATAGAGTATAAAAAAAGGGGAATGCATGGGCTATAATAACAATGTAATCGATGAATTAAAATCAAGAATAAACATTGTGGATGTTATAGGTAGAGTAGTGTCTCTTACCAAAACTGGAAGTAACTTTAAAGGTGTTTGTCCGTTCCATAACGAAAAAACGCCTTCTTTTATTGTTTCTGAGACAAAACAAATATTTACTTGTTTTGGTTGCGGAGCAAAAGGTGATGCAATAGAATTTGTAATGAAGTACTATAGCCTGACTTTTCAGGAAGCTATAGAAAAGTTGGCAGAAGAATACAACGTACGTCTTACTAATTACAATTTCAAAAAGGATGAGAATTTAGATAGGTATTATGAAGTAAACAAAATTGCCGCAAGATTCTTTTATGATGCATTTACTAAAGGTGAAAACCCGGGATATACATATATGAGAAAGAGAGGGTTGACAGATGAAACCCTTAAAAAATTTGGTATAGGTTATGCCGATTCTGGATGGACGACTTTAAGGGACTATTTAAAAGAAGCAAAAGTAAGTGACAAAGAAATGCTTGATTTGGGACTAGTTTCTAAAAAAGGTGAAAGATATTTTGATAAATTTAGAAATAGGGTAATGTTTCCGATTTTTAATACAATGGGGAAAGTAATTGGTTTCGGTGGGAGAATACTCGATGACGGCATGCCCAAATATCTTAATTCATCCGAAAGTTCAGTATTTAAAAAGAAAAACAATTTATACGGTTTAAACTTCACAAAGGGAGATATAGGTGATGCAGATAATGCCATCATAGTAGAAGGATATATGGATTTGATATCTCTTTATCAAAACGGTATAAAAAATGTAGCAGCTTCACTTGGAACCGCTCTTACAGAAAATCAATGCAGATTAATAGAAAGATACAGTAAAAACATAGTTTTATCTTATGATTCTGATAAAGCTGGTGTAAATGCAGCATATCGGGGTATAGATATAGTAAGGGGTACTGGAGGAAGAGCAAAGGTACTAGAAATAAGTGGCGAGAAGGATCCTGACGATTATGTAAGGAAAAAAGGTAAGGATGCTTTTGATAAGCTTGTAAAAAATGCAATACCTGGTGCTGAGTTTATGCTTAATAACAACAAGATGAAATATGATTTAACGGATAAAATGAAAGTACTTGAGTATATAAGAAGTACGATTCCGATATTCGATAAACTAAGCCCTGTAGAAAGTGACATATATATAAGTAAGCTTTCTGAGGAATTAGGAATTTCAGCACAAGCTATAAAAATGGAAATAAGTGGTAAAGAAATTAAAAGAAAACCTAGAGCAGTCCAAGAAACATTTAAGATACAGGAATCCTATATATCTAATGTAGAAAAAAACCTTATAAGAATTATGATTTCAAATCCATATTATTTAAGTAAATTGGTAGAAGAGGATTTTAAATTTGAATCCACGCTAGGGGATAGAGTAATAGAAGTAATAAACAATAACTACAAAAGTGAAAATGTAATAGATTTTGAAGAATTTATAAAATATTTTGAATTGGAACAAGAATCGATTTTAAGAGATATATATAATCAGATTTTAATCGGTTCGGAAGAAGATGATTTTTTCAATCAATGCATTAGTAGCCATAAATATGGAAAGTATAAAAAGCGGGAATCTGAACTTATTGACTTAATTGCAGTAGCAGAAGATGACGGCAACGAAATAAAAGTCGATGAATTAACAAGAGAATTAATGGAAGTTAGCTTAGAAGTAAGAAAATTTAGGAGAAATTAAAGCATGAAAAAAGTAGTTGTAGAAGAAGCTGTAATAGACGAAAAACATGAAAAAGCCATTAAAATGAGAAATAGATATCTGGCTGATTTAGCGGCAGATGCTAAGAAAAAAAATAATGAGCTTACATTCACTGAAATTAGTTTGTATCTATCTGAACTTGAGTTAGATAAAACTGAAATTGAAGAAGCTTATACAATTCTTGCGTCAAAATCAATCGAAGTAGTAGAAGCTAGAGAACCTCATGCTAGTGAACTATCTGAACTTGAAGGTGGCGGCAAAGGGAAAATGGATAATGCTATACCAAAAGGCGTAGCTATTGACGATCCTGTAAGGATGTATCTTAAGGAAATAGGAAAAGTAGCATTACTTACCGGAGAAGAAGAACGAGCATTAGCTATCAGAATGGAAAATGGTGATGAGGAAGCTAAAAGCAGACTTTGTGAGTGCAACCTAAGACTTGTTGTTAGTATAGCTAAGAGATATGTAGGTAGAGGTATGCTTTTTCTTGATTTGATTCAAGAAGGTAACCTAGGCCTTATTAAAGCTGTAGATAAATTTGACTATACAAAAGGATATAAATTTTCTACGTATGCTACATGGTGGATTAGGCAGGCAATAACAAGATCTATTGCAGATCAAGCTAGAACTATAAGAATTCCTGTTCACATGGTAGAAACAATTAATAAATTGATTCGTGTTTCAAGACAGTTACTTCAGGAATATGGTAGAGAGCCAACCGCAGAAGAAATTGCTAAGGAAATGGGAATCACCGTTGAAAAGGTAAGAGAAATTCAAAAGATTTCACAAGATCCTGTTTCACTTGAAACACCAATTGGTGAAGAAGAAGACAGCCATCTTGGTGACTTTATTCCTGATGATGATGTCCCAGCACCAGCAGACGCAGCAGCGTTTTCTATGCTTAAAGAACAACTTATGGAAGTTTTAGATACACTTACAGAAAGAGAAAAAAAAGTGCTTACATTGAGATTTGGACTTCAAGATGGTAGACCTAGAACATTAGAGGAAGTAGGAAAAGAATTTGATGTAACCAGAGAAAGAATACGTCAGATTGAAGCTAAAGCTCTAAGAAAATTAAGACACCCTAGTAGAAGCAAAAAACTTAAAGACTATTTGGAGTAAAAGATGAAGTTAAGCGACAGATTAAATATCATCTATAATGCTATAAGAGAAGGAGAAACCGTGGCAGATATTGGAACTGACCATGGTTTTATTCCTATTAAACTGATTGAAACAGGGAAGTCACCTTATGTGGTTTTAGTTGATATTAGTTGTGATTCGTTAGAAAAAGGCAGAAACAATGTACAAAGCATAGTTAACGAAGAGCAGAAAAGCATAATAGATTTTAGATTAGGAGATGGCTTAAAAGCGTTAGATTTTGCTGAAGTTGATGACATCATAATAGCAGGAATGGGCGGAAGATTAATTCGTGACATTATGTCTTATGACATTGAGAAGACTAGATCTTTTCAAAAATTCATACTTCAACCGAGGAACCATAGTGGGGAGCTTAGATATTGGCTTCTTAATAATGGGTTTAACATAGTCTCTGATATATTAGTAAGAGAAAATAAATATATCCCTGAAATATTAATAGTAGAATCGGGGATGCCACTTTTTGATATTTCGGAGTTAAACGAAGAATCCATTGAACTATCTGTGCCAGTAACATTAGCAGATAATGATAAACAACTAGTAATAGAGCTGTTAGAAAGAAATATTAATAATTCTAAGAAAGTGCTTGATAATCTTTTGCTTAGCTCAGACAATAAAACTGAGATGGTTAAAGAATATGAATATAAATTAGAGTATTTAACGGAGTTTATGAAGAAGGTGAAATAATGAAAATTAAAGAGTTCACATTTTTAGCAGACAAAATAGCACCCCTTGAAATTCAAGAGGAATGGGATAACAGTGGTTATCAAGTAGTGACAGATGATAAAGATATTACAGGAATATTAATAGCTTTAGATGTTACTAAAGAAGTAATTGAAGAAGCTGTTTTCAAAAAGGCCAATTTAATAGTTACACATCATCCACTACTGTTTGGAGAAATAAAAACTATTGATTACGAAACCGGAACAGGTATGCTTATTAGTCAACTGATTAAAAATGATATATCGCTCTACGCACTTCATACACCGTTTGATAAAGTTGATAAAGGTAATAGCTTTTATCTTGGAAACATATTGAACTTAAAAAATATGAAAAGAATTAACGATTATAGTATAGTTGGTGATTTGTCTTTGGAAATTAGCTTTTTAGGGCTAATAAAATATTGCTCTGAAGAACTAGAAATTCCGGGTAATGCAATAAGCTATATTGGAGATTCGGATAGTTTGGTAAATAAAGTAGGAATATGTACAGGTTCAGGCGCAGAATATATTGATGATGCAATAAAAAATAAATGCGACGTATATATAACAGGTGATATTAAATATCACGATGCTATGCGTGCCAAAATAGAAGGATTTAATCTTCTTGATTTAGGTCATTATGGTACAGAAAAATTCTTTATAGAGAACTTTTTTGAGCTTCTTGTAAATGAACTTGATCTAATTGGTGAATACATACCTATGTATGAGTTTATAGAGAATTCTGATCCATATAAATATCTTGAAAATTAACAATTTTATGTTATAATACAATTTTGGGTAAACCAGACAATCGCGTGCAGAGATTTCTGTATGAGGAAAGTCCGGGCTCCATAGGGTAAGGATGCCAGATAACGTCTGGCGTAGGTAACTATAGGGAAAGTGCAACAGAAACATACCGCCGAACGGCCTTAGGGTGCGTGGTAAGGTTGAAATGGTGAGGTAAGAGCTCACCGGCGTATTGGAGACAATGCGGCCGTGTAAACCCCATCCGGAGCAAGACAAATTAGGGCAATGAAGTAGCGACCCGTTACAGCCCGATAGGTATGTCGCTAGAGGCTATCAGCAATGGTGGTTCGAGATGGATGATTGTCTAATACAAAACCCGGCTTATA
Source organism: Peptostreptococcaceae bacterium (assembly GCA_016650175.1). GTDB lineage: Bacteria > Bacillota > Clostridia > Peptostreptococcales > Anaerovoracaceae > JAAYHV01. The sequence goes on along the minus strand of JAENWG010000003.1, from coordinate 56,726 downwards.
GGTTTGCCCAATTCTATTTTTTTGGAGAATAAATGACAGAAAACAAAATGGGGAGTGCCCCAATCAAAAATTTAATACTAGGAATGTCATGGCCCGCGATGCTTTCTATGATGATAAATGCGGTATACAGTATAGTAGATAGCATATTTGTATCATATTTAGGAGAAGGCGCACTTGTCGCAGTAACTATAGGGTTGCCTATTCAGCTTATGCTAGTTGCTTTTGGAGTTGGTAGTGGAGTTGGTGTAAACTCAGTTATAGCTAGAAAACTAGGTGAAAAAAATCAAATTTCTGCAGACAATGCAGCTAATGCAGGGGTATATATAGAACTGGTAAATTATATTTTATTTGCAGTTTTTGGACTATTCCTTGCAAAAACATTTATCAGTCATTATACAAATGATCCATACATATTAGAAAATGGTTTAGAATATCTTCAAATAATTACTTTAGGCTCAGTTTTCGTATTATCTGCTATGGGATTTGAAAAGATACTTCAGGCTACGGGAGATATGATACATCCAATGATATCTATGTTAATCGGAGCAGGCACTAATATAATTTTAGATCCGATACTAATATTTGGATATTTAGGTGCTCCAGCTCTTGGAGTAAAAGGTGCTGCAATAGCTACAATAATAGCTCAATTTTTTGCAGTATTATATATTGTATATATAATACTTAAAAAAGAACATCTGGTTAGTATTAGTCTGAAAAACTATAGGCCAGATTTTAAAATAATAAAAGATATTTACGTAGTTGGCTTTCCAGCCATTATAACTCAGACGCTATCTTCTGTTATGATAATGTTGGTGAGCCTAGCCGTATCTGCTTATTCATCATCTGCGGTAGCGGTACTCGGAGTATATATGAGACTTGAAAAATTCGTATTTATGCCTGTGTTTGGTATTAGGCAAGGCGCTATGCCAATTATGGGATATAACTATGGAGCCAAGAATAAAGAGAGAATAATTTCAGCACTTAAGTATTCATACTTATATGCAGGGATCATCATGATTTTAGGAACATTGCTATTTCAGTTAATGCCATATAAACTTCTTGGAATGTTTAATGCTGAAGGCGAAATGATGGAAATTGGCGTAAGTGCACTGAGAACAATAAGCATATGCTTTATACCGGCGACATTTGGTGTAATAACTTCAGCACTGTATCAAGCAATTGGACATGGGTTTCTTGTACTGATAGGGTCATTCATTAGACAAATAATTGGAATATTGCCATTTGTATATTTGATTTTGCATTTTTCTGGAATTAAATATGTTTGGTGGGCATTCCCTATAGCAGAAATTTCGGGGTTGATATTTTATGGTATAACCCTTTACATAATATATAAAAAAGAAATAAAAATATTGGATTAAGTAGGAGAAACAAATGAGATTAGGTATTGACGTAGGATCAACAACTGTTAAGTTAGTCTTGTTAGATGAAAAAGATGAAATAATCTATTCTAGATATGAAAGACACATGTCTAATGTGTTTGAAAAAGTTACGGAGCTTCTAAATGGTTTATATAACGAAGTCGGTAATATAGAGGTAACGGCAGTTATAACTGGTTCAGGAGGACTTTCTCTGGCTGAACTATTAGAGCTGAAATTTGAACAGGAAGTAATCGCATGTAGCGAAGCTGTACAAAGAATTATACCAGAAACTGAGATTGTTATAGAACTAGGTGGCGAAGACGCTAAAATAACTTTTTATGGAGCAACGATAGAGCAAAGAATGAACGGTACATGCGCAGGCGGTACCGGTGCTTTTATTGACCAAATGGCAGTACTGTTAAACACAGATGCTAATGGTTTAAATGAAGTAGCAAAAAACTATTCGATAATTTATCCAATAGCTGCTAGGTGTGGAGTTTTTGCTAAAACTGATCTTCAACCTTTAATAAATGATGGAGCTGCGCATGAAGATTTAGCAGTATCAATATTTCAGGCTGTAGTAAATCAGACTATATCAGGTCTAGCTTGTGGTCACACAATAAAAGGAAATGTAGCTTTTTTAGGAGGACCTTTAACATTTCTTTCTGAGTTAAGAAAAAGGTTTATAGAGACACTAAAATTAACAGATGAAGAAGTAATATTTCCTAATGATTCTAAATACTTTGTAGCAATTGGGGCAGCTTTTTTGTCCGAGAAAGTAGAATCTAAGAAATTGGAAGATGTAATAAATACTGTTAAAAATGCCGATAGGAGCTTGCTTTGTGTATCTAAGTATCTTGATCCTTTATTCAGTAGTGAAGAGGAATACAGAAAATTTAAAGAAAGACACGATAAAGCTAAAATTAAAAGAGCTGATTTAAGTAAGGTAAAAGGACCTGTATTTTTAGGAATAGACGCAGGATCTACGACTACTAAAGCAGCACTCATAGACGAAAATAAAAATCTGTTATTTGAATACTATTCAGGAAATAAAGGCGATCCTCTTGGAATAGTTAAAAAGATATTAACAGAGTTATATAGTAAAATGCCAGATAAAGCATATATAGGTAAAGCTGTAGTTACCGGTTACGGTGAAAGCTTAGTCAAGACTGCGTATAGGCTAGATAAAGGTGAAATAGAAACCATGGCCCACTATAAGGCGGCCGAGGAATTTTTACCTGGCGTCAACTTCATATTAGACATAGGTGGTCAAGATATGAAGTGTATGAGGATAAAAAATGGAGCTATATATAACATAATGCTAAACGAAGCATGTTCTTCAGGTTGTGGTTCTTTTATTGAAACGTATGCAAAATCAGTAGATATGGAACCTGCAGAGTTTGCAGAAGAAGCTTTAAATTCTAAAAATCCTGTAGATTTAGGTACTAGATGTACAGTATTTATGAATTCTAGAGTTAAACAGTCACAAAAGGAAGGAGCTACTATAGGAGATATTTCTGCAGGGCTTTCGTATTCCGTAATAAAAAATGCATTATACAAAGTAATTAAATTAAGAAACCCTGAAGAAACTGGCGAAAAAGTTGTGGTTCAAGGTGGTACTTTCTTAAACGAAGCTGTATTAAGAAGCATAGAGAATATACTAGGTAAAGAGGTTATAAGACCTGACATATCTGGAATTATGGGTGCTTACGGAGCGGCTATTATAGGTAGAAATGAGCACAAATCAGGTGAAAAATCTGAGATTTTAACTGTAAGTGAATTAGATGATTTTAAAGTTAAAACCAGTAATGGAAGATGCCATGGATGTGAAAATAACTGTATATTAACTATATCGAAGTTTGCTGATGGTAGTAGATATGTATCAGGAAATAGATGTGAAGTAGGAGCAGGTGGAGTAAAATCCAATAAAAAGGCTCCGAACTTATATGAATATAAATATAAGAAGATTTTTGATAGAAAAAGTCTAGTAGGTGAAGATGCAGTAAGAGGCCAAATAGGTATACCAAGAGTATTAAATATGTTTGAAAACTATCCGTTTTGGCATGAGTTTTTTACTAAACTTGGATTTGAGGTAGTATTAAGTCCATCAAGTAGCAAAGATATATATGAAATGGGGATGGAAAGCATACCATCTGATACGGCTTGTTATCCGGCAAAAATTGTTCATGGACATATAAAATGGCTAGTAAATCAAGGACAAAAAAGGATATTTTATCCTTGTATTAACTATGAGAATAATGAAGATCCTAGTGCTCCGAACCACTATAACTGTCCAATAGTAGCAACTTATCCTGAAGCAATTGACAAAAACATGATGGAGCTATTAGAAACTAATAATGTTGAATACTATCATCCGTTTGTACCGTTTGATAATGATGAAAAGATGGTAGAAGAGTTCTATAAGTTTTTCAATGGTAAACGAGAAATTGATATAGATGGAATTGATAAAGTTAGCAAAGCTTATGGGTATGATACTGATGCTAAAAAGTATTCTTTGTTTACTCAAAATATATCTAAAAAAGAGATAAAAGAAGCTATAAAAGCAGGAAGAAATGAATACAAAGAATTTAAGACTGATCTTCAAAACAAGGGTAAGGAAGTTTTAGATTATATTGAAAAAAATAACATGAAAGCCGTTGTACTTTCAGGAAGACCTTATCATGTTGACCCAGAAATAAATCATGGAATTGATAATTTGATTACTTCATTTGATATGGCTGTACTTACTGAGGATTCAATAATAGATGAAACTAATCTAGATAGACCTATTAGAGTATTAGACCAATGGGTATACCACTCAAGACTATACAAAGCCGCTAAATTTGTATGTAGTCGTGAGGATGTAGAGCTGATTCAGCTTAACTCATTTGGTTGCGGTCTTGATGCTGTAACTACAGATCAAGTTGAAGAGATATTAAGCGCTAATAATAAGCTGTATACTGTACTTAAAATAGACGAAGGTTCAAATCTAGGAGCTGCTAAAATTAGAATTAGATCTCTTAAGGCGGCAATGGAAGAAAGATCTAATAGTGGTATTGTTACAAGTAATATACATACAAACTATGAAAGAAAGATATTCACGAAAGAGATGAAAAAGGATTATACTCTCCTTATACCACAGATGTCACCGATACATTTCCAGTACTTTGTACCTATAATGGAATCTGAAGGATATAATGTGGAATTGCTTCCTGCAGCTAGTAAAAATTCAGAGGAAGAAGGCCTTAGATATATAAATAATGATGCGTGTTATCCTACTATAGTAACGTTAGGGCAGATGATAGATGCTTTAAAATCTGGTAAATATGATTTAGACAAAGTAGCTCTATTTATGTCTCAGACAGGAGGGGGATGCAGAGCTAGTAACTATGTATCGCTACTCAGAAAAGCGCTTAAAGACCTAGGAATGGAGCAAGTACCTGTAATATCATTTAATGCAGGTGGACTAGAAACCAATCCAGGATTTAAGATTTCGACTAAGATGGGTATTAGACTTGTTTATGCTGTATTATATGGTGACTTATTTATGAAATGTCTATATAAGACAAGGCCATACGAAGAAGTAGTAGGTTCGGCCAATGCTATACATGATGGTTGGTATGATAAAATAGTTGAAAATGTAATGGATATGAATCCTAAGAAATTCAGAAAAAACATTAAAAAAATAGTTAATGACTTTGATGAAATTCCGTTAAAAGATATCAAAAAACCTAAAGTAGGCGTAGTAGGAGAAATTCTTGTTAAGTATCATCCTAATGCAAATGATTTTATAGTTGAAAGAATTGAAGAAGAAGGCGGAGAAGCTATAGTTCCTGATTTCTTAGATTTCTTTATGTATGGTATGTACAGTAAAAAGTTTAATTACGAAAGTCTTTCCGGCACTTATAAAGCAATGCTTAAAAATTGGCTTGGCATACAAGCTGTAGGATTCTATAGAAGACCTGTGAGAAAAGCTCTTAGAAATAGCAAGAGGTTTACGGAAGGTTCTAAAATTTCTGATATTGCTGAAAAAGCTTCAAACATTTTGTCATTAGGAAACCAGTGTGGCGAAGGATGGCTTTTAACTGGAGAGATGGTAGAACTACTTGATTCAGACGTTAAAAACATACTATGTTTACAACCTTTTGCATGCTTACCTAATCATGTAACTGGTAAGGGTATGATAAAAGGGCTTAGAAATTATGATGAGGACGCAAACATAGTAGCAATAGATTATGACCCAGGTGCTAGTAATGTAAATCAGCTTAATAGAATTAAGTTGATGATGGCAAATGCTTTTAAAAACATGGAGTAACTTGAAAATTTACTGTATTTGGTGTATAATATTATAAAACAAATAAGAATAGGAGGTGTCTTGATTGGGAAGACACGGAACGATTGCAGGTAGAAAATCAGCACAAGATGCTAAACGATCGGCTAATTTCACAAAGTATGCTAGAGTTATTACAGTAGCGGCAAAAGCAGGAGGAGATCCTGAATATAATGCATCACTAAGAGTGGCTATTGATAAGGCAAAAACTAATGGATTACCTAATGAAAACATTAATAGAGCCATTAAAAAAGGTACCGGTGAATTATCAGGCGAAACTTATGAAGAATTAGTATTTGAAGGCTATGGACCAGCAGGAGTGGCAATAATTATAGAAGCTCTTACCGATAACAAGAACAGAACAACATCATTTGTTCGTTCTACATTAGATAAATACGGTGGGAACCTAGGTACTACAGGATGTGTATCATATATGTTTGCTAGAAAAGGTACTATAATTATTGAAAAAAAAGATGATATAGACGAAGATGAAGTATTAATGGTAACATTAGATGCAGGAGCTGACGACATGATCGTTAATGATGACAGCTTTGAAATTTTGACTGATCCGTTGGTATATCATGATGTACATAAAGCAGTTGCAGACGCCGGTTATGAAATCGCAGAGGCAGATATTGAATATTTACCTTCTATGGAATCTAAACCAAGTGAAGAACATGATATCGTGAAGTTAAAGAAACTAATAGATATATTAGAAGAGAACGATGATGTTCAAAAGGTATACACAAACTGCGATAGTAGTGTATTAGAATAATTAAAGAAGTTCCTGGAATATGCGTTGAGATATATTAATTGAACCTACATACTTTAAATGGGAATCTGAGTTTCTTAGATGGATGTCAAGCCTCCTTGAGTGGAAGACAGATACTAGAATAAGACAACCACCTTATCAAACGATAGGGAGTCAATTAATTGTTTTGACGGTATTTCGGGATTTTTTATTGCAAAAAAATAATTTTTGTGATATATTTTTTTTAGACTTGATTCGAGAAGAACAGGTACTAAAGAGGCAGTAGCCGGGAAGAGGAAAAAATGAATAAAGAATCCGTAAATGCAGTAGTAAAGCAGCTTACGGCAAGAGGTATGGTTATCGGTGCAATAGGAGCAGTCATTATTACGATGAGTTCTATGTTTGTAGCGCTGAAACTAAGTTCATTGCCATGGCCAATTATGTTTGTAGCTTTAATTTCTATGTTTGCTTTAAAAGGACTTGGGAATACTAATCTAAATGAAATCAACGTAACTCATACAGCAATGTCTGCAGGAGCTATGGTGTCAGGAGGATTAGCGTTTACTATACCAGGTATTTGGATATTGAGACCTGATGCTGAACCAAATTTTCTTATGATACTTATCGTATCAATTGGAGGCACTATATTAGGCCTTATTTTTACGGCATTAATTCGTAAGTATTTTGTTGAGACTCAGGATTTAGCGTTTCCTATGGGTCAAGCTGCAGCAGAAACACTAATAGTAGGTGATGAAGGTGGCTCAAAAGCAAAGTTGCTTTTTTCAAGCTTAGCTGTAGCCGGATTGTTTGCACTTCTAAGAGATTGGTTCCATAAAATACCAGCAGTGCTATTAAACCAAAAAATGATGTCATATGGATCCCTCGGCGGAATATGGTTATCACCAATGCTTATTGCAGTCGGTTATATAATAGGTCCTCTAGCTATAAGTATATGGTTTTTAGGCGCTATAATAGGCGACTTCGGAATAATGATAGGCACTCAATCAATGGGTATATTTGACTATACAGAAGCTGTTGCTTTTAAACAGTCACTTGGAATAGGACTAATGGTAGGAACGGGGTTTGGAATACTTCTAAAAGGAATATTGCCTAATGCAAAAGAAATATTTGGTTCTATGTTTAGTAAAAATTCAGGTGATTCAATAATTAGGATGAGATGGGCACCGATTGTAATGGTACTTTTGGCATTCATATTTACAACAGTATTAAATCTAGGAGTTATTGCTTCGGTTATAACTATTATTGGAGTATGGCTAGCCACATCAATGTCATCTCAGTGCGTAGGACAATCAGGAATTAACCCTATGGAAATATTTGGTATTTTAGTACTAATAGCAGTGAAAGCTGTTACAAATATTGGAGACATTGAAGCATTTTATGTAGCTGCAATAGTAGCTGTAGCATGCGGGCTTGTAGGAGATGTAATGAATGACTTTAAAGAAGGCCATATATTAAACAGTAATCCTAAAGCGCAGTGGATAGCGGAATGCATCGGTGGCATGATAGGGGCTGTCGTGTCAGTAGCTACGTTATATATAATATTTAAAGCGTACGGTGGCGGAGCTATAGGATCTGAGGAATTCCCTGCAGCGCAAGCGGCAGCAGTAGCATCTATGGTAGGCGGGATATCTAATATGACAGCCTTTTTAATAGGTATGATTGCAGCTGTTATACTGTACTTCCTAAACTTCCCTGTAATGACACTGGGTCTTGGAGTATATCTACCGTTTTATCTAAGTGCTACGGCATTTATTGGTGGCATGATAAGATTAGTAGTAGACAGATTTGGTAAAAGTCCTAGAATTAAGGATAACGGAAATATAATTGCGGCAGGTTGCCTAGGTGGCGAGGCTGTAGTAGGTGTGCTAATAGCAATATACATTGCTGTTACAGCAATATAGAATATCTGGTAAAGTGAAGTATAAACAATTAATAAAACAGAGTAGAATTTATTCTACTCTGTTTTATTAATTGAGCTACAATTTTTGTGTTTAATAAAAAACAAGCTTATGTAAAACGGATTAAAAATATAAATACCCAAATAACGGCAAAGCAGTTATTTGGGTAGGGTGTTGTTTTATTAAAAGGAGTAAGGCTATTTGTTAAAATTTTGTTGATAAATGTGCAAGTGTTTTAATTGAAAAATGGTAAAAAAAAAAGAATTTAGTACAAAACCACATATATAAATTACTATAAAACTGAAAATTTAAAAAACAGTCAAAAGTTTGACATATAATAAAAATTACCCAAAAATAATACGGTATTATCAATATTATTGTATATAAAATAATACAAATAAATAGTATTATTTTAATAAGATAAACTTGACAGAAGAGAAATAGGAGGTTGGTATGAAGAAATTTGAGTTTGATAATATGCCTCAGTTTAGGATATTAAATGATAATCAGGTTGAAGAAATGCATGAAAATGCAATAGATTTGCTAGAAAACTTGGGAATCGTATATGCGTATGATGAAGCATTAAAAATACTTGAAAACGGTGGATGTGAAGTTGATTGGGATACACAAAAAGTTAAAATCCCAAGAGAAATAGTAGAAAAATGTATATGCAGTACACCTTCGCAGTTTAAACTTTACGATAGAGAAGGTAATGAATACTGTGATTTTGGAGATGGCAAGATAAGGTTTAATCCTGGAAGTAGTGCTTGTAACGTTTTGGATCATGATGGTTCTACTGTTCGACTTTCAAATGTTGGTGATTTAAAGTTACTTACAAAAGTAGCGGATAGTCTAGATGAACTTGATTTTATATCATCTTCAATCGTGTGTGAAGAAGCTCCAGGTGAGCTTGGTTCTCAGTACTTGTATTATACGGAAATGAGAAATTCCAGTAAACCTATTATAGGAGGATCTACAGACGTAGACGGAGTATTAAGAACCTTTGAGTTATTAAAAGCGGTATTAGGCTCTGAGGAAAATGTTAGAAATAAACCATATACAATTTTTGATGTATGTGTTACTTCACCTTTGAAATGGTCAACTATTGGTGCAAAGAATATAATTGATTGTGCGAAGAGAGATATACCTTTAGAATTGATTTCTGCACAAATCACAGGTGCAACTGGACCTATAACACTGGCAGGCGCAGTATTACAACATACTGTTGAAATACTATCAGGTTTGGTTTTGGCACAGCTTGTAAAACCAGGACATCCTGTTGTTTATGGTGGAGCACCATGTATATTCAATATGAAAACAATGTATACTCCTATGGAAGCTATGGAATCTAACATGATTACAGCAGGGTATGCACTTATGGGTAAATATTATGGTCTTCCAGTTCACACTTACGCAGCAATGTCAGATTCAAAGGTTATTGATTATCAGGCTGGAAGTGAAACTGCTAGAAGTGGAATGATGGCACTAATGCTTGGGATAGATAATGTATCTGGACCAGGAGGGTTAAATGTTATTGCTGAAATGAGTATTGAAAAACTGGTTATGGATGCTGATTTTATTGGTACATTAAAACACCTAGAAAAGGGAATGAGATTCAATGATTCAACTTTAGCAAAAGACGTAATATTTGATGTTGGTTCTGGCGGAAATTATATGGCTAACAAGCATACATTAAAAAATTATAAAAAGGAACAGTATTACGGAAACATAGTAATGAATTATCAAGATAGAGGAATATGGAAAAAAGAAGGTAGTAAAACTATCTTTGATAAATCAAGAGATTATGTTGAGCGAATAAATGAAATGAAGAGTAATGATTTAAATGATGAGAGAATAAAAGCTCTTGATAAAGCGTTTTTAGATGTATGTTTGGATTCTGGTTTGGATAAAGCAAAAGGCCCAGAATTGATTGATATTTACAATAAATTATAATGGTTTGTTAGTCATATAGGGATGACGTTGATATTATATATTTTATAGAGAGAGGAGCATGTAATGCTAGCCCTAAATGGTATTACAGAAAAACAAATGGGTAAGAAAATTCCAATGTGGCAAATTTTATTAGTTATTATTTTAGGTTTGGGTATAATTATGTATTCAATATTTTTTAGTTATGGGGAACTCCATATGCCTTTACTGTGCGCTGCGGTTATAGCAGCTATTGTAGGTGTTATTAATAAGTGGAAATGGAGTTATATTGAAAGAGGTATACTTTCAGGAATAGATAGATCTATGCAAGCTTGCTTGATTCTTCTACTTGTAGGTATAATAGTTTCTACTTGGAAAGCTGGTGGAGTAATACCTTCAATGATTTATTATGGTTTAAACATAATAAACCCATCATATTTCTTGGTAACTGTATGTCTGCTATGTAGCTTTGTATCACTATGTATAGGAAGCTCTTATACGACTGCAGGAACAATAGGTGTAGCTATGATAGGCGTTTCGATTGGTATAGGAATAGATCCAGCTATGACAGCAGGAGCTGTTGTTTCAGGTTCATATTTTGGAGATAAGATGTCTCCTTTATCAGATACTACAAATCTAGCTCCAGCAACTGCAGGAACTGATGTATTTACACATATTAGGCACATGATTTACACAGTAACACCTTCATATATAATTGCGCTTGCAGCTTTCTATATATTAGGTAGAAATGCTAGTGAAAGTGCAGTATCAATGGGATTGTCTGAAATTTTGCAAGAGGAAATTCAAAATGAATTTGTTGTTAGTCCTCTATTGATTATACCTGTATTATTATTGATAGTAGCTGTAGCGTTTAAAGTACCAGTATTACCAGCTATGATTATTGGCATAGTTTCGGGATTGATTTGTATGGGTGCTGTACAAGGTATTCCGTTAGTAGACTTTTTCAGTATTATGCATTATGGATATGAAGCAAGTTCTACTGCAATATTAACAGATGCGTATACGGTTGCTGATATAATAGGTGGCGGTGGATTCAATTACATGCTATGGACAGTTAGTATTGTATTATGCTCCATGTCTTTTAGTGGCGTTTTGGAATCAACAGGTATGATGGCTTCATTAGCAGAGACTATTTTAAAAGCTGCTAAGAACGATGGTTTATTAGTTTTAATTACTATATGTTCTTGCATATTCATCAACATAATCGCTGCAGATCAATACTTAGCAATTATTTTGCCTGGTAGAATGTATAAACAAGCGTTTGAGGACAGAAGATTAAAGAATAAGAATCTATCTAGATGCTTAGAGGATTCTGCAACATTAACATCTCCACTTGTTCCTTGGAATGTGTGTGGTGCTACAATGAGTGGTTTCTTAGGAGTACCAACATTAGCATATTTACCTTATGCTGTACTTAACTACGTAAATCCTATAGTATCAATAATATATGGTTTTACTGGTTTCACCATGGAAAAAATGACAGATGAGGAATATGAAAAAGTTTTAGAACAAAGAGAATTAGATGCAGCAATGGCAGAAAGAGCACTAGCTGAAGCTTAAATTGCCTAAAGATGTAATAATAAATAATAATTAGTAGCAGCTCCAGAATTAACTGGGGCTGTTATTATTTTAGGTTTTATTTCAAGGATCATTGTAACTAATTAGCGTGATCAAATTAAGAAAATCAAGTTATTTTTGTACCACCTTTAATTAAATTACCGTTAAAATGGAAATGGTAAGTTCCCCTAGTTTATATATTGACCAGGGAAAAGTGAAAAATAATTCGAAAGAAGTAGTTGAAAGATGTGGTGAAGAAGGAATTAGTATAGCTAGGTAGGCGAGATATCTAATATGACAGCCTTTTTAACAGGTATGATTGCAACTGTTATATTGTACTTCTTAAACTTTCATGTAATGACACTGGGCCTTGGAGCATATATACCATTTTATCTAAACGCTACGGCATTTAGTAGTAGACGGATTTGATAAAAGCCCTAGAATTAAGGATAACGGAAATATAATTGTTGCAGGTTGTCTAGGAGGCGAAGCCGTCGTAGGAGTATTAATAGCTATATATATTGCAATTATAGAAATATAAAATATCATTAAACTGAAAAGCTTGGTCTAATAATAACCTAAGCTTTTTGTGTATTACAATATATCCCTCAAGACAAGTTAAGGCTAAGAAAAACGCAGGTTTTAATATATAAATATTTCATTTAGTTAATTAAAATTATGATATAATTAAAAAAATATTGTTATCATTGAAATTTCGGAGGATAAAATGAAAAGCAAATTCCCAACTGGTATGCGAGTAACTATGTTAGTTGGTATTATAATGATACTAGTAATTGTATTTGCAAACATAAATATAAAACAAGTAGGCAGTGTTGATTTTGGTAGTGCAACTAAAAATGCAACATCTGTCCATTTGAATTGGAATGAAGCTGAAAACGCAGATGGATATGATATTTATAGAGCAACCTCCAAAGATGGCAAGTATAAAAGAATTATAAAGATAAAAAATAAAAATACTACTGATTATATAGATAGTGGTTTACAGTCAAATACTAAATATTATTATAAGATAAGTGCATATGCTTGTACAAAAGTATTTGGAAAGAATAAATATGATTTGGAATATTCGCCTGTTCATGAATATACTACTCATCGTATAAAACAAGTAGTTAGAGTTGATTTCAGTAGTGCAACTAAAAATGCAACATCTATCCATTTGTATTGGGATGAAGCTGAAAACGCAGATGGATATGATATTTATAGAGCAACCTCTAAAGATGGTGAGTATGAAAAAATTATAAAAACAAAAAATGAAAATACTACAGATTACATAGATAGTGGTTTACAGTCAAATACTAACTATTATTATAAAATACGCGCATATGTTGATGAAAAAGTTGAGGGGAAGTACCGATATGCTTTAGAGTATTCACCTGTTCATGAATATACTACTTCAATAGAAAACACATATATATATGTCAATATATCTAGCCAAAAGTTGACATATTATGAAAACGGGATAGTAAAGTTGCAGTGCGATGTAGTGACAGGCGATCTTAAAACCAGACTGGCGTCTCCTACTGGGATATATAGAGTTACACAAAAAGCCACAAATATTACACTGCACGGAAAATATGTTGTTGTATATGTAGAGCGCTGGATCGGATTTATAGGCTCCCAATATGGCTTTCATGATGCGAGCTGGAGAAATGGGGAGTTTGGCGGCGAAATCTACAAGACGGATGGTTCGCATGGTTGCATAAATATGCCTACGAACAGTATAAAAGAATTATACGGACTTGTAGGCACCGGAACAAAGGTAGTGATTGAGTAAAAAGCTGACTTACAGAAGAAGAACGTTAAAAGCGGTTTTCTTTAAATATTCAAATCATATCTGAATTGTTAAAACAGATATTTATATTGAAGCTGGTTAGTGCTGTGAATAAATTTGACTTGTAACACGAAATGGGTTACAATTTAAATATATTCATTTTGGGGGTGTTTTATGAAAGAATATTTTGAAAATACAATGCATCAGCATATTGATATAGTTGAATACACGGAAACAGAGAAATTGCCACTGATTTATAAAAGTAATTATAAACTATATTTGGCTGAAATCGGTAAAGTTCAGTTTTTGATGGCGGAACCTGTCCAAAAAATGAATCTGTCTGCTCTGCGAAAGCAACATAAACAGTTGGAAAAACTAACTGAACTACGATGTGTTCTTTACTTAACAAAACTTAATTACTATGCAAAGGAAATGATGTTACTAGAAGGAATTCCTTTTATCTTAGAAGGTAAGCAAATATATTTACCGTTTTTAGGAATGGCTTTAAGTAATTATGATAAAAGGGCGCTAAAAACATGTGAACAGATTTCGTTTCTAACACAGAAACTCCTTTTGACAGCTATATATGAAGGCTGGAAAGATATTAATGTTACAGAAGCAGCGAAGAAACTTAAAGTTGCTAAAACGTCGATTACTAGATGCTATAATGAGCTGGAAATATTAGAAATACCATATCTTAAAACAAAATCAAGATCGCGGTTATTTTGTGGTATTGAAGATAAAAAAGAAATGTGGCTAACTTTAAAGCCATATTTACGTAATCCTCTTATTAAGCAATATGAACTAAAACAGGATATAGAAAAAGATTTAAGGTTAAGTGATATATCTGCACTTTGCAATTATTCCATGCTTAGTGATAATGAATATAGAACTTATGCTGTTACTAAAAGCGCATTAAAAGAACTGCAACTGAGTTATAATGACCGAGTTCAAGCTTTAGAAGTACCAGGGTGTATTGTTCAGGAATTAGGATACATGGTTGATTTTGGCAATAATGAGGCAATTGATCCATTTTCTGTATGGATGTTGATTTCTGATACAGAAAAAACAGACCCGCGTGTAGAGAAATCATTAAATGAGATGATGGAGGAATATGTATGGTAAAAGGAATGGAGAAGTTCAGGGAATATTTTGCTGATTATAGGGAACAGTATGTTCTTATAGGCGGAGCTGCTTGCGACATTCTGTTTACGGAGAATAACTCTGACTTTCGCGCTACACGTGATTTGGATATTGTTTTAGTAGTTGAAGCTTTGACTAAGGAGTTTGGTGACCTGTTCTGGAAATTTATAAATGACGGTGAATACCAAAACAGGACAAAAAATAACAGCAAACCGCAGTTCTATCGTTTTGACAAACCCACGAAAAACGGTTTCCCACAGGTGTTAGAATTGTTTGCCAAAACAGACATCATTTTAACGGAGGATAAAACATTAACTCCGATTCATATTGATGATTCGGTATCGAGCCTTTCAGCAATACTTCTAGATGATGATTACTATGAAATTATGTTGAAAGGACGTATTATTGTCAAGGATATTTCAATTTTGAAATCGACATATTTAATACCGTTTAAGGCTAAGGCGTGGCTAGACTTGCAAGAAAAAAAGAAACAAGGCAAACACGTGGATTCACGAGATATTAAAAAACATAAAAACGATATAATAAGAATTACATCGGAAATGTCGCTAGAGCGTGATTGTGAGTTTCCAGATACAGTGAAAAATGACATGGAACTATTTATTGAAATGCTACAAAATGAAACAACAGATATGAAAAATCTTAAGCTTTCTAATGTAAGTATTGAAGATATAGTAGCGTTACTAAAAGAAATATACTGTAGATAGGAAGAATAACTTTATGTAACTATCTGGAAATTGTATTTTCTAAAGAAAATTATTATATATGTAATTTACAGAAGAAGACCGTGAAAAACGGTTTTCTTCTGTTTTTGCTAATAGTGTAATTAAATGGCAAAATTGATGTTTCTGATAAGTAATATAATATATTTATTTAGGAATTGTTTTATTTGTCTGTCAAAATTTAATTATTATGCAAAAGCAAAAATGTTAGAAGAAAAAAGGCTTAAAGAAACATATGGGACTCATTAAATTATTGTTTGGATAAAAGTACAAAGTTAATTTGTAAAATTATTGTTAATTCATACAAACTATGGTAAATTATATATAGTCAAATATTTAACAAAGAAGAGGTTGAAATGAAAAAGATAATAGTAGCATTATTAGTGATTTTTACATTATTACTTACAAGTTGTGGCAGCCAGGAAACAGCCAGTGTTGATGTTTCTACATTAAAAGGGCCTACAGCTATGGGACTTGTTAAATTAATGGAAGATTCTGAAAGTGGAGCAGTAAACGAAAATGAATATACATTTACGATTTCAGGTTCTATAGATGAAGTAGTAGCTAAAATATCTAAAGGCGAAACGGATTTAGCATGTATACCTGCTAATCTAGCTTCAACTTTATATAATAAAACAGATGGTAATGTAAATGTACTTGCCATTAACACCTTAGGTGTTATATACATATGCGAAAACGGTGATAGCATAAAAAGCATAGAAGATCTAAAAGGGAAGACAATCATAGCGTCTGGTAAAGGTGCGACTCCTGAATACAGCTTAAATTACATATTAGAAGCTAACGGAATAGATCCTGCATCTGATGTAAATATAGAATGGAAGAGTGAACACTCGGAATGTGCTGCAACACTTATAGCTAATGAAGGCACTATAGCAATGCTTCCACAGCCATTTGTAACGACTAGTACCATGAAAGGTGAAAACGTTAGAATAGCTCTTGATTTAACTGAAGAATGGAATAAGGTTACCGATACCAGTACTTTAATCACAGGAGTAATTATAGGGAATAAAGAATTTGTAGACAATAACCCTGATGCTGTTGATAGATTCTTAGAGAGTTATGAAGAAAGTGTTACCTATGTAAACGATAATAACGATGAAGCGGCTGCGCTAATCGGTAAGTTTGATATATTTCCGGAAGAAGTAGCTAAAGTTGCCATACCTACTTGCAACATAGTATGCATTACCGGTGACAAAATGAAAACTAAACTACAAGGATATCTTGAAGAGTTATATAATCAAAATCCAGAAGCTGTTGGTGGTGAACTACCTGGCGATGAATTTTACTATATTAATAAATAGGGGATAGAATGAAAAGACCTGATGGAATAAAGATATGGACAGTAGTATTTTGGATTATAGTATGGGAAAGTATCGCTATTTTAAATAGCGATAACTTTCTTTTTGTTTCTTTAGTGGACGTATCTAAAAGGTTAGTTGTTTTAGCAGGTGAATCAGAGTTTTGGATGTCTATAGGATATTCATCTCTAAGAATATTTTTAGGAATATTTATTTCAATAATTACTGCATTAGTATTGGCACCTTTATCACATAAAACAAATTGGGTAAAATCACTTCTTTATCCACTACTTGTTACAATAAAATCAATACCTGTTGCTTCTTTTATTATATTTGCACTTGTATTTATATCTTCTAATAACCTATCAATACTAATATCTGTTTTGATAGGTTTTCCTATAATTTATACTAATCTGTTAAACGGTATAGAAAATGTGGATAAAAACTTAATTGAAATGTCAAAAATATTTGAAATAAAAGGAATTAAAAAAGCCATATATGTATATGTACCAGAAGTAAAGTCATATTTTACAGCAGGTCTTAATTTAGCAATAGGAATGTGCTGGAAGGCAGGAATTGCTGCTGAAGTAATAGGTATACCTGACGGTTCAATAGGAGAACAGCTTTACTTAGCTAAGATACAGCTTGATACAGCAGATATATTAGCCTTTACTATAGTCATAATAATTGTTAGTATCATATTTGAAAAGGTTATTCTTAAACTTTTTGATGTTAGCATAGAAAGGCTTTTAAGGTGATTTTATGGATATAAAGTTTAAAAATGTAGACATTAAAATATCAGATAAATATATAGTAAAAGACTTTAATGAAACTTTTATTGATAACAAGATAAATCTGTTGTTAGGTAAGTCGGGAAGTGGCAAAACAACGATTCTAAGAGTACTTATGGGGTTTGTTGAGATTGATAAAGGAGAAATAACAGGGTTTACAGATAAAAGTTTATCTACCGTATTTCAAGAAGACAGATTAATTGAAAGCCTTAGTGTTTTCAAAAATTTAAACTTAGTTACAGAAGACAAAGAAAAAATATATGAAGCATTAAAGAGAACGGAAATCTTTGATGCTAAAAACAAGAAAGTAAATGAGCTCTCAGGAGGAATGAAAAGAAGAGTAGCAATAATTAGAGCGCTTCTTAAGGACTCGGATCTACTGATAATGGATGAACCCTTTGTTGGAATAGATAAAGAAACACTCGTAAAAGTTATGGGATATGTAAAAGAGATGAGCGTAGGGAAGACCGTAATCATAGCTACGCACGATGAAAATGTTAATAAATATTTTGATAAAAATAATTTGATATATGTAAAGGAGAATTAACTGTGGATAGGATTAAGATTGAACCCCCTTCAAGAGCGGAACTGGCATTAGACCAAATTTATGCTTCAGTGACGATGCGTGTTAACTCAGGTGCAGCTATATTATGCCCTGTTGACATGGTAACAGTATTTTTAAGACTTTGCCATGCACAATCATGTGGTAAGTGTACACCGTGCAGAGTAGGAATAGCACAACTTATCATCATGCTTGAAAAAATAATGGATGGTAAGGGTGATTATGCGACGTTAGAACTTTTAGAAACAACTGCCGATACTATATATAATTCTGCTGACTGCGCAATAGGGTTTAAGGCAGCAGAAGCAGTAATTAACAGCGTCAATTGTTTTAGAGAAGACTATATCAGCCATATTGAGCACGGTTGCTGTGCATTTACTACAACTCAGGAAATACCATGTCAGGCACAATGCCCGGCAGGTGTTGAAGTACCTGACTATATTGCTATGGTAGCAGATGGGAGATATGAAGATGCAATTAGGATTATTCGTAAAGACAATCCTTTTCCTGCAGTATGCGGATATGTATGTGAACACCCTTGCGAAACTAAGTGTAGACGTAGATTAATAGATGATGCAGTAAATATTAGGGAACTTAAGCGTTTTGCATGTGATAATGCATCTAATGAAATAGAACCGCCTAAAAAGTGTGAACCTACAGGCAAAAGAGTAGCAGTAATTGGTGGCGGTCCAGCTGGTCTTACCGCAGCATATTTTTTGGCAATAATGGGTCATGATATTGAGGTGTTTGAAAAGCATAAAACTCTTGGTGGAATGATGAGATATGGTATTCCGAGATACAGGTTACCAGCAGAAAATTTAGACCAAGATATAAACAGCATACTAAAAGTTGGGATAAATGTAAATTTCAACTCAAAGATAGGCAGTGACGGGAATAAAGGAATAAGTGATCTAAGAAAAGAGTTTGATGCAGTATATATAGCAATTGGTGCGCACAGTGATAAAAAGCTTGATATAGAAGGTGTTGATTGCGATGATGTAATACCTGCAATCGATCTTTTAGGAAGAATAGAAGACGGCGAAGAATATGATTTTTCAGGCAAAAGAGTATGCGTAATTGGTGGTGGAAATGTCGCAATGGACGCTGCAAGAACAGTAGTAAGGCTTGGAGCTGAAACAACATCAATAATATATAGAAGAGGCAGACAAGATATGACTGCTTTAGAGGATGAAATAGATGGTGCAGTAGCAGAAGGCTGCGAACTTATAACTCTAATGGCACCTGAAAAGATAGAAAGAAATGAAAATGGTCAAATAGTTGCATTTTGGGCAAAAGGTCAAAGAGCAGGTCAGCTTGATTCGTCAAAGAGACCTGTACCTATTCCTTCAGTTGCACCTTCATTTAGATTTGACTGCGATGTAGTAATTGTAGCTATAGGTCAAGCTATAGAATCTGACCACTTTGGTAGGAACAGTATACCACTAGACAGAGATGCAATAGTAGCTAATGAAAAAGCACACGTAGGTCAAATGGAAGGCGTGTATTCAGGCGGTGACTGCGTAACTGGTCCAGCAACTGTTATAAAGGCTGTAGCTGCAGGAAAAGTAGCGGCTGCAAATATTGATAATTACTTAGGATTTAACCATATTATAGAACCTGAATTAGATGCACCATATCCAGATATTGTAAACATAACTCCTTGGGGCAGAGCAAATGCTAGTGAAAGATTAGCAAGAGTTCGTCGCCATGACTTTGAAGCTGTAGAGAATGGTTTGTCTCTTGATGAAGCTGTTAAAGAAGCTAGCCGATGCATGAGATGTGATCACTATGGTTACGGAGCAGAATGGAAAGATAGGAGGAAAAAATGGTAAATTTAACTATAAATAAAGAAAAAGTCAGCGTAAAAGAAGGTACTACAATATTAGAAGCTGCCAAGGAGATAGGAATAAAAATACCTACGCTTTGTTATCTTAAAAATGTAAATCAAACAGGTAGTTGTAGAGTTTGTCTCGTTGAAGTAGAAGGAGCCCAAAGGCTTGTTACTTCTTGTAATACGGTAGTATCTGAGGATATGGTAATAAATACAAGATCCGAAAAAGTAAGAAAAGCTAGAAGAATAAATGTAGAACTTCTTCTTTCTAATCATGAAGTAACATGTACTTCGTGCGTAAGATCTGGTAACTGTGAACTTCAAACTTTGTCAAATACTTTGGGAATAATCGACAACATATATGAAAAAAAGATAGTAAAAAAACCTTGGGATATAAATTTTCCTTTAATTAGAGATAATGCTAAGTGTATAAGTTGCTTAAGATGCGTACAAGTTTGTAATAATATTCAAAATGTAGGTGTTTGGGATACAGTAAATAGCGGTGGTAAGACATCAGTAGGTGTATACGGAAACAAGGATATTAATGATTCTCACTGCGTACTATGTGGGCAATGTATAGTTCATTGTCCGGTTGGCGCGTTACGAGTAAGAGATGATACAGAAATATTTAGAGATATGTTGCACGATGAAAGTAAGGTAACTATAGTACAGATAGCACCAGCCATTAGAACTGCGTGGGGCGAAGATCTTGGAATTAGTTCTGAAGTAGCTACAGTAGAAAAACTAATTACTTCTCTTAGAAGAATGGGTGCTGATTATATATTTGATACTACGTTTTCAGCTGACCTAACAATAATGGAAGAGGGTATGGAATTTATTCATTTACTAAAAGAAGGTGATGAATCTAAATTTCCGCTTTATACTTCTTGTTGTCCAGCTTGGGTTAGTTTTATTAAGTCTAATTTTCCGAATTCAGTTAAACACTTATCAACAGCTAAGTCTCCTCAGCAGATGTTTGGTACAGTAATTAAAGAAGAGGTTGCTAAAAACATGTGTATAGATAGAGAAAATATTAATGTAGTATCTATTATGCCATGTTTAGCAAAAAAAGCTGAACGCGAACTTCCTACTATGAAAACTAATGGAGACCCTGATGTTGATTTAGTAATAACTACAAGAGAATTGGCTAGAATGGTTAAAGCAAGTTTCATCGACCCTGCAGTTTTAGAGGAAGGTCAATTTGACAGAATTCAGGGAGCTAACGTAGGCGATGGTACAGGAGCTGGAGTGATTTTTGGGGCTACAGGAGGAGTAATGGAAGCATCACTTAGAAGTGTATATGCTATACTTACCAATGAAAAACCTGACCCAAGCAAATTCTATAACGTACGCCCGGTAGATGGTAATGTTGGATGGCGTGAAGCTAAGATAGACATTGGTGATAAGACACTAAATATTGCCATAGCTAGTGGTCTTGCTAATGCCAGAAAAATAGTAGATGCTGTAGAAAAGGGAGAAAAACATTATCACTTTGTTGAGATAATGGCCTGCCCAGGAGGCTGCGTAGGTGGCGGAGGTCAACCTATATCTCATGATTTTGAAATATCACTTTTTCGTGGCTCGACGTTATATACATTAGATAAAAAAGCCGATTTAAGATTCAGTCATGAAAATCCATCAATTATTTCGTTATATGAAAGACGACCTGATTTAGTTCATGAACTTCATACGGATCATACAAAGTGGGACATTCCTCCAAATCCATTTGTATAAAATGATTAATAATAAAGTATAGATACTTTATTCAAGATACTAAAAGGGACTGGGTTCTGTTAGAAACAGAATCCAGTCCCTTTATTTATATATTGTTTTATTACGCTGTTTTTCTTAGGCCTCTATTGGTTTCAATACCTTTATCAAGGTTGGAATTTCTTGCATATACCATTAGATTTAATATTAGTAAAGTAATATTAAATATGTAAACCCAGAATACGTAAGTATAATTACCATCAGCTATTTTAGCGGAAATCCCGCATATATAACCAAAAGTTATTAAGGTCAGAAACGGTAAACTGATTGCCTTAGCTGTTCTGGCTTTGTAATTTTTAACAAGAGCAAGTGGCCAAGAGGCACCAAAGCATAATAGCATAGCTGTTTCAAATATCTGTGACATAATAATGTCCTCCATTTCATTATGATTGTACACTTGATTATTCATT
Source organism: Peptostreptococcaceae bacterium (assembly GCA_016650175.1). GTDB lineage: Bacteria > Bacillota > Clostridia > Peptostreptococcales > Anaerovoracaceae > JAAYHV01. The sequence goes on along the minus strand of JAENWG010000003.1, from coordinate 34,482 downwards.
AATTCTAATATATAATTTATATAGTAATGATAAGTTAAACTTATGAAAGGGAAACTATGGATATCAATAATCTTAAATACTTTGAAAAAGTAGCAAAGATGCAGCATATTACTAAGGCTGCTAAGGAATTGCATATTGCTCAACCGGCTTTAAGCCAGATGATACATAAACTGGAAAAGGAACTGGGTGTCCCTTTGTTTACGCCAAAAGGGAGAAATATAGTACTAACAAAATATGGTAAAAACTTACTTGAAATAGTAGAACCGATTATAAATGACTTTGACGACATAAAACATAGAATGAATGGCCTTACTGCAATAGAAGATGTAACTATAAATATAAACGTATTAGCAGCATCGATGTTAGTTACTGATGCAATATTAAACTACAAAAAAGATAACGATGAAGTTGTATTTAATTTTAGTCAAGTAGCAACTAATAACAGTGATATTGTAATATCAACCACAAGGGATGAAGTTCATGTTGATGACTTAACTTCAGTAATTACAGAAGAAATTTTTCTGGCGGTTCCCAAAAGTGATATTTCATCAAATGCTAATTCAGTTGATTTATTAGACATGAAGGACAAGAAGTTTGCAGCTATATACGGTAAAGGTATTAGATACATTACTGATATATATTGCAGAGAATCTGGATTCAAACCAAATATCGTATTTGAAAGTGACAATACTACCAGTGTTAGAAACTTTATAGAGGCGGGCCTTGGAGTAGGGTTTTGGCCGTCGTTTACTTGGGGTGGAAGAAAAAGTGAAAAATTTAAATTGCTTCCGATTAGTTACCCTAGGTGCTATAGAAATATAGTAATAAAGAAAAAAAGAAATAAGGTTAATAATGATACGGTGGATAAGTTTTACGATTATCTAACAGAATATTTTGAAAGGTTAGCATTGTAATATTAAGGAAAAATCTATATAATACTAAAAGAGGTGGACATGAAATATATTGATATAAAGGAAATAGAAGGTTTTAGAATAGGTAACGCCGAAGACAAAGTTGGTGGTACAGGTTGCACTACTATTATATGTGAAAAAGGTGCAGTAGCTGGGGTAGATGTAAGAGGTGGCGGACCTGCGACTAGAGAAACCGATCTATTGAAATCAGAAAATATGGTGCAGGAAATACACAGCGTAGTTTTAAGCGGTGGAAGTGCCTATGGATTAGAAGCAGCCTCTGGAGTAATGAATTACCTTGAAGAAAAAGGAATAGGTTTTAATGTAGGAGTAGGAGTAGTTCCTATCGTATGTGGAGCATCCTTATTTGATCTTATAGCAGGTGATTCGAAAGTAAGACCTACAAGAGAAATGGGGTACAAAAGCGCCCAGAATGCTTTTTTGTGTAACTTTGAAAAAGGCAATCATGGAGCAGGCACAGGTGCTACCATAGGCAAATATTTAGGAATTGACACTGCAATGAAATCCGGAATCGGAGTTAAAGCAGCAGAAATAGGAAATATTAAAGCAGGAGCAATAGTAGCAGTAAATGCGCTTGGAGATATATATGATAAAGGGAAATTAATAGCAGGTCTTTATGATAAAGACACTAAGAAGCTATTAAATACTGAAGAAGTAATGATAAATAAAGCTTTGGAAGATAGACATGTTTTTTCGGGAAATACTACCATTTCATGTTTTTTAACTAATGTAAAATTAACAAAAGCTCAGTGTAATAAATTAGCATCTATACTTCATGATGCTTATGCAAGAAGTATAAAACCGGTTCATAGCTCTGCTGACGGAGATACCGTATTTGTAATGAGCACATGTACTGTAGAAGGCTCGTTTGATTCAATCGGAGTAATAGGAGCTAGAATTTTAGAAGAAGCAATAGTAGATGGAGTTAAATCTGCAAAAACAGATTATGGCTTTATAGCAGTGGAGGACATTTAATGGGGAAAATATTAATAATTGATGGTAATAGCCTACTCTTTAGAGCATATTATGCGATGACTATACCTATGGTTACGAAAGATGGAATATATACTCAAGGTATATATTCTTTTATTAACATGCTTACAAAGTTGCGTGCTGATTATTCGCCTTCGCATATAATGATAGCATTTGATTTAAAAGCGCCTACTTTTAGGCATAAAGAATACAAAGAATATAAAGCAGGTAGAAAACCTACACCACCTGAATTACTTATGGAAATACCTCTTCTTCATGATGTTTTAGATGCCATGAATATTAAGGTGCTGGAACTTGAGGGATATGAAGCTGATGATATAATTGGAACAGTTTCTAGAATGGCCGATGAAGCTAAACTGGATTCGTACATTGTAACGGGAGATAAAGATGCACTTCAATTGGTATCTGACAATACTAAGGTAATAATAAACAAAAAGGGAGTAACCCAATTTGAAACTTATGATTTAGAGAAGATGCAAGAAGTATATGAGCTGACCCCAAGTGAATTCATAGATTTAAAAGGACTTATGGGTGATAACTCTGATAATATACCCGGGATTCCTGGAGTAGGTATTAAAACAGGTACTAGTCTATTAAAGGAATTTGGAAGTATAGAAAACCTAATAGAACATGCTGATGAAATTAAAAAAGAAAGAATTAAAAACCTAGTTAAAGATAATTCTGACCAGGCCATTATGTCTAAGAGACTTGCAACTATATGTCTTAATGTACCAATCGAAGAAACACTCGATGATTTTTTAGTGAAGGAAGAGGACATGCAAAGACTGCTGTCTATGTATAAAAAGCTAGAATTTAATGCATTCATAAGAAGACTTGATATTCCTAAAGAAATAATGGAACAAGAAGCAGTGGCAGTAAATATCTTAGATGTGTCAAAAATCTCAATACAAAAAGATTTAAAAGAGCTAAAGGAAAATTCTTCGGTAGCTATTAAAGTACTTGGAGACTATAGTCATGTAAAGGCTCCGCAAATAGATTCGATTATTATTTTAGATAAAAATAACATATATTTTATAGATTCCGATTTTAAAGATGCTGTCAACATATTAAATAACAAGAAGTTAAATATTATGGGTAATAATATTAAATCTGATATATATCAGCTTATGTATTACGGGCTTAAAGATTTTACCATTGAATTTGACACAGAAATAGCTATGTATCTTTTAGACCCAACAAGATCAAAATATCTGATTGATAAAATGGCGATAACCTATCTTGGTGTTGAACTTGAAAACGAAGATGAATTCCTTAAGGCAAATAATCAAGTGGATCTTTTTGGAAATTATATAGATGCACAAATAGAATACTATAAAAAATATTTAAGTATAGTGTTTAGTTTGAAAGAAGTTCTATTTGAAAGAATAAGAAGGTTTGAACTCGAAAACGTGCTATATGACTGTGAACTACCTTTAATTGAAGTCATGGCTGAAATGGAGCTAAATGGCATACATGTAGATAAGAAGGTATTGGAAGATATTGGTAGCGCTCTTAATAAAAAGATAAATGATTTAACAGATAAAATACATGAACTGGCAGGTGAAGAATTTAATATAAATTCGCCTAAGCAGCTAGGAGTAATACTGTTTGAAAAATTAGGACTACCTACTTTTAAAAAAACAAAAAGTGGATATTCCACTAATGTTGATGTATTAGACAAATTGAGAAATGTTCACCCAATAATAAACTTAATACTAGAGTACAGGACATATGCAAAGCTTAGAGGAACATATGTAGAAGGAATGATACCTCTTATTGGTAATGATGAAAAGATACATCCGCACTTTAATCAAACGATTACTGTGACTGGAAGAATAAGCTGTAATGAACCTAATTTACAAAATATTCCTATTAGAAACGAATACGGAAGAGAACTGAGAAAAGCTTTTAAAGTAGCCGATTCAGAAAATATTTTAATAGGAGCTGACTATTCGCAGATAGAACTAAGGGTTTTAGCTGATATTAGTTCAGATTTACAATTAATATCTGCATTTAATAATGGAGAAGATATACATAAACTTACTGCGTCAAGAGTTTTCGATATACCATTTGAAGACGTAACTTCAATTGATAGATCAAGGGCAAAAGCTGTTAACTTTGGTGTAATATATGGAATGAGCGGTTTTGGACTTAGTGAAGAGCTAGGGATAAGCATGAAAAAAGCTAAAGAATATATAGATGAATATTTCAATAAACACCCTGAAGTAAGGGCCTATATGGATGAACAAATAGAAAGCGGAAAAGAAAAAGGATATGTAACAACTATAATGGGCAGAAAAAGATGGCTTCCTGAACTTCGTTCTCCTAAATATATGACTAGGCAACTAGGTGAAAGATTAGCTATGAATACTCCTATACAAGGATCGGCAGCTGATATTATTAAGTTAGCCATGATAAGAGTATATTCTGAACTTAAAGAAAGAGATTTTAAATCTAAGCTAATACTTCAAATTCATGATGAACTGATAATTGAAGCTACACCTGATGAAGTAGAAGAGGTTAAAGAGATATTAACTAGAAATATGATGAATGCTATGTCTATGAAAGTAAAACTTGTAAGTGACATAAATACAGGTAAATCATGGTTTGAATTAAAATGAGGTAGGTATGCTTAAAATTGGACTAACAGGAGGTATAGGAGCAGGTAAAAGTACTGTTTCCAGGTACCTAAGAAAAAAAGGATATATAGTACTTGATGCAGATGCTATGGGCAAGGAGCTAACTAAAAAGGGCGGAGAAGCTATACCCTTTATCATAGAACACTTCGGTGATGAGATGATAAAAGCAGATGGTAATCTAGATAGAAAAAAACTGGCTGATTTAGTGTATAACGATAAGAAGAAGCTGGCTCTTTATGAATCAGCAACTACTGTTAAAATAGCAAAGAATTTATTAGATGAAATGAACAAGCATAAAGACAGTGATACTTTGATTTTTGCAGAGGTACCGTTACTTTTTGAAAAAAATATGCATAAACAAATGGACTATAACTGGTTAGTAATATCAGATGACAAAGAAAGAATTGCAAGAGTAATTGATAGAGACAATACAACGCAAAAATTAGTTATGGATATTATAAAAAACCAGATGGACCAAGAAACTAAGGTTATATTGGCAGATGAAGTTATTGATAATTCGTCGGACTTAAAATTTCTTTATAATCAAATTGATAAATTACTTGAAAAATACCAGAAAAAAGTATAAAATAATAATGTTAATGCGGCTGTGGCGGAATGGCAGACGCGCACGCTTGAGGGGCGTGTGGTATATACCGTGCTGGTTCAAGTCCAGTCAGCCGCACCATATTTTACTTGACGTTGATAATACCGTATGTTAGAATTACATCATTGAATTGCCGGCGTGATGGAATTGGCAGACGTGCAGGATTCAAAATCCTGTGGTGGTAACACCGTATGGGTTCGACCCCCATCGCCGGCACCAATAAAAGATATAAATAAGATATAAGTAGGAGGATACTATGACAGGATTGACTTCATTAATTCCATTGGTAATATTATTAGGAGTAATGTATTTCTTAATGATTAGACCACAGAACAAAAGGGACAAAGAAACAAAGGCTATGAGAAACTCCGTTGAAGTAGGAGATGAAATCGTAACAATAGGTGGTATTTGCGGTAAAATTGTAAAAACTAAAGAAACCACAGTAATAGTTCAAGTAGGCGCTGACAAAGTTAAGTTCGAATTATTAAGAACAGCTGTAGGAAGTGTTACTAAGAAAACTGACAAACCAAAATCTTACAAAGAAACAATTGAGGATGAGGATGAACCTAAAAAGGTCGTTCCTAAAAAACTTGGTAGAGGTAAGAAAAAAGCTGAAGATATTAAAGAAGAAGCTTTGGAAAATGCTGTAGCAGAAAAAGAGCATGAAGAAGAAGAAAACTAAACAAAAGCTATGGAAAGCCCCATTAAAATGGGGCTTTTTTAATAGGGAAAACGCTTGATATATAGGGACTTTTGTAGTAGAATAAAATGTATATCAAAATCCAATATAATGCCATAATTTTGTATACATAAATAATTCAATGAAGGGTGACAATAGAATGAATTCAAAACTGAAAAAAACATTATCATTTGCGGTAATAGCGGTAGTATTAATAGGTTGGTACATTACCATATTTGGTGTCGGAAGTTTTAAAAATATAGGAGACCAAATGAAATATGGGTTAGACATAAACGGCGGTGTTTATGTAGTAATGGAAGCACAAACAGATAGTACAGGCTCAGACCTAGATAGCCTTATGGAAGAAACAAAATCTGTACTTGAAAACAGAGTCAACGCTATGGGTATATCAGAGTCAACGGTAACCATAGAAGGAAATGACAGATTAAGAGTAGAATTACCGGGAGTAGAAAATGCGTCGGAAGCCATAGAACAAATCGGTCAAACGGCTCAACTTAATTTTTATTTAGCTGACGGAACGCTTGTAATGAATGGTTCAGAAGTTAAAGATGCCGGAATTGAAAATGATCAAGATAATGGTGGATATAAAATAACATTGGAATTTACAAATACAGGTTCAGAGCAATTTGAAGCAGCTACAAAACAAGCTTCTAGCGGAACAGTAACTCCTACAATGGAAGAAGAAGATGGAACAGTAGTGTATAATAATGCTATAGTAATCATGCTTGATGACCAGATTATATCAGCGCCTACATGTGATAGCGCAATATCAGGTCTTACTTGCGAAATTACAAGAGGCTCAGGATTCGGAAAAGAAGAAGCTTCTTCTACTGCAGCACTAATACGTGGTGGTGCACTTCCTACTTCACTTGAAGAAATAACATCATCAGTTCAAACAGCTACAATCGGAGTTGATGCGTTAAATAAAAGTGTAAAAGCAGGTATAATAGGTTTGGTATTAGTATTCTTAATTATGTTAGTTGTATATAGAATGCTTGGACTCGTTGCAGACATTGCACTTGCCTTATACGTAGGACTTGATTTATGGATACTCGTATCTATGGGAGCAGTACTGACGTTACCAGGCATTGCAGGTATCATATTATCAATTGGTATGGCAGTTGATGCTAACGTAATTATATTTACAAGAATAAGAGAAGAAATAGCTAAGGGTAAATCGCTTAGAGTAGCAGTAGATGCAGGTTTCAAAAAAGCGCTGACAACCGTACTTGATGCTCAAATAACAACCCTTATAGCATCAATAGTACTTTACTTAATAGGAACTACATCAGTTAAAGGATTCGCCTTAACATTAATGATTGGTATCATAATAAGTATATTCACTGCAATAGTTATTACGCAACTACTTATGGGAATGCTTGCTGAAAGTAAAAAATTCGGAAAAAACAGTTTCTTCGGAATGAACGAAGATGGAACATACAGAAAAGATTACACTCCTCACTTTAAATTTATTGAAAACAGAAAGAAATTTTATGCACTAAGTTTAGCAATAATTCTTTTGGGCGCAGGCTTTATGCTTACAAAAGGTTTTAATTACGGTATAGATTTCACAGGCGGTACAATGATACAGCTTGACATGGGTGAGAAAGTGGCTGTTGATGAAGTTGAAAAATCAATAGAAGAGTTTGATTTGAGCCCGTCAATTATCTATGCAGGTGATGATAATGAGCAAATAATCATAAAAACTATTGATGCATTAGATAATGCGAAGAGGGAAGAAGTAGTAGCTGCAATCGGTGAAGACTTTGACGTTTCAAGCAGTGACGTACTAGCATCTGAAGAATTTGGCCCTAGCATTGGTAAAGAACTTAGACAAAATGCTGTAAAAGCTATATTAATAGCGGCTTTATCCATACTTGTATATGTAATCTTTAGATTTAAAACATATAAATATGGAGTTGCAGCAGTAAGTGGTTTGTTGCACGATGTACTAGTAACCTTATCGTTATATGCGATATTCGGTTTTACAATAAACAATCCATTTATCGCAGGTATACTTACGGTAGTAGGTTATTCGATAAATGATACAATTGTAGTATTCGATAGGATTAGAGAAAATAAGAGACTTTATAAGAAAAATAATAACCTTGTAAATCTAAACGATAGCGTAAACCAAACTTTGTCAAGATCTGTTATGACATCGCTTACTACATTAGTTGTAATGTTACCGTTATTCATACTTGTTTCATCAACAATTAGAGAATTTATAATTCCACTGTTAATAGGTGTCTTTGTAGGTACATATTCTTCAATATTCTTATGTACACCTGTCTTGTATGACATGACCAAAAGTGAAGATGTTTCTAAATATATAGCTAGAAAAAACAAAGAAGAGAAGAAAAAAAGTAATTAAAAGCAATTACAATAAACAACAGGAGATAATATTTTGGACGAGAAAAGCTTTTTTATAGGATTAGCAGAAATCAATCCTAAGTATGACAATGAAATAATAAGAGCTGCATACGATAAAGCTTATGAGCTCCATAAAGGACAGTTAAGAAGAAGCGGTGAACCTTACATAATTCATCCGCTTAACGTGGCCTTAGTTTTAGCACGCCTAGGTATGGATAATGACGCTATAGTGGGCGGGCTTTTGCACGATGTAGTTGAAGATACAGACTATACTAGAGAAAATCTGGTAGAGGATTTTGGCGAAGATGTGGCAGTACTTGTTGACGGAGTTACTAAACTAGGTAATATCGTATTTGGTTCTATGGAAGAACTTCAGGCTGAGAATTTTAGAAAAATGTTTTTAGCTATGGCCAAAGACATAAGAGTTTTAATAATAAAACTAGCTGACAGACTGCATAACATGAGAACGTTAGAATATATGCCCACAGAAAAGAAAGTGGAAAAGGCTAGAGAAACGCTTGAAATTTATGCACCTCTTGCAAGCAGATTAGGTATATATAGCATAAAGTTCGAATTAGAGGATTTGTCTTTAAAATATTTACATCCTGCAGATTACACGAGACTTTCGGCGCAGGTAACAGTCAAGAAAACTGAAAGAGAAAAAATAGTTCTGCAGTTAATTGAAGAGATAAAAGAAAATTTAGATCAAACGGATATCCAATATGATATTAAAGGAAGATCCAAGCATTTATATAGTATATACAAGAAGATGGTTATTCAGCAAAAACAATTAGACGAAATATTTGATTTAATAGCAGTTAGAGTTATTGTTTCGAATGTAAGAGATTGTTACGCTGTATTAGGACATGTGCATAATTTATGGAAGCCAATACCTGGTAGATTTAAAGACTATATAGCTATGCCGAAAACTAATATGTACCAATCGCTTCATACGACAGTAATAGGCGATAACGGAGACCCTTTTGAAATACAGATAAGAACTTATGCCATGAATCAAGTAGCAGAATATGGTATAGCAGCGCACTGGAAATATAAAGAAGGTGACAGCTCTGGTAAAACAGACGAATCTGATATGAAGCTAGCTTGGCTAAGACAGACTTTAGAATGGCAAAAAGATACAGAGGATCCTGTAGAATTTATGGAATCGCTTAAGCTTGATTTGTTTGAAACGCAAGTATATGTATTTACACCTAAGGGAGATGTTATAGAACTTCCTGCGGAATCAACTCCTTTGGATTTTGCATTTAAGATACATAGCGATGTAGGGGCAAGATGTGTAGGTGCTAAGATAAACGGGAAAATGGTTACAATCGATCATGTACTTCAAAACGGAGATATAATTGAAATTGTAACATCTTCTAATTCGAGCGGACCTAGTATGGATTGGCTTAAAATAGCTAAGAGCTCACATGCTAGAACTAAGATTAGAAACTGGTTGAAAAAAGAAAATAAATCTGATGATTTAGACAAAGGGAAAGACAATATAGATAAATACCTACGTAAAAAGGGATATGATCCTAAATTAGTATGTAAAAATGCTTATCTTTTAAAAGCAGTGAAAAATGCCAATATGACTACCTTAAGTGAAATGTATATTCAAGTTTCACATGGAGGCTCTATTCTAGCTAAAATCGGAACAAGCTTAATAACTTTATATAAAGAAGATAAGGCAATAATCGATAACCAGCAGGAAAACGATATAAAAGAATTAACTAAGAAAAAAGAAAATTTAACCAATAAGAATTATGACAATGCAGGTGTTATCGTAAAAGGTTATGATAATCTAATGATAAGAGTCTCTAGATGCTGTAATCCAGTACCAGGGGATGAAATAGTAGGATTTATTACTAAAGGTAGAGGAATATCGGTACATAGGACAGATTGTTCTAATATAGTAAATCTTCCTGAAAGTGAAAAGAGTAGATTCATAGAAGTAGAATGGGAAGACTTAAAGGCGGGTAAGTCATATTATGCTGATATAACTGTAGAAGCAGATGACAGAAAAGGCCTTTTTAGTGATATCTCTAAAACTTGTGAAGATATGAATGTACATATTGCAGGTGTAAATATGAAAACTGGTAAAGGTGGAGATGTTAATATGGTTTTAACTCTTTCTATTAACAGTACTCAGCAGATACAAAAGGTATCTAGAAAACTAAGGAACATACAAGGTGTTACACAGGTGTTCAGGGCTAAGGTATAGGAGAAATATGGGAAAGAAAATATTTGAGTTTGAAGGTGGACCTATTGGCGAAAATGCTTATCTTATAGTAGATGAAGCGACTAAAGAGACAGCCATAATTGACCCAGGGTTCTTCGATGAAAGAATAGAAAAAGCTATAAAAGATAACGAAAGTAAACTAAAGTATATTATTTTAACGCATGGTCACGGTGACCATATAGGTGGAATTCCTAGAATATTAAAAAAATATGATGATGTTTTAATAGTAGCACATAAAGAAGAAGCAGAAATGCTAAGAAGTAGCAAAATAAACTGTTCAAAAGAAATATTCGGTAAAGCTATTGAACTTGAAGCAGATATATGGGTAGAAGAATCTGACTCATTAAAATTAGGTGAACTTGAGCTTAAGTTTATTCATACTCCGGGCCATTCTAATGGAGGCATGTGCATATTACTAGATGATGTAGTATTTAGTGGCGATACTCTTTTCAAGATGTCAATTGGAAGAACAGATTTTCCTCAAGGATCTATGACTAAGATTATAAAATCAATAAAAGAAAAATTATTCAAATTACCAGACAATACCAAGGTTTATCCTGGTCATATGGATAGCACGGATATAGGGTATGAAAAGAGGAACAATCCATTTGTATAAATTCTATATTAATAAAATAACAAATGATCATCACTATGAGGAATTAGTTAAAGTATTTTTAAGAAGAGAAGAATACGAGATAGTGATGAATTTTAATAAAAAAGATATTACAGTTGATGATATTAATTCGTTTTTAATAAATGATGTTGATTCGATTGAAAGAGATGAAATTTTAAGAGAGCTATACATAAAACTTACTGAAATTACGGGTCATGAGCATCTATGGGGATCAATGATAGGAGTAAGACCTCTTAAACCGGCTATAAATGCGTTTGAACTAACAGGTGATTTAGAAAAAGCTAAAGAACATTTAAAAGCATATTACATATTATCTGATAAGAAGGCTAATATGTTGATAGATATATTAGAATATCAAATGAATAATGTAGTGGCAGCTGAAGAAAATACTGTAGGCATTTATATAGGGATACCATTTTGTCCTTCAAGATGCGCGTATTGCTCATTCACTTCAAACATAGCGAAAACTGGTGAAGTTGATAGATATCTAGAAGCATTAATTAAAGAGATAGAATATATAGGAAGAACAGGCTTGAAGCCAGAATCTATATATATAGGTGGAGGTACGCCAAGCGTATTAGATGAAAATCAGTTGGAGTTACTCGTTGGCGAAATTAAAGAAAATATAGATTTAAGCGGTTTAAAAGAATATTCATTTGAAGCGGGTAGACCTGATACTGTAAGTATTGAGAAGCTTAAAATATTAAAAAAATATGACATTGAAAGAATTTCAATAAATCCACAAACCTTCAGTCAAGATACTCTTGTGAAAATAGGTAGAAATCATTCGGTAGATGGAATATATAGAGCATATGATATGGCAAAAGAAGTAGGTTTTAAATCAATTAACTCTGATATAATTGCAGGACTTCCTGATGAAGAAATTAGTGATTTTGAAAATACGGTGGATAAGATAATACAGCTAAATCCTGAAAATGTAACAGTTCATTCACTGGCAGTTAAAAAAGGCTCTAAACTAGAAGAAACCAATCCTAATTACTATAGGAATAATGGTGAACTAGTTATGAATATGCTTGATTTGGCAGATAAAAAGCTAAAAGAAAATGGATATTCTCCATACTATATTTACAGACAAAAACATATGGCAGGAGCTTTAGAAAATATTGGCTATCAAAGGGATAAAACCCATTGCATATATAACATTAGAATTATGAATGAAAGACAATCAATTATAGCGTTAGGGGCTGGAGGAGCAAGTAAAATTTACTTTCCTTCGGAAGAAAGGCATGAAAGAGTGCCAAATGTATCTAATTATGAGGTATATATAGCTAGAATTGAAGACATGATAAATAGAAAAAAAGGATATTTAGGAGGTAATTAAATGGCAATTAAAGCACAAAAAGGTACAAAGGACATTTTTCCAGATCAAATATACAAGTGGCACTATATAGAAAAATCATTTGCAGATATTTGTGACAGATATGGATTTAAGGAAGCAAGAACGCCAGTCTTTGAAGCTACTGAACTGTTTCAAAGGGGAGTAGGCGATACAACGGATATAGTACAAAAAGAAATGTACACATTTGAAGATTACGGTGGTAGAAGCATCACTTTAAAACCTGAAGGAACATCACCAACTGCTAGAGCGTTTTTAGAGCTTAATCACTATGCAGATGCGCAACCTAGTAAATACTATTACAGTATTCCGTGTTTTAGATATGAAAAACCACAATCAGGTAGACTTAGAGAATTTCATCAGTTTGGTATAGAAACATTTGGTACAGATAATATGATAGCTGATGCAGAAATTATTGCTCTTGGCTATGATTTTCTTCACGAAATGGGTGTTGGTGAAATAGAACTTAGAATAAACAGTGTAGGTTGTCCTAAATGTAGACCTAAACATAGAGAAGCACTTACAGAGTTTTTAAAACCTAGATATGATGAATTATGTGATACATGTAAGGTTAGATATGAGACTAATCCTATGAGAATTTTAGACTGTAAGTCTGAAATTTGTCAGGACATAGTAAAAGATGCACCTATGATGATTGATTATCTTTGTGATGAGTGCGTAGATGCTTTTGAGCAACTTAAAAAGGATTTAGACGCATTTGGAATTAAATATACGGTTGATCCTAGAATAGTTAGAGGGCTTGATTATTATACCAAGACTGCTTTTGAATTTGTAACTACTAAAATCGGTGCCCAAGGAACAGTATGTGGTGGCGGTAGATATGATTATCTTATGGATGAAATAGGCGACAGACATGTACCAGGTGTTGGATTTGGACTAGGTAAGGAAAGACTTATTATGCTTATGGAAGCAAACGGAGTTAAGTTCCCTGAGCCAAAACCTACAGATGTATTTATTGCATATGTAGGAGAAGAAGCTAAACTATATTCATTAAATCTTTTAAGAAAATTGAGAAATGAAGGATTAAGAGCTGAAATTGATGCATTGGCTAGAAACATTAAAGGCCAATTTAAATATGCAAATAGATTAAATGCTAAATACACTGTAGTTATAGGTGATAGCGAAATAGAAAGCGGCGTACTAACTGTAAAAGATATGGCTAATTCAAATCAGTTTGAGGTAAAAAGAGAAGAGCTAATTGACGTATTAAAGAAATAGAAGGAGTTACAAATGTCTGAACTATTTAAAAGAACACATATGTGTGGCGAACTAAACGCTGAAAATATCGATGAAAATATCATACTAAACGGATGGGTAGCAAAGAGAAGAAATCTAGGCGGCTTAATATTTGTTGATTTGAGAGATAAAACTGGAATTACACAAGTAGTTTTCAATAACGATGTGCCAGAGGAACTCTTTAATAAAGCTGATTCGCTTAGAGGTGAATTTGTAATAGGTATTAAAGGAGTAGTTAAAGAAAGAAGCTCTAAAAATGATAAACTGCCAACTGGTGATATTGAAGTATTTGCTAATGATATAGTTATTTATTCATCTGCAGAAACACCACCTATATATATTAAAGATGATGATAATGTTGATGATAATCTAAGACTTAAGTACAGATATTTAGACCTTAGAAAGAAAAAAATGCAAGATAATTTAACACTTAGACATAGGGTTGTAAAATGCACTAGAGACTATTTTGATTTTAACGGATTTACTGAAGTTGAAACACCAATGCTTATCAAACCTACACCAGAGGGAGCTAGAGATTACTTGGTTCCAAGCCGTATGAATCCGGGACATTTTTATGCACTTCCTCAGTCACCACAGATGTTCAAACAACTACTTATGGTAGGTGGTACTGATAAGTACATGCAAATAGTTAAGTGTTTTAGAGATGAAGATTTAAGAGCTGATAGACAACCTGAATTTACTCAAATAGATTTAGAAATGTCATTTGTTGATCAAGATGACGTAATGAGTGTACAAGAAGGTTTTCTTAAAAAAGTAATGAAGGATATTAAAAATGTTGATATTGAAATTCCTTTTGAAAGATTAACATATGATGATGCGATGGATAGATTTGGATCGGATAAGCCTGATACTAGATTTGGATTCGAGCTTAAGAAGCTAAAAGAAGCTACTTCTGGCTGCGAATTTGACGTATTTAACAAAGCCGAGGATGTAAGGGGCATATGCGTAGAAAATGCTTCTAGTGAGTTTTCAAGAAAGAATCTTGATAAGATAATAACCGAAGCTAAGCAGTATGGCTGTGGCGGAGTAGTATGGATTAGAGTTGAAGAAGATAAATATAACTCTTCTGTAAATAAATTCTTTGACCAAGATGGATTAAAGAAAATAGCAGATGTTTTTGATGCAAAACCAAATGATTTGATTCTTATAGTGGCGGATAAGTCTAAGGTAGTGTATGATAGCCTAGGATTCCTAAGAAGACACCTAGCAAGTAAACTTGGATTGCTAGACGATAATAAATTTAATTTCCTTTGGGTAGTGGATTTCCCGTTATTTGAAGGAGATGAAGAAACAGGTGAAATGAAGGCTATGCATCATCCGTTTACGCAACCTAAAATAGATGAAATTCATATGTTAGACACAGAGCCTTTAAAGGTTAAAGCTGATGCGTATGATATAATACTAAATGGTGTAGAACTTGGTGGCGGAAGTATAAGAATACATGATAAAGATCTTCAAACAAAGATGTTTAATGTACTTGGTCTAACTGAAGCTGAGTGCGACGAAAAGTTTGGTTTCTTAATTGAAGCTTTTAAATATGGAGTTCCGCCTCATGCTGGACTTGCGTACGGACTTGACAGACTAGTGATGCTTCTTTTAGGAGAATCAAGTATTAGAGAAGTTATAGCTTTTCCTAAAAATCAAAATGCTGAATGTATGGTAAGTGAAGCTCCAGGAATTGCAAGCAAAGAGCAACTAGAGGAACTGGGTATTAGTGTAAATGAATAAAATCGGTATATATGGAGGGACGTTTGATCCTATACATAAAGGTCATTTAGGCCTGGCTAAGGATGCAGCTGATGAATGCAACCTAGACAAGCTAATATTTTTACCTGCATATGTTCAACCTTTCAAAGTTGGCAAAAGTGTTACTAATGGCGCTCACAGGTATAATATGATAAAATCGATTTTAAAGATAGATGATAGATTTGAAGTTTCAAATTTCGAACTAGAAAAAGGTGAAATATCATATTCTTACGATACTCTCTTAGAGTTTAAGAAGTTATATGATGCAAAGATGTTTTTTATAATGGGTGATGATTCTTTTATTCAACTAGAAAAGTGGTTTAAAGGTAAAGAATTGCTGAAAAAGTTTTCTTTTATTATCGGTAATAGACCGGGTATTAATATTGAGAAAACCATGGAATATTTAAATGACTATAGAGAAAAATATGATGCTGATATAACATTAATAAATAACAAGCTTGTGGATGTATCTGCCACTGAGCTTAGAAAGGCACTAAAGACAGGAAAAGATGTAGACAAGTTTCTACCGGATTCTGTAATTGAGTATATAAATGAAAACAAACTGTATAAATGATTTTTTAGAGAATAACTTAACTCCCGAAAAGCTTATGCATACCGAAGGTGTTATAAGTATGGCAGTGAAATTAGCTGAGATTTATGGTGCTGATATTACAAAAGCAAGGATTGCAGGTAAATATCACGATATGGCAAAGTGCTTTGACGACGGGATGTTAGATGGATATATAGAATATTATAGTTTACCAGAAAATTATATTGGTAAACCAAATATTAGTCACGCAAAAGTGGCTGCGGAGATGATGAGAGATAAATATAGCATAAAAGATAAAGAAATACTTAATGCTGTAAGCTATCATACGACAGGAAGAGCTGGTATGATGCTCTTAGAGGAAATAATATATGTGGCAGATGCCATAGAAGTTAACAGAAATTATGAAGGTGTAGAGCTTCTAAGAGATCTTGCGTTAAAAGATCTTGACGGAACTTGCCTAAAGATAATTAATTCTACGATAGATAGAGTTAATAGCAAAGATATGTATCTAGATGAGGATACATACGCTGCTAAAAAATACATAGAAGATAAAATAAAGGAGGATATTAATGGTAAGTAAGAAAATTGCACAAATGGCAGCAGACACGTTATTAAGTAAGCAAGCATTAGATGTTAATATGATTAACATTGCAGAGAAATCGGGTTTTGCAGACTACTTTGTAAATGCAACTGCTACTAATTCAAGACAAATGGAAGCTTTATCCGAAGAAATCGGTGATAAGTTTGAAGAAAACAAAATGTTTCCTAAGAGCGTTGAAGGTAAAAAAAGTTCTGGATGGATTTTAATGGATTACGGCGATGTAATTGTAAATATATTTACGCCTACTATGAGAGATTTGTATTCTCTTGAGAAGGTTTGGGGAGATTGCGAAATAATTAAATGTGAGGATTAGGGATATGCAGGAAAAGTATAATTTTAGTGAGATAGAAAAGAAATGGCAAAAGATTTGGAATGACGAAAAGGCTTTTCAAACTGAGATGGATGAAAGCAAAGAAAAGTATTATGTACTTGAGATGTTTCCATATCCATCAGGCAAACTTCATATGGGGCATGTTAGAAACTATTCTATAGGTGATGTAATTGCAAGATTTAAAGCTATGAACGGATTTAATGTACTTCATCCTATGGGATGGGATTCTTTTGGATTACCTGCAGAAAATGCAGCAATTAAAAATGATATTCATCCTGACATTTGGACGACTGAAAATATTGCCGAAATGAAAAGACAGTTAAATACACTTGGTTTAAGCTATGATTGGGATAGAGAAGTAGCTACATGCAAGGAAGATTACTACAAATGGACGCAGTGGATATTCATACAGTTCTACAAAAAAGGGTTAGCATATAAAAAGGAAAATCCTGTGAACTGGTGTCCTAGCTGCAAAACTGTACTTGCTAATGAGCAAGTAGTAGATGGTTGCTGCGAAAGATGTAAGACTGTAGTTGAAAAGAAAAATTTATCTCAGTGGTACTTTAAAATAACTGATTATGCAGATAGACTTTTAGATAATTTAGATGAACTTGATGGATGGCCTAACAAGGTTAAGGTTATGCAGAAAAACTGGATTGGTAAATCTAAGGGAGCTGAAGTTGATTTTAAAATAGATAATTTTTATAAAAAACTATCAGTATTTACTACAAGACCGGATACTTTATTTGGAGTTACCTATATGGTACTTGCTCCTGAGCATCCTTATGTTAATTTACTTACAAAAGGAACAGAGTATGAAAAAGCAGTTAAAGAATACTTATCTGAAATTGCTCATCTTACAGATATTGAAAGATCATCAACAACTAAGGACAAAACTGGAGTTTTCATAGGTGCCTATGCAATTAATCCTGTAAATGATAAGAAAGTGCCAATATACATATCTGATTATGTAATGATGCACTATGGTACAGGAGCTATAATGGCAGTTCCTGCTCATGATGAACGTGACTTTGAATTTGCTAAGAAATTTGATTTAGATATTATTCCTGTAGTTGATACTAAAAACCCTGAAATTGATATTAATGATTTAAAAGAAGCTTTTATAGCTGAAGGTAAAATGATTAATTCAGGTAAATATAATGGCATGAACAACAGAGAAGCTATTGCAGAAATTACAAAAGAGTTAGCTGAAAAAGAAATTGGAAAAGAAACAACTAACTATAAATTGCGTGATTGGCTAATTTCTAGACAAAGATATTGGGGTACACCTATTCCTATGATTTATTGTCGTAAATGTGGATGGGTTCCTGTAGAAGAGAAAGATCTTCCTGTAGTTTTACCTACTGATGTAGAATTTACTGGTATGGGAGAGTCTCCACTTACGACTTCAAAATCTTTTGAGAAAGTAGCTTGCCCAATATGTGGATTAGAGTCTACAAGAGAAATGGATACTATGGATACATTCTTAGATTCTTCATGGTATTTCTTAAGGTACTGCGATTCTACGAATAAGGATGAAATATTCAGCACTGAAAAAGCAAACTACTGGATGGATGTTGATCAATACATAGGAGGAGTTGAACATGCGATTCTTCATCTTATGTACGCTAGATTCTTCCAAATGGTTTTATATGACCTAGGTCTTGTAAAATATGAAGAACCGTTTAAGAACCTTCTTACTCAAGGTATGGTAAATAAAGATGGTAAGAAGATGAGTAAATCTATAGGAAATGTAGTAAGTCCTGAAGAAATCCTATCTAAATATGGTGCAGATACGGCCAGAATGTTTATTCTGTTTGCTGCGCCACCTGAAAAAGAGCTTGACTGGTCAGATCAAGGTGTTGAAGGAAGTTATAGATTCCTAAACAGAGTGTATAGACTAGTATGTGAATATGTAAATGAATTAAGAGATGAGAGCAAACTTGGAGGAGAAATTGTAATAAACTCTAAGGATGACAAGGAACTTAATTATGCTCTTAATGCTACTGTTAAGAAAGTAACTGAAGATGCGGGTGGACGTTTCCAATTTAACACCGCACTAAGCTCTATCATGGAACTTGTAAATGAGCTTTACAGATACAAGGCACTAGATAATATCAATGTACCGCTTGTAGACAAAGCAATTAATGAGATGGTTATCGTATTATCACCTTTTGTACCTCATATTTGTGAGGAATTATGGGAAGATTTAGGTCACGCGGAAAGATTGTTTAATGTTTCTTGGCCTACTTACGATGAAAAAGCATTAATTAAGGATACTATCGAGATTGTAGTACAGATTAACGGTAAAGTAAAAGAAAAAATAGTTATAGAAAATAATTCAAATAAGGAGGTTATGGAAAAGACAGCTTTAGAAAACGATAAAATTAAGTCTTTAATTGAAGGCAAAAATGTAATCAAGATTATTGCAGTTCCGAATAAGCTTGTAAATATTGTAATTAAATAAGGTGTCAAAAAAATATATGGAAGAAAAACAAAAACAACAACAAGAACAAATAAAAGAAGCAAGTAAACCGGAAGTGACTAGTAATGATAATACTAACCTGAATCCGAATCAGATTCCGAAGAAGAAAAATAATAACAACAGAGGAAGACGTAAGAAAAAGCCGGCTGAGAGTTTAAGGATAGTTCCTTTAGGGGGACTTAAGGAGATAGGTAAGAATATTACTTTACTCGAATATAAAAACGAAATTCTCATAATTGACTGTGGTTTTACTTTTCCTGAAGATGAAATGTTTGGAGTCGACGTAGTAATACCTGACTTTACATATCTAAAGGAAAATAAAGAGAAAATTAAAGGTTTAATTATCACACATGGTCATGAAGACCATATCGGAGGTATACCGTTTTTCCTAAGAGATATTAATGTGCCTATATATGGTACTAAGCTTACTGTAGGATTAATTAAGAATAAGTTAAAAGAACATAAAGTAGTTGCTGATTTAAACGTAATAGAAGCTGGTCAAGTTTTCCAAGTGGGAAGTTTTTCGGTTGAAGCTATTAGAACCAATCACAGTATTGCTGATGCTTTAGCATATTTTATTAAATGTCCTGCAGGTAAAATTATTCATACAGGGGACTTTAAGATAGATTATACCCCAGTGGATAATGAGGTAATAGATTTAGCCAGATTTGCACAGCTTGGAGCTGAAGGTGTAGACTTACTCTTAGCTGACAGTACTAATGCTGCAAGACCCGGTTTTACTCCGACTGAACAGGTTGTCTCTAGAACGATAGATGACATTCTTACTAAGACGGAAAAAAGAGTAATAGTAGTAACTTTTTCTTCTAATCTTAGAAGATCTCAGAAGATTATGGAAGCTGCCATTGCACATGGAAGAAAGATAGCGATATCAGGTCGTTCTATGGAAAATGTTATAGGTCTAGGTAAAGAGCTTGGATATATAAATCTTCCGAAAGAATCCTTTGTGGATATCAGGAAGATTAAGAACATTCCTGATAAGAACCTTTTAATAATTTCGACAGGAAGTCAAGGCGAACCTATGTCTGCACTTACACGTATGGCAAATGGCGAGCACAAGGCTGTTCAACTAAAGAAGAATGATGTTGTACTGTTTTCATCAACACCAGTACCGGGAAATGAAAAGACCGTTACTAATGTTGTAAACAAACTGTATGAATTAGATGTTCAGGTAATACAATCTGACATTATGGATATACATGTTTCAGGACATGCAAGCAGAGAAGAACTAAAGTTGATGCATACTTTAGTAAAACCTAAGTTTTTTATGCCTGTTCATGGTGAACATAGGCATTTAAATGAACATGCAGCGCTTGCTGAAAATCTTGGTATGGATAAGAGCAAAATATTCGTTATGAATAACGGAGATGCACTTACTCTTAAAGGTAAAAGTGCTGTTCAAACTAAAAATGCTGTTCAAGCTGGTGCAATACTAGTTGACGGCTACGGAGTAGGCGATATTGGTAATGTAGTACTAAGAGACAGAAAATTGCTTAGCGAAAGCGGATTGATTATTGCGGTTGCTACGGTGGATTCTGCTTCAGGTGAAATAGTAGCAGGACCTTACCTAGTATCAAGAGGTTTTGTATATGTTAAGGATAATTCTGCTATTATGAATGATGCTACTGCAGTGGTTGAAAAATCACTTAATAAGTGTCAGCAAGAGGGAATTAAAGATTTTACTTCAATGAAGAGTAAAGTCAGATCTGAGCTAAAAGCATATATTTACAGTAAGACTAAAAGAAACCCTATGATACTACCAATTTTTATGGAAATATAGGAGGATATTATGAACGTATATGAAGAAGCACATAAGCTGTCGGAAGCAATTAAAGCCAGCGGCGAATACCAAGAATTTCAAGATATTAAAAAAGAAGTAGATTTGGATCCTGACCTTTCTAATTCTTTAAAAGATTTTCAAAAGAAACAATTCCAATTTCAGGCTAAGCAAATGTCAGGAGAAGCACCTGACAATGAACTTATGGAACAGATTCAAAGTATGTATGCTATTATAGCGGCTAACCCTTTAGCTGCTAAATATTTGCAAGCAGAAGCTAGGTTTTCTATTATGATGAAGGACGTTTACGAAATCTTAGGGGATATAGTTAATATTAGCTTTAAATAATATAATTTATTAAGGAGAAAAAGAATGATTTACGCAAGCGATTTTAGAAAAGGTATAACCTTTGAGATTAATGGAGAACCACATATTGTAATAGATTTTCAGCATGTAAAACCAGGTAAAGGTGCTGCTTTTGTAAGAACTAAATACAAAAACGTACTAACAGGTGCTACGAGAGAAGAAGCTTTTAATCCTAATGATAAATTTCCTAAGGCTCGTATTGAGACTAAGGTTATGCAATATTTATACAGCGATGGTGAGCTTTACTATTTCATGGATTTAGAAACCTATGAGCAGATTCCTTTAATGCATGATCAAGTTGAAGATGCTATGAGATTTTTAAGAGAAAACGATGAAGCTACTATTAAATTCTATAAGGAAAATGCGTTCTCAGTTGAAGCTCCAAACATTGTAGATTTAATAGTTACTGAATCTGAACCTGGCGTTAAAGGTGATACAACTACTAACGTAACTAAAGCAGCGACAGTAGAAACTGGTGCAGTTATTCAGGTTCCTATTTTCATTGAAGAAGGCGAAAAAATTCAAATAGATACTAGAACAGCGGCTTATCTAGGTAGATCAAAGGAATAAGTGGGGAAAGAGCAATGAAAAATGTAATTAAAATCATATTATTGCTAGTTGTCGTTATAGTTTTGGCTGGATATTTATTTGTATTGTCCATGAATGAGCCTAAAGAAATAGAGAATTCTACTTTTAAATCTGTTACTATAGAGATGGGATCGAGCACTAGTGATATAGCTAATAAATTAGCCAGTAAAGGTATAATTGATAATGCTAAACATTTTAAGATATTATCTAAATTGAATCGCTTTGACGGTAAATTTCAAGCTGGAACGTACTCATTATCACCTTCTATGACACCGACAGATATTGCTAAAATAATAGTAAATGGGCATGTTGAGACATTAAATATTACTATTCCTGAAGGCTACACTATATATCAGATAGCTGATAAGCTAAGTGAAGAAGGAGTAGTAGATTATGATACGTTTGTTGATCTACTTGAAAACGGAGACTTTAAATTCGACTTTTTAGAAAATGCGCAAGATAATGAAAATCATCTCGAAGGATATTTGTTCCCGAGTACTTATCAGCTAGCTACTGGTGCTTCTGAAGAGCAGATAATAACTACTATGCTAAACCAGTTTGACTTAGTATTTACTGATGAATATTTGGCTAGAACGGAAGAGTTAAATCTTACGGTTAATGACATAGTTACTATTGCGTCTATTATTGAAAGAGAATGTAAAGATTCAGAAGATAGAGCAAAAGTAGCAAGTGTAATATATAACAGAATTGATCAAGGTATGCCTCTTCAGATGTGTTCCACCGTGCAGTACGCATTGGGAGAACAAACGAAAAGACTATCAATTGCAGATACTAAGATAGATTCACCATATAACACATATGTTCATGCAGGAATTCCGCCAGGGCCAATAGGCGCACCGGGAGAAAGTTCAATTATAGCAGCACTTTATCCTGCTGATACTGATTACCTTTTCTTTGTTGTTAGCGAAAAGTTAGACGGTACTCATAATTTTAGTTCTGATATAACTCAGTTCGAAAAAGATAAAGCAGCATATAACTTAGCACTTGAAGAGTATGAAGCAGAGCAGGAAAAAGAATAAAATGAATATAACAAATGACATAGTTACGGAATATATACACAACTTCTATAGGCCTCTTAGTGTAGAGTTAGATGACCTAAGAGAAGTATCTGAAGAAGAAAATATTCCTATTATTTTAAAAGAAACAGAAAATTTTCTTGTTACTTTTTTAAAGATAACAAAACCAAAAAAGATTCTTGAAATTGGAACAGCAATAGGATATTCTTCAATTGTTTTTGCTAATTCTCTAGAAGATGTAAGGATTACTACTATAGAAAAAGACAATGACCTATACATTAAAGCAAAAAGTAACTTGGATAGGTTTAATCTTAATAGCAGAATCAATATATTTAGTGGTGATGCTATTGATGTTATTAAGACGCTTAATGATGATTATGATTTTGTATTCATTGATGCGTCTAAAAGTCACTACAAGGATTTTTTTGAAGCTGCCGAAAAGAAGTGCTTAAAAGGAGCAGTAATTGTATCTGATAATGTTCTTTTAAAAGCATCTACGGTAGATGCTTCGTTTGATAAAGGAAGAAGACACAGAACTAATATAAAAAGAATGAGAGAGTTTTTAAACTATCTCAATGAAAGGGAAGACTTGAGCACAGCACTAATTAGCTGTGGCGACGGTCTGGCGATAACTAAATTAAATGAAAAGTAATATAGAATTACTGGCTCCTGCGGGAGACTTAGATAAATTAAAAACAGCCATAGACTTTGGTGCTGATGCTGTATACTTTGGAGCTGAGATGTTTAGCCTAAGAGCAAGTTCCGGTAACATGAGTATAAGTGACATTACTGAAGGTTTAAAATATGCTCATAATCTGGGCAAAAAGGGTTATATGGCGCTAAACATATATCCTCATAATGAGGATATAACTCCGCTTAGGAAATATCTAAATGAAATAAAAGATATTCCAATAGATGCTTTTATTGTTTCTGATCCAGGAGTTGTTTATCTATTAAAAGAGATAATACCTGGCGCAGAGATTCATTTAAGTACTCAGGCTAATATGACTAATTACGAGACTGCTAAGTTTTGGGGTAGTCTAGGAGTTAAGAGACTAGTACTCGCAAGAGAGCTTACATTTGAAGAAATAAAGTCTATGCTTGAAAATATTCCAGGCAGTATTGAGCTTGAAGCTTTTGTTCATGGGTCTATGTGTATTTCATATTCAGGCAGATGCCTTCTTTCTAACTTTATGATAGAAAGAGATGCTAACCGTGGCCAATGTGCACATCCGTGTAGATGGAACTATTCACTTGTTGAAGAGAAGAGACCGGGAGAATATTATCCTATTGAAGAAGATGCTAGAGGTACATATATTATGAATTCTAGAGATCTTTGTATGATAGAGCATATTCCAGAACTAATAAATTCAGGCATTAAGTCTTTTAAGATTGAAGGCAGAATGAAGAGCATGTATTATGTTGCGACAGTAGTTAGGGCATATAGAATTGCGATAGATACATATCTAGATGATCCTGATAACTTTGAGTTTAATGATTATTGGTCCAAGGAACTTGAAAAGGCATCACATAGGGAGTTTACTACTGGATTCTATTTTCATAAACCAGATAATAAGGATCAAAACTATTTAACTAGTTCATATACAAGAACTTTTGATTTTGCAGGAGTTATTAAAGGATACGAAAAGGAAACAGGTTTGACTGTGATTGAACAGAGAAATAAGGTTTCAATTGGTGATAAGGTTGAGGTCTTTGGACCTAATCCTGGTCATTTTGAATACGTAATAAGTGAGATGTTTAATGAGGACGGAGAGCCTATTGAATCTGCACCTCATGCCAAGCAGATCATTAAAATTAATTTTAATAGGGAGTTTAATCCCGGATATATTTTAAGAAGAGAAAAGGAAGTGGAATAAAATGTCATCTGACCCGAGTGGTTTATTTATTTATGTACTGGTTATTATTTCTTTAATTCTAGTTTACGGCATTATCGTTACCTCGAAAAGAGCGCTTGATACTGTGAATAAGAATATTATCGATGAGATGGTTTCTGAAGGTAGTGATAAGGCTAAAAAGGTTGACTATTTTATAGAAAGACCTTCGAGGTATCATTATGCTAATAAGTCTTTTGGTATAATAATTAACTTAATAAACATTAGTATTATATGTACTACGATTTTACCGATGTTTAATGATAACCATGTAATAATAGTACCTGTAACTTTAGCTATAGCATATCTTTTAATGTTTCAAGTGCTTGGTGAGTTCTTACCGAAAAAACTGGCCGCGCAAGATAGCGAAAAGTATGCTCTTAAGTATTCGGGATTTCAGCAATTCGTTATATGGATTACAATTCCGTTTGTTTCGATTTCATTAGGGATAACTAATCTTTTACTTAAACTTATGAAAAAGAAAACTGATGTGGATGATACGGAGTTCTCTGAGGACAGCGTTATGTCAATGCTTGATCGTGGTCAAAAGAGCGGAGAAATTAAAGAAGAAGGTAAGAAGATGATTAATTCTATCTTTGCCTTTGATGACATGCTTGCGTATGAGATTATGACACC
Organism: Peptostreptococcaceae bacterium; assembly: GCA_016650175.1. Classification (GTDB taxonomy): domain Bacteria; phylum Bacillota; class Clostridia; order Peptostreptococcales; family Anaerovoracaceae; genus JAAYHV01. The sequence continues at coordinate 8,703 of JAENWG010000003.1, read as the reverse complement.
TAGAACTGATGTGTTTACTATAGATATTGAAGATCCTGCTTCGGAGTATATAGATAAACTTATGGAGCTTAGGTATTCAAGAGTTCCAGTTTGTGAAAATGATAATGACAATATAATCGGTGTTTTCCATATTAAGGATTACCTTATTAAGGCTAGAGACAGTGGATTTGATAATGTTAATATTAGGGATATTTTAAGAACTCCATATTTCGTTCCAGAAACAAAAAATATTGATTCACTTCTTGTTGAATTACAAAGACAAAAACAGCATATTGCTATTTTAATAGATGAATATGGTGGATTTAGCGGCATTGTTTCAATCGAAGATATCATTGAACAAATTATGGGTGATATTGATGATGAATATGACGAAGAAGACCATGTTATTGAAAAGATTGAAGATGGTATCTACTTAATTGATGGTAATGTTGATTTAGATGTTCTTAATAAAGAAATTGACATTAAGCTTGAATCTGAAAACAGCGAAACCATAGGAGGTTTCTTAATTGATATTTTAGGTGAAATTCCTGAAGAAGATAATAAGTATGAGCCCCTATATTTTAAAAATTATGTATTTAACATAGTTAGTGTTAAGGACAGAAGGATAGAAAAGGTGAAATTATTGATTTTATCTAAAGATGAAGACAAGGAGGACTAACTTATGGATAGTCAAAATGAAGATATAAACGGTGGAGAACTTACAATCGAAGATGAAGTAATTATTCAATATACAGCTGATGAAATTACTAAAACAGATGGAGTTAGCAGACTAGTAGGCGGAATTACTGAGAGTTTTTCAAAGAATATATTAGGAAGAGAATCTACGAATCAAGGCATTAAAGTTGTTAGAGATGATAATGTGGTATCAATTGATGTTCATATTGTTGTTAAATATGGTGTTAATATTCCGCAGGTTGCTTTTGAGATTCAATCAAAGGTAAAAGAAGTTGTAGAAGCAAGCACTGGTCTTAAGATTCAAGCAGTTAATATTAGTGTTGAAGGTGTAGAGAAGAGATAATGGCAAAGAGTATAAGAGATGCAAGAGAACTTGCGATGAAACTTGTTTTCCAAATGGATGCAAATAATAACTTTGATTATGAAATGCTTGTGGCAACAGATATTACTGAAGATTTCAGAAATTATCCTAGAGTTATGGATATCCTTGAAAACATTAAGATACATATAAAAGCAATTGATAAAACGATTAAGGATAATAGTAAAAACCGTAAGGTAGCAAGAATTCCGAAAACCGATGTAGCTATACTTAGGGTTGCTTTGTGTGAGATTCTTTATTTAGATGATGTACCTGAAGCTGTATCGATAAATGAAGCAGTAGAACTAGCTAAAATGTACGGTACTGATAAGTCTAAAGGTTTTGTTAATGCATTACTTGGACAAGTAGTGAGAAGTAAATAGCATGAATAAAGATTTAATACTGGGAATAGATACATCAAACTACAAGACATCAATTGCAGTAGTTGATTATGATGGTAACATTTTGGTTAACGATTCAAAGCTTCTAGATGTACCTAAGGGAGAAAAAGGGCTTAGACAATCGGATGCCTTTTTTAAGCATAGCAATGATTTGCCTAATATGTTATTCAAAGTATTAAATGATGAAGAGATAAGAAAAAACATTAAAAGAGTAAGCGTATCAACTAGACCTAGATCTGTTGAAGGCTCATATATGCCAGTATTTAGAGCAGGTGAAAACGCTGCAGTTATAATGTCTTCTGCGCTTGGTGTTCCCCTTAGAAGATTTTCTCATCAGGAGGGTCATATTAAAGCAATTAAAGAGTATTCAGATATTAAGAATAAGGATAAATTTATTGCTTATCACCTAAGCGGAGGGACTACTGAAGCTTTACTTGTGAATAATGGTAAAATTGAAATAATAGGTGGAACTAAGGATATTGCAATAGGGCAGCTAATAGACAGAGTTGGTGTTAAACTTGGAATGGATTTTCCTGCAGGAAAAGAAATGGATAAGATTGCTACATGTAATGAAGCCCTTATTAATCCTACGGCAGTTAGACTAGATGAAGGTTTCTTTAATTTGTCAGGAATAGAAACTCAGTGTATGAAAGCAATAGAAGGTAACCTTGCTAATGAAATGATTCCGGGAATGTTTAAGGCTATAGCTGAACTTTTGATTAACGAAACTAAATATTTATCTGATAGGTATTTAATTAATGATTTCATCTTTACAGGTGGAGTATCTTCTAGTGAATTTATTAGAAGCTATTTGCCAGGCAAAGTAGAAGCCAACATATATTTTGGAGCTCCTGAATTATCAGGAGATAATGCTGTAGGAATTGCTCTTTTAGGAGGTACTAACAATGGCTAATGCTATATCGGTATCTCAATTAAATGGATATATTGAAAGAGTACTTATTACTGATCCTCTTTTAAATAACATGAACATTAAAGGTGAAATATCAGGGCTTAATTACCATAAGTCAGGTCACATATATTTTTCTTTAATTGATGCTAAAGGTAAAGTAAATTGTGCTATTTGGAGAAGTAATGTAAATAATATTAAGGTTAAACTTAATGAAGGCGATGAGATTATAGTCTCAGGCAGTATTAATATATATAACAAGGGCGGTACTTATTCTATTAATGTTAGAAGTGCTGAAGTTATGGGCGGTGGTGATTTAGCTAAGGCTTTTAATGATCTTAAGGAAAAGCTTGAAAAGCTTGGACTCTTTGACTTAGAGCATAAAAAATCTCTTCCTGAGTTTCCGAAAAGAGTGGGAGTTCTTACTTCAGCTACTGGTGCTGCAATTGAGGATATTAAGCGAATTATTAAGGAAAAGAATAACTTAGTTGACATCCTTATATTTCATACGCTTGTTCAAGGGCTTGATGCGCCTAGAAGCATTGCTGATAATATTAAATTAGCAAATCTTGTATCTGAAACTGAAAAACAAATTGATGTTTTAATAGTAGGCAGAGGTGGCGGCGCTAAAGATGATTTGGAATGTTTTAATGATGAAATGGTTGCAATTGAAATCTTTAAATCAAAAATCCCTATCATATCTGCCGTAGGACATGAGTCCGACTTTACAATAGCAGATTTTGTTGCGGATGTTAGGGCGGAGACTCCAACAGCAGCAGCAAATATAGCAGTATATGATGTTGAAGAAGTTAAAGATAATATTTATCGGTTAATCTCTGATATGGTTATTAAACTATCAAATATAGAAGAATTAAACAGTGAAAAGGCTAATTCTTACTATAACTCCATGATTCTTGGTCTAAGAAACAAGGTTGTTAATCAGGAAAAGGCTATAGAAAATGCTAAAATAGTTTTAACGGAAAACAATCCACTTAATATTTTGGGCCATGGATATGCTATAATTACTAAAGAAGATGATAATATTGTTAAATCAGTGGAGGGTTTAACTGTGGATGATATATATAACATTGTATTAAAAGATGGTAAAGCTAAGGCTAAAATCATGTCTAAGGAAAGGAGTTAGTTTTGAAAGAAAAAACTTTTGAAGAAGCTCTAATGAATTTAAGAGAAGCAGCTGACAGCATTAGAGATAACAATACTACTATTGAAGAATCTCTTAAGCAGTTTGAAAAAGGTATGAATGAATATAAATACTGTAATGAAATATTAAATGAAGCTAGTCAAAAAATTGAAATTTACGAAAAAGAGGTGGATGAGAATGAAAGATAGTTATCAGGAGTATTACGACATTATTGAAAAACATATTATGGATTTTATCCCTCCAATAGACACAAAAAGTGATACTTTATATGATGCGGTTAAATACAGTATTACTAATGGAGGCAAAAGATTAAGACCTGTTCTTCTTCTTGCAGCTTGTGAGTTTGCTGGTGGAGAAATTAAAAGTGCACTTCCTTATGCTTGTGCTATTGAGTATATTCATACATATTCTTTAATTCATGATGATCTTCCAGGTATGGATGATGATGAATTAAGAAGAGGTAAACCTACCAATCATAAAGTATATGGTGAAGGCATGGCAATATTAGCGGGTGATGCTCTACTAAATACTGCGTACGAAGTAATGTATAAAGACTTAATTTATTATTTTGATACACCGGAATGTCTAAGTTGCAAAGTTAATGCAGGACTTACGATTGCAAAGGGATCAGGAATTAGAGGCATGATCGCTGGTCAAGCTTCTGATATTGAAAATGAAAACAAAGTATGTTCTAACGAAATGCTTGACTATATACATGTAAATAAAACAGGAGCTTTAATTGCGGCAGCTGTAAGAGCAGGCCTTTATCTTGGCGGAGCTAAAGATTCTGAATTTGAAAGACTTACTACTTTTGCCGAATATTACGGTCTTGCTTATCAGATTTCAGATGATATTTTAGATGTAATCGGAAATGCTGAAGAAATGGGTAAGAACCCTAATGTTGATTTAAAAAGAGGCAAAAGCAGTTATGTTTCCGTAAACGGACTAGATGCTGCTTATGAGAAGCTTGATGAACTTATTTCTAAGGCTGTTAATTCTATAGAATGTTACTATGATAATGCTGAAATATTTAGAGATGTAGCATTAAATTTAAAGTCGAGAACTAAATAATGAGTATTAATCTTAAGGATAATAATTTGCTTGAAAAACTACAGCAGATGGATGTTCATGATATGGAGCTTTTGTCTGATGAAATTAGGAGTTTTCTAATTGAATCGGTCTCTAAAACTGGAGGACATTTAGCTTCTAATCTTGGTGTGGTTGAACTTACTATTGCGATGCATAAAATGTACAATTCTCCTACAGATAAGTTTATCTTTGATGTAGGTCATCAATCGTATGTTCATAAGATACTAACTGGTAGAGCAGCAGAGTTTGATAGTTTAAGAAAATATAAAGGGCTTTCTGGTTTTCCGAAGGGAAAAGAAAGCGTGCATGATGCTTATGAAACAGGTCACAGTACCACATCTCTTAGCGCTGCTATGGGTATGGCTACTGCTAGGGATTTAGATGGTGATGACTATGAGGTAATTGCTGTAATTGGCGATGGTTCTATGACAGGTGGTATGGCTTATGAAGCGCTAAACAACATAGGTACTTGTAATAAGAATATTAAGATTATTCTTAATGATAACGGCATGTCTATTTCTAAAAATATAGGGAGCCTTTCCTTGCATCTAAGTAAACTGAGAGCTTCTAAAGATTATCTTTCTGCTAAAGATAATGTTAAGACTTTCTTAGATAATGTTCCTGTAGTTGGTAAAGGTATTAAATCTACTATTAGCGTACAAAAGGATTTACTTAAATATTCACTATATAGCCAAGGTGTTTTTATTGAGGAAATGGGAGTTGAATATATAGGACCAATTGATGGTCATAATATAGAAAAGCTTATGGAAGCTATGGAAATAGCTAACAAAGTAAAAGGTCCTACGCTTATACATGTTATTACGAAAAAAGGTAAAGGATATTATTGGGCTGAGAAGTATCCTAAGAGATTCCATGGAATTTCAGCTTTTGATACAGAGACAGGAAAACCATTATCTAAAACTATAGATTCATATTCTGAAGTTTTTGGAAAAAAACTTCTTAAACTTGCAGAAGAAAATAAAGATATTGTTGCAATTACTGCCGCGATGGGTGCGGCTACTGGTTTAACATATATGCATGAAAGATTCCCTGAGAGAACTTTTGATGTAGGGCTTGCTGAGCAGCATGGTGTTACTTTTGCTGCAGGCCTTGCCAAAGCTGGTAAGCTTCCAGTTGTTGCTATTTATTCTACCTTTCTTCAAAGGAGTTTTGACCAAATTATTGAAGATGTTGCACTACAAAATTTGCATGTCATATTTGCAGTAGACAGAGCAGGTCTTGTCGGCGCTGATGGTGAAACTCATCATGGGCAATATGATATTTCGTATTTATCTATGATTCCTAATATGACAATTCTTTCTCCTTGCGACGGAAAGCAGCTCGAAGAGATGCTTGACTATGCAGTAAAACTAGATGGTCCTGTAGCTATTAGATATCCACGTGGTACTTCAGTATCTAATCATCTGAGACTTAGAAAATTTAATGGTAATAATATTACTCTTAAAGAGGGTAAAGATTTAACAATATTTGCAGTAGGAAGTATGCTTGATATTGCAATTGAAGCATCTGATAAACTGGGTAAACAAGGATATGATACAGGTGTTGTTAATGTTTGTTCTATTAAGCCAGTACTTGTACCTAGTATTGATTCTAAGTTATATATTACTATTGAAGACGGTTCTTTAAGTGGAGGCTTCGGAGAGAGGTTTAATATGATAACTGAAATACCAACGATAACGCTAGGTATTCCAGATAGATTTATTGAACACGGAAGTGTTGATGAACTTAGAGAAGAATTAGGACTTACTAGTGATTCTATTGTGAAAGGAGCAAGAGATTACTTTGAAAAAAGAGAGACTGGATGTACTTCTTGTAAATAACGGCTTTTCTCCATCAAGAGACAAAGCTAAAAGAACTATTATGGCGGGACTTGTGTTTATAAACGGAAATAGGGAAGATAAATCAGGTACTCGATTTGATCCTGAAGTTGAGATTACAGTTAAAGGTCAAGAGTGTCCATATGTTGGTAGAGGTGGATATAAGCTGAGTAAGGCTTTAAGCACATTTCGGTTAGATATGACTGATAATATCTGCATGGATATTGGTTCCTCAACTGGTGGTTTCACCGACTGTATGCTACAAAATGGAGCAAAAAAGGTGTATGATATTGACGTTGGTTCTAATCAACTTGCGTACAAGCTTAGAACTGATGATAGAGTTGTTGTGATGGAAAAGACTAACATTAGATATTTAGATTATGATTTAATTAAGGAACCTATTGATTTTATAAGTATTGATGTATCGTTCATTTCACTTAGACTTGTACTACCTGTTGCATACAATGTACTTAATGCAACTGGTAAGATTGTTTGCCTTGTTAAACCTCAATTTGAAGCGGGTAAGGATCAAGTAGGTAAAAAAGGTATTATTAGAGACCCAGAAGTCCATACGCAGGTTCTTGAAAATGTGCTGGAATTTGCTGAGGAAAACAAACTTTTTCCTTGCGGTTTAACGTTTTCTCCGATTACTGGAGCAAAGGGGAATGTGGAATATTTATTATGTTTGTCTAAAATTGACGATGGTGTTATAATAGATATCGATGAAATAGTAAATAGCTCTCACAAGGAGTTTATATAATTTATTCATTTAAAGGAGAAACTAACTATGAAACTAACAAAAAGAGTAAATGAAATGCAATTTTCACCTATTAGAAAATTCAATCCAATGGGAAAGAAAGCTGAAGAAGAAGGTAAGAAAGTTTATCATCTAAACATCGGTCAACCAGATGTTGAAACACCAGCATGCTTTATGGAAGCTATCAGAAATTTCGATAGCAAGGTAATTGCGTATGCGGAGTCACAAGGTCTGGAATCTTTAAGAAGTGCTATTGTAGACTATATGAAGCTTTATGGTATGGACTATAATAACGATGACGTACAGATTACTATGGGTGGTTCAGAAGCTTTAACGATGACTTTTTTAACTATCTTAAATGAAGGCGAAGAAGTATTAGTACCAGAACCTTTCTATACTAATTATCATACTTTTGCTAAATGTGCTGGTGGAGAAGTTGCACCTATTACTACAAAAGCTGAAGATGGTTATCATTATGCTAATAGAGAACAAATAGAAGCTTGTATTACTGATAAGACAAGAGCTATTGTTTGTCTAAATCCTGGTAATCCTACAGGTAATGTTTTAACTATGGATGAGATGAAGCTTATCTGTGAAATAGCTAAAGAACATGACTTATGGATAATATCTGACGAAGTATACAGAGAATTTGCATACGACGGTAGAGAAGTTACTTCATTAGGTATGATGAAAGAATATGAAGATAGAGTAATTATTATTGATTCTGTTTCAAAGAGATTTTCTGCTTGTGGAGCTAGAGTTGGTTGTGCTATATCTAAGAATAAAGAATTTATGCAAGGCATGCTAAAAATTGCTCAGGGAAGACTTTGTATCCCTACAATTGATCAAGTTGGTGCTGCAGCACTATACAGACTTCCTCAGTCATATTATGTTGAAGCTAAGGCTGAATATGTTGGAAGAAGAGATGTTGCATATGCAGAACTTATGAAGATTCCTGGCGTTGTTTGTCAGAAACCAGGTGGTGCATTCTACATGACTGCTAAACTTCCTGTTGACAACGTAGAGGACTTTCTTGTATACTTATTAACAGAGTTTGAAGATAATGGTGAAACTGTTATGTTCGCACCAGCAGAAGGATTCTATGCTACGCCAGGTCTTGGTAAAGATGAAATGCGTATAGCTTACGTATTAAATCAAAAGGATATGAAGAGAGCCGTTGAATTAATTAGGCTAGGACTTGAAGCATATAATAAATAAGTTGTTCGAATCTCCGGATTTGTTACATACATACACACACTAGAAGATACCGCGACAGCGGTATCTTTGCTTTTTGCACAATTAGGCCACTTAATGTAATAATTGGATAACACAAATCTACAAAAGTGAGTTAAACTAAAATAGTAAATTCTTCTATGGTCAATTGTAAAATGAGAGTCCCGTTTGTAAGCCAAGAATCCCGTTTTGAAAATGAGAGTCCCGTTTTGTAAGCAACTTTCCCGTTTTGTAAGCGAGAATCCCGTTTTGTAAGCAACTTTCCATAGGTGAAATGTTTTTT
>JAENWG010000052.1 GCA_016650175.1 Peptostreptococcaceae bacterium | reverse complement strand
TGAGTTTTTGTTTAGTTACCATGCATTAGATGTTCATAATTATGGTAAATTAAGTTGTGTATCTGTTTAATTGAGGATATAATGAAGAAAAAATTTCAACGATTTTAATGATCTGAAAGGAAGAAGAAGTTACCATATTTGATGCTACTGGAATAGCATTACTTGATATAGTAACAGCCCAAATTGGTATAGATAACGCAATAGCTAAAGGCATTGGAATAATTGTAGAAATTTAAGTAGGAGAGAAAAACATGAAAAAATTTATAATTGCAGATGAGATGTTCGAAATGTTTCCGGATTTACAAATAGGAATTTTGGTATGTGAAGGAATCAGTAATGAATATGATGAATTAAATCCTGAGTCATCATATGAAACGAAAATTCGAGAGAGTGAAAAAACCGCTAAAAAACATTTGACAGAATCTGTTTTTAGTGAAAATCAAGTTGTTAAATGTTGGAGAGAAGCTTTTCAAAAGTTTAAAACTAAGAAAGGTGCTAGATGTTCAATAGAAGCATTACTTAAAAGAATAGAAAAGGAAAATCATCTTGGAACTATTAATCCTCTAGTGGATATATATAATATAATATCATTGCAATACGGAATTCCGTGCGGTGGTGAAGATATAGATAATATCGAAGGTGATATATTGCTGACTAAGGCTGTAGGTGTTGAAAGCTTTATTACTTTAGGAAGTGATAAAAGTGAACCACCATACGAAGGAGAAGTAATATATAAAGATGATGAGGGTGCGATTTGTAGATGTTGGAACTGGCGTGAAGGCAAAAGAACTATGCTAACTGAGGATACTAAAAACGCATTTATGTGTTTAGAACAAGTTGATGCTACTAGAATGTTCGAACTAAAAGAGGCACTAGATATTTTACGTCAACAAATAGAATCTAAACTTGGAGCAAAATGTAGAATAGAAATACTGAATTCAGAAAAAAAGGAAATTGAACTTGCATAAAGAAAAGAAAAAGACGAAAAACAAAACCTCTGCTAATATAACGGCAGAGGTTTTTTGCTTGAAATTAAATTATTAATGTAAATGTTTTTTATTACTGCTTCGTTTTCTTTAGTATAAAAAGAAATATAAATAAAACAGTTAATAGAATAATTGATATGACTAGTAAAATACTAAACGAGTTGCGATAAAACAGTAGTTTTATCGTTTTGTGTTGGGGTTGGTGCCACAACAACTCCGCTGTTATTTACAATTCAATCTGCATATAACGTTGTAACGAATTAACAACATCAGTATCGAATTTCCAAAGCGTGTTTAAATTTCTATTATCATACCAACCGTTAGAAGTAGGCTTAGTTGGAATGAAATTTGCATGATATAATATTAGATAAATTAAGGAGGATATTAATATGAAATACAATTTTGACGAAATTATTGATAGAGAAGAAAATAGGGCGGCTAAATATGACGAAAGAAAAAAGAAATTCGGCACAGAAAACGTAATACCGCTTTGGATTGCTGACATGGATTTTAGAACTGCACAACCTATTATTGATTCTTTAAAAAAGAGAGCGGAAGAAGGAATGTGGGGCTATACTTCGAGGCCAAATTCATATTTTGAAGCGATTTGTGATTGGAAGAAAAGAAAACACAATTGGGATATAGATAAAAGTCTAGTTAGTTTTAGCTTAGGTGTAGTTCAAACTTTGGCGGCTTCTGTAAAGATACTGACAAAAGAAGGAGAAAATGTACTTATACAAACGCCTGTATATTCGGAGTTTTACGATATGGTTGAGCTTTCAAACAGAAACGTAATTGAGAATAGAATAGTTGAAAAAGACGGAAAATGGGAGATAGATTATGAGGATTTTGAAGAAAAGGTAAAAAAAACAAAGCTGTTTTTACTATGTAATCCACATAATCCGTTGGGAATAGTTTGGTCAGAGGAAGAACTAAAAAAAATGATAGACATATGTATTGCTAATGGCGTAATAGTAGTATCAGATGAAATTCATTCTGATTTAGTTTTTCATGGTAAAACATTTATTCCGGCTGCTACAATATCAGAGAGAATAGCAAAGAATGTTATAGTAGCGATTTCGGCAACTAAAACTTTTAATCTTGCTGGTTTACAGGCATCTACTGTAGTGTTTCCTACTATGGAAATGAAAGAAAAATTCGACACATTTTGGATGAGTATGGATGTACATAGAAATAATGCGTTTAGTTCTAATGCGATGGAAGCAGCATTTAATGAAGGCGATGAATGGTTAGAACAGGTGCTTGATTATATATCCAAGAACTTTGATTATGTAAATGAATATTGCGAGAAATATATACCAGAAATTATAGCAAACAGACCAGATGCTACATATTTGATGTGGCTTGATTGCAGGGCTTTAGGTATGACAAATGAGAAATTGCATAAATTCATGGTTGAAGATGCTGGACTAGGTTTGAATGATGGTGATTCGTTTGGTAGAAGTCTTAAGGGATTTATGAGATTAAATGCAGCTTGTCCTAAGCCTGTACTTGAAAAAGCAATGAAACAGCTTGAAGAAGCGGTAAAGAAAACCAGGTAGTGTATGGAGATAAGGAATAATAATGAGATTAAAGCAGAAATTATACTTTTGATAATGGCCTTTTCTTGGGGTATTTCTTATCTTATGATTGGCGTATGTCTAGAAGAGATTGTTGTTGCTTTTTTAAACAGTCTTAGGTTTATAATAGGCTTTATGGTTTTCGTAATATTCGCAAAAAAGAGAGTGCTAAACCCAATAAAGACACCCTTTTGGCGAGTTTTTTAATGTCTATTTTAGTCACATTTATATACTATACGGCTACGGTTACGGTGAAATATACACTTATTACAAATATAGGTTTTTAACAGGACTTACAGTTATATTTGTATTTATTCATGAAGTGCTTACGATGAGAGCTTATCTTGGAGCAGGATTAATATTTCTTGGTACTGTTATTATGGAAATAGATTTCAATAAAATTTACATTAAATTGAAAGAACGCAGAGTCCGTAAAATGGGAAATTGGTTCTCAGAAAAGAACTAAAATAAACGTAATAACTAGAGTGACTATTGCAAACTGACACTTTTAAAAGTGGCACGATAATTGCAAATAATATATTTAACAAGATTAATTAGGAAAGGAAAAATATATGAACAATATTATTGAGAATAAAAATGGGATACTATATTTTGACGGTTGCAATACTTTGGAGTTGGTAAAAAAATATGGAACACCGTTATACGTTATGTCAGAGACAGATATAGTAGATAGATTTAATCAACTTAAAGAGTGCTTTGTTAATAAGTACCCTAATACAAGAGTAGCATATGCATCTAAAGCTTTTTGCACTGTAGCAATGTATCAAGTGTGTAAAAGAGAAGGTACGTGTATTGACGTAGTATCAGGAGGAGAACTATATACGGCAATTAAAGCCGAATACCCACCAGAAAGAATAGAATTCAATGGTAACAATAAACTTAGATCTGAAATAGAATTGGCTGTTGAATATGGTATAGGCAGAATTATTGTGGATGGATTACAAGAATTATCGATAATCGAAGATGTTTGTAAAGAAAAAAACAAAAGAGTTAAGATACTGTATAGGATTACTCCAGGAGTAAAGAGTAGCTCACATGATTATATAGTAACTGGAAAGAAAGATTCAAAATTCGGAATTCCTCTTGATGATGATGTAATTATGAAACATGTAAAAGATGCCATAGATTCGGAATGGGTAGACTTTTTAGGATTCCATTATCACGTAGGATCACAACTTTTTGATAATGAATCCCATTTAAAAGCTACTAAAATAACTCTAGATCTTATCAAGAAAGTTAAAGAAAAATATGACTATAATATTAGAGAAATAAATCTTGGTGGAGGTTTTGGAGTTAAGTATACTGATGAGGTAAGAAAACCATATGAATACTTCATTACACCTATGATGGAAATGATAAATGACTATTATAAGGAGTTAGGTGTAGAATTACCAGCAGTGGTAATTGAACCTGGAAGAAGCATAGTAGCGGAAGCAGGTATTAGCTTATATACCATAGGTAGTACAAAAGAAATTAGAGATGTAAGAAAATATGTATCAGTGGATGGCGGTATGCCAGATAATATAAGACCTGCTCTTTATCAAGCTGAATATGACGGAGTAGTAGCTAATAAGTTGAATGAAGAAAAAAATGATAAAGTATCGGTTTGTGGTAAGTGCTGTGAGTCAGGCGATATTTTAATCAAGGATATAGACATAACAAGCACAGCTAAAGCAGGTGATGTATTTGCGATATTTTCTACAGGGGCTTATGGATATTCAATGGCATCCAACTATAACGGTAATCCGATTCCAGCTGTAGTTATGGTTAAAGATGGAGAGAGCGAATTAATAGTAAAGGCTCAAAGCTATGAAGAAATGATATGTAATCAATTAACAGCTAAGAAACTGATTTGAGGAGAGGCTTATGGAATTTACAAAAATGCATGGAGCCGGAAACGACTTTATTATCATAAACAATATGGTAGAAAAAATTAAAATAGAAAAACTTAACAGTATTGCTAAAGAAATTTGTGCAAGAAGAATGTCACTAGGTGCTGATGGCCTGATGGTTGTAGACAATCCTACAGAAGGTGGAGACTATAAAATGAGGTTCTACAACAGCGATGGTTCATTAGGAGAAATGTGTGGAAATGGTGCTAGATGTATAGCTAGATATGGATACGAAAATAAATTAGCAGGGCACACTCAAAAGATTGAAACAGCTGCGGGCATGGTATATGGAAAGAGAATTGATGAAGTTGAATATCAGGTTAGACTAAATGATGTTACTACAATGAAAACTGATATAGATATAGTTATTGAAGACAATACGTATATGGGATCATATGTCGAACTTGGTAATCCTGGTCTACCTCATGTAGCAGTACCAATTAAAGATTTAAAAAATGCAGATCGAGATAAATTAAAAGTTTTAGGCAGAAAGATAAGAAATTATGATGGATTTCCCAAAGGAGCTAATGTTAATTTTTACGAAATTATAGGAGAAGACCATATTCTTGAGCTTACCTATGAAAGAGGAGTGGAAGATTACACATACGCTTGCGGAACGGGTACAGGTTCAGTAGTTGCTGCACTTACTGTTAAAGGTGAGGTATCAGGTAAGAATGTAGTAGTAGATATGAACGGAGGTCAGCTAAGAGTTAGCTTAGATTATATAGACGGAGAAATAAAAGAGCTAATGTTAACCGGCCCAACTAAAATTGTTGCCATAGGCAAAATTATTGCGTAATTATATTATTTTAAGGAGGAAATTATGAGTAACACATCAAGACAAGAAATTATAAAGCACTACAGATTTCCTATGATACTACTAGGAGGAATTATTATTGGTAGTATTTTAGGATTTGCAGTACCAGAATTTTCAAAGAATCTTGCACCATTTGGTGACATTTTCATCAACTTAATGTTTACAGCTGTAGTACCACTGGTATTTCTATCAGTAGCTAGTGCCGTATCTAGTATGTCAGACCTAAAAAGATTAGGGAGCATACTGAAAAATCTTTTAATAACGTTTGTAGTAACAGGTATAATAGCGTCAATTCTTATACTTGTAGTAGTAAAGATTTTCCCACCAGGAGAAGGCGTAAATATTGCTTTTGAAGCTGGACAATTAGAAGAAATATCAGTAGGAGAAGCAGTAGTTAATGCATTAACGGTACCTGATTTTGCAGATATATTGTCTAGATCTCATATGTTACCACTAATAATCTTTTCAATATTCTTTGCAATATGCGTAACTCTTACGGATAAAACGGGAAAGATTAGCAAAGCTTTAGATATGCTTAATCAAGTATTCATGAAAATGATTAAAATTATCATGTACTATGCACCTATTGGACTAGGTTGTTATTTCGCAAATCTAGTAGCTACTTATGGACCAGAACTACTAGGAACTTATGCTAGAGCTATGGCAATTTATTATCCACTGTGCATTTTATACTTCTTTGTAGCTTTTTATGCTTATTCTTTTTGGGCTGGAGGAGGAACTATTGGACCTAAAGTATTCTTTAGAAACATTTTCAATCCAGCAGTAACATCGTTGGCTACATGTTCTTCAATAGCAACTTTACCAGTGAACCTTGATGCTACTAAGAATATGGGAGTAAAAAAAGACGTAAGAGAAATTGTATTACCTCTTGGAGCAACAATGCATATGGACGGTACTTGTTTATCATCTATATTAAAAATATCATTGTTGTTTGGTGTATTTGGTCAAGACTTCTCAGGAATGGGAACTTACCTAACAGCTATATTGATTTCAGTACTAGGTGGAGTAGTAATGTCTGGTGTTCCTGGCGGTGGATTAATAGGTGAAATGCTTATTTGTAATATTTACGGATTTCCGCCTGAAGCATTCCCAATTATAGCAGCTATAGGATTCTTAGTAGATCCTCCTGCAACTATGGTTAATGCATCTGGTGATGCAGTAGCGGCTATGATGGTAACTAGAATGACAGAAGGAAAAGATTGGTTAAAGAAAAAGGTAGAAAGCGGAGAAATCGCAGCTTAATAATAAAAATAATAAGAGAAGCCTGATGCATTTGCATTAGGCTTCTTTGTGTATATCATAATCGTTTAGTTTTTTATAAAAAACAGTCTTAGAAAGACTTAAAAACTCATAGGTTTTTTTCTTATTACCATTAAACATTTTAAGTGTTTCTGTAATGATTTCCTTTTCTTTAAATGCGAGTTGTTCACACAAATTTCCGCGAATGGATTCTTCCGGTAACATTATATAGTCAGGATAAATAGTTTTTGTTTCACAAAGAGCAATGGATCTAGATATTATATTTTCAAGTTCACGTACATTACCTGGCCAAGAATAGCTAGTAATTTTATTCAAAGCGGCGCCTGAGAAAACTTTTGGTTCAATGCAATAGCTTTGACAAATTCTTTCCATTAGTTTATTCATTAGTAAATAGAAATCACTCTTTCTATTCCTTAGAGGGGGAATCTCTATTGGAAATACATTTAATCTGTAAAAAAGATCTTGTCTAAAACTTCCGTCATCTATCTTTTTTAAAAGGTCTTGATGGGTAGCCGTAATTATTCGAACATCTATTGGGATTGGGTTGGTTGACCCTACTTTGTAAATAACTTTGTTTTGTATTACATATAAAAGTTTAACTTGGAGTTCCGGTTTTAGCTCACCTATTTCATCTAAAAAAATGGTGCCGCCATTAGCCTTTTCAAAATATCCTATTTTACCTTTTGATGAGGCTCCGGTAAAAGCACCGCCTACATATCCGAAGAGTTCACTTTCGAAAAGTGATGGGCTAATTGAACTACAATTAACTTCGACATAAGGTTTATCCGGTGTAGCAATCTTATGAATTTCATAAGCTAGCTGTGATTTTCCAGTACCACTTTCGCCAGTTAGCAGAACATTAAATTTCATATTAGAAGCTCTGTATGCTAAATGCTTAACTTTTAGCATAGCTGAACTGTTGCCTACAAATTCTTCAAAAGCCCCTGCGGGTAGATTAGAATAAAATTTATTAATATAGCTAACAGATTTTTCGATGTTTTCAATAATGTTGTTTCTATCGTTAAGTAGTTCATCCATCTTAGAGAGGTCATTTATATTGATAAAAACTCCTTCGATAATGTTATTTATAACTATAGTTCTAATCGAGCATAACACAGGTCTTTTGTTAATTTCATATACCTTGCTCATAATTGAAAAATCCTTAGTTACTAAAGCTTCATCAATAACATCCGTGAGTTCGTTTTTTTCCATTACGTCTTCTACATCTTTACCTAAAACATTAATATCAGTAGAGTGACCTTTAGCAGAATAAGTCTTACCGAGGAGTATATCGCGTATGGATTCGTTCCTGATTGTATATCCGATATTCTGGAAAAATTTAATATTGCCGGTTTTGCTATCGATAATAACTATATGACCTATTGTGTTATAGTAGTGAACGCTATGCGTAATATCGTTTACAGTGATACTTAACAATTGATCCTTATAGTTTATTTCAGCTATTATATCAAATCCTAAATATTTTTCGCTTAAAGTAAACGTATCAGTTAAATTTGTATTGTTTGAATGCTTGTAAAGTGGCTTGAAGTGTTTGTTATCATATACTCCGATAGCTAACAGGGCGCTTTGAGCTTTAATATTTTTATCATTTATATTAAGTTTGCCTAAATCTTCAAGTGTAAGATTACCGTCATCTTCACCAAGCCTATTGTCCGTTATAATAACAATATCACCTTTTTCAACACACCCTTCAGGATGTGATGATAGATTTGTCATAGAAAGCCCTGTGATTTCCCTTGCTTTTTTATTAAAGAGTTCATATTTGTGGTCTTTTGTTATGTAAATGAGACCATCTGTAAGCTGTTCAGATATGCTATGGATAATATCAATTCTTTTATACATAATATCAATTCTTTTATACATATTCCCCCCTCTAATAGTTTTAATAATTATATCATAAGATTGTAAGCAATAGAACTATCAATCTGATTAATTAAAGTTTGGTTAATTAGAAAACCTTGTCAAATAAAGCTTGTGTTTGCTTGGATTTAAAACTATGCTAACTAATGTTTGTATAGCAATAGACTAGTAGAAGATTCAGTATAAATATACAAAGCTACATAAGAAGATAAAATTTCTTAGTAGCTTTTTTAATGCAATATATTATTATGTTTCTTAGTAGTACCAGCAAATAATAATGCTTAAATATATAAAAACAATAGAAATTCAACTTACTGTTTTTTCGTTAATTCGTCTCTTCTTCTTCTGAATTCTATAATTGGCATATCTCCAGGTATAAGCATTTCATCCATTAGCAAAGAGCTTGTTTTTGGTAATTGAGTCACTACCACTCTTTTATCTTGGTTAAGTATTATACGGCTAGATATTTTACCTGCAAAACCAATTAAATGACGTATTCCCCATACATGCATAAATGATTGATAAAAACGCAAGTAAATCATAGTGTGATCTTCGTCAATAGGAGCAAATGCAGCGAAAATACGAATTTAATCTGAAATTATATTTTGTCATATATTAGGCATAATTATCTGTAGAGAAAACAAATCTTCTTCGTTTGTGATTTCACTAGCGGGTATCGCTTTGATTTTTCCGTCATCTAAAACATTTTTCACATACCAAGTTAGTAAATCACCGTCCCACTTCACTTTAGGACCATATACTACGGTCTTCCCACCTTTTCCGATGGTATTGTGATGCACAAAAGGGACATGAATTACGTCCATTTGATTCTCGATACATCTAGTATAATGAACAGGCCAAAGGTCTTTTAACTCTGAATAAAGAAGTTTTCCTTTAATTCTTCAAAAAAAGGTAGTTCAGGGACAGCTGATGTTTGATCACTCCAAAACACCCATATAAAGCCGTAAGCTTCTTGAGCATGATATGAATTTACATGATATCGCTGGGGAACAGGAGAAGAGCTACCGTTTGCAGGTATTAGTTTTACTAAGTCATCTTTATCATACTGGAAACCATGAAAAGGACACTGAGCTTCAC
>JAENWG010000002.1 GCA_016650175.1 Peptostreptococcaceae bacterium | reverse complement strand
TTTACCAAAGGAAAAAGAAAGCTTAAGATATCTTTCAATGTTTAGCCGTTCATCGTAATTCAAAAACTTAGACATAGTGGTGCCTCCTTATCTGCCACTAGCCTAATAATTGTAGCAGATAAGGAATATATTTAGCAATTAAACAGTAACAATGATAATTTGTAAGGCTAAATTCCCTATTAAAAATAATGCCAAAATTAAGCCCTTTTGAACTTAATTATTGACATTACTATGGAATTTCATTTTACAATTGAGCTAAATTCTTCTATTTGGAATTAACTTATATCTTAACTAAAAAAAGGAGATTGCTGCATAAGTGGTATTCTCCTTTTTTGTAACAAAAGTGTTCATAGTGTATTAAAATGTGTTATAATGCAAATGTGCATATACATAAATCGACCACTTTTTGTAACAAATGGACATGAAATATACTACATATTGTGTTATAATTTATAGGTTAGTGAATATTCGAGGTGATATTTTGAAATTACGTATAGAAAACATAGAGCGAAGTATATATTAACTTAGAGTAGTACTCTGAGTTTTTTTATGGATAAATATTAAAAAAGATAGAAAGGGAGTAGGTTTATGTATTTGATAATAAAAAGAATATTAGATTTTATATTATCGTTACTTGGTTTAATAATTCTATCACCTTTATTTATTGTTTTAATAATAGCAATAAAATTAGATTCTAAAGGACCTGTAATTTTCAAACAAAAACGATTAGGTATTAATAAAAGTCATTTTAATATATTAAAATTCAGAACTATGAGAATAGATACTCCACAAGATACTCCAACTCATTTATTAGAGAATCCAGATCAGTGGATTACTAAGGTGGGTAAATTTATGCGTAAAACCAGCCTAGATGAACTTCCACAGATTATAAACATCTTAACTGGTAATATGTCTATAATAGGTCCAAGACCTGCTCTATGGAATCAATATGACCTTATTGAAGAAAGAGATAAGTATGGAGCAAATGATGTTAAAGTAGGACTTACAGGTTGGGCTCAAATACATGGTAGGGATACAATTGAAATAAAAGATAAAGCTATTTTTGATGGCTATTATGCTAATAACATCAGCTTTGTAATGGATATGAAGTGTTTTATAGGTACGATAGCTTATGTAATAAAAAAAGATGGAGTTAAAGAAGGCGGAACTGGTAGTATAGAAAAAGCTAAAGGTAATTAATATGAAAAAAATACTTATTACTGGTGCAGATAGCTATATAGGCATTAGCGTAGAAAACTGGTTGTTAAAAGAACCAGACAAATACATAATAGATACAATAGACATGAGAAATGAATCATGGAAATCACATGACTTTAGTAAGTATGATGCAGTATTTCATGTGGCTGGTATAGCTCATGTATCTTCTGATCCTAAAATGAAAGACTTATACTATAAAGTAAATAGAGACCTTACTGTTGAAACTGCTAAGAAAGCTAAAGATGAGCATGTAAAGCAGTTCATTTTTATGAGCAGTATCATTGTATATGGCAACCAAAGTGGAATTATTGATAAAAACACGATTCCAAGTACAAGTAATTTTTATGGAAATAGTAAAATTCAAGCAGAAGAAGGTATTAAGTCACTTGAAAGTGATGAATTTAATATAGTAATCCTTAGACCTCCTATGATTTATGGTAAAGGTTCTAAAGGGAATTATCCAAGGTTAGCTAAGCTTGCTCAAAAGTCACCGATATTTCCTAATATTGATAATGAACGTAGTATGCTTCATATAGATAATCTTTGTGAATTTATAAAAGTCATGATTGATAATGAAGAAACAGGAATATTCTTCCCACAGAATAAAGAATATGTAAAAACCAGTGAGATGGTTAAACTAATTGCGGAAGTTCATGGTAAGAAGATTAGGTTAACTAAAATATTTAATCCTGCATTGTTTTTAATGCGAGGAAGAATTAATACTGTAAATAAGGTATTTGGTAATATGATATATGAGAAGAATATGAGCGAATATGATAAGACAAATTATAGAATTAGAAATTTGAAGGAATCAATTATAGCAACTGAAATGGAGAAATAATTAGTATGAAAAAGGTTTTAATTGTATCTTCGGTAGCTTCAATGATTGAGCAATTTAATATGCCTAATATAAATCTATTGATAAAATTGGGATATAAAATTCATGTAGCATGCAACTTTGAAGAAGGAAACACATGCTCAGATGATCAAATATACAAACTTAAAAAATCATTAGAAGAACTAGATGTTGAATATTATCAAATTGATTTTAAAAGAAATGTAATGAAAATCTTTGATAATATTCAAGCCTATAAAAAAGTTCTTAATTTGATGGAAAACAATGAGTATAGTTTTGTTCATTGTCATTCTCCGATTGGTGGAGTATGTGCAAGACTAGCTGGCAAAGCGACAAATACTAAAGTTATTTATACAGCTCATGGATTTCATTTTTACAAGGGGGCTCCAATCAAGTATTGGATGATATTTTACCCAATAGAAAAATGGTTATCAAGATATACTGACGTACTTATTACCATAAATGAAGAAGATTTTGCTAGAGCTAACAAGCATTTTAATGCTTGTAAAGTTGAGTACATTCATGGAGTTGGAATTGATATTAAAAAACTTAGTAAAATAGTAGTTGATAAATCAGAAAAAAGAAAAGAACTAGGTATACCGGTGGATGCTTTTTTAGTAATTTCAGTAGGCGAACTTAATAAGAATAAAAATCACGAGACTATAATCAAGGCTATAGCTGAGTTAAATAACCCGAATGTTTATTATGCGGTTTGTGGACAAGGATCATTGGAAGGCTATTTGGAAGACTTAATAAAGGAATTAAGTTTAGAAAAACAAGTTAAGTTATTGGGTTACAGAAGAGATGTGGCTGAGATTAGTAAAATATCAGATTTATTTATTTTTCCTTCAATTAGAGAAGGATTACCGGTAGCTTTAATGGAAGCAATGGCAATGGGAATGCCAGTTATAGGTTCTAAAATCAGAGGGAATATAGATTTAATAAAATATGACGAAGACGAATTCCTTTGTAAAGCAAAGGATGTTGATAGATTTAAAACATTATTACAAAGAATTATTGATAATGAAGAATTAAGGTTGTCAATGAAAAATTCAAACTTGGAAAATATAAAGTTGTTTTCTCTAAAAAGTGTTTTAAGGGAAACTGAAAATATATATGAAAGCATTTATAAAACCAGTGAAATAAAACCTTCGGTATAGAATGTTACTTGATAAAACGATTGTTGCAATATGAATAATGTTAACACATTTAAATACACGTATTTAAATGTGTTCGTACGCAAAATCTAAAAAAAATATATAGAAAAAGGTGTTTTAATGAAGAGTATACTATTTTGTATGAGATATTTTAATGGAAATTATAAAGATTCATTGTCAACTAAATTTTCGAGTCAAATTTCAGCTGCCAGTAATCTTGAACTGGATGTTTGGTATATTGCTTGTAAAGAAGATGGAATCTATTTATGCCATAAAGATAATCAGCAAAGAATATCTCCAATTAAATTTCGCGAAACAAAATCCATATTTTATACTGTTAGATATTATACGGCACTATACCAATCAATTATTAGTATAGTGTCTCAAAATAATCGATTTGATTATGTATATATTAGAAATATGTTTGTTACTCCTTCATATATTAAAGCTTTGAAACAAATTCAAAGGAAGGGTTCAAAATGTATAGTTGAAATTCCTACTTATCCAGCAATGAGCGAATATTCTTCAGAAAAAAATATATTAAGACGAATAACATTATTTATTCAAAATAAGTTTGAAATCTTGTCATGTAAACATGTAGATTTGTTTGCATTAATAGGGGAACCAGCAACCCAGTATCATGGTCGGCCAGCTGTTAATATAGGAAATGGTATTCATATTTGTGATATACCGTTACGAAAACAAGAAGTGCTAAAAGATGAAATTCATATTTTAGCACTTGCTTCAATGTCTAGATGGCAAGGATTTG
This sequence comes from Peptostreptococcaceae bacterium, assembly GCA_016650175.1. GTDB lineage: Bacteria > Bacillota > Clostridia > Peptostreptococcales > Anaerovoracaceae > JAAYHV01. Next base: position 82,615 of record JAENWG010000002.1, on the reverse strand, counting down.
ACAGAATTATAGAGGGAATGTATGAATACAGGCAAAAAGGAGGTAATAAACAAATAAAGTTTCACCTAGTAGGGCCTGATGGTGATGGTTCTATAAAAGAATGGAGAGCTTTGTCAAATCAATATGGTCTTCAGGATTCTGTTTTATTTGAAGGACCCATATATGGTGATGATCTTACGTTATTTATAAATAAATGTGATATCGGAGTGGCATCACTAGGACTTTATCGTAAAGGTTTTAATAATACATCTGTTTTAAAAATAAGAGAGTACATGGTGCGAGGGATACCTTTCATATATGCGGGAAACGATTTTGCACTTAATGAGAATAACAATTTTCACATAAAAGTCCCTAATGATGATTCTACAATTGATATTCAACGAATAGTAGAATTTGCATTGATGATTAGAAAAAATACACAAGTTTCGATTCAGATGCGAAAATATGCTAAAGAAAATATGACTTGGGAAAAACAGTTTGTTAAGATATTTAATGAATTCATCAAATAAATAAGTATTTTACATTATGCGAGAATAGAAGGATTTGAGGCTATAGTGGTTTAGAAGATAAAATTTAAATAGCGATTTCGAACAATGAATAAAGAAACGAGTTCTACAGTCGGTAGAGAATCAATAAAAAACATAAAAATGTGGTTATTTATATTACAAATACATTGTAATCGGAGATAAAATGATGAGAACAAAACAAAAGTTAAAAGAAAATACAAAAGAAAGTAAATATTACATAGTATTTGTGATAACTATTTTATTTGTTGGATATGCATTAAGTGGACCTTCCAGCGTAAGATCAAATTATATTTCATTTTTTCTATTTTTAGTATGGTGTTTTGTAGCTTCAATTACAGATTCGATGGCGCTGATAAAAATTTTAAACAAAAAAATAATACTTGTATTTCTTATGTACGAAATATTTTTCTTTTTCACAACGCTATTATCTCTGGATTTTCATTACACAATAAAATTATTCTTTGAATCCTTCATTCTATTTTCACCTATAATAATATTTCAGTATTTTATTGGAATTAATCAGAATAAATTACTGAAAAAATTATTGTATGTATCCGGAAGTTTTTGGATTTTTTTCACACTTAGAGCTATTATATTTCTTAATCAAAATCCATCAGCCGCTAGAATATTAGCATCAAATCAAAATGCATATGAAAATGCATTAATTGGTGGTGGATATAGTTTAGCTTATGGTTCGGCCATACTTGGTATATATATATTTGATTTGGCTATAAATAAATCCATATCAAATAAAAAAAATAGACGTTTTAGTTTAGTTATTGTACTGATATTTGCAGTTTTTATAATAAAAGTACAATCAACTATAACAATAATAGCATTTTTTATTGGGATAGTGGCATCTTTAATTTTATCAAAACTGGATTTAGTAAAATTAAACAAGAGTAAAAAAATTCTACTTAAGCGTATAAGTGTTATTATATGTTTAATAATTTTTTCGTTTATATTCGTTATAAATTATACTAACATAGGCTTATTTATAATAAATCAAACATCTGACCAAGACAGTGCACTAAAGATAAGAGCTATTGAAATTGGAGAAAAGATGGCATATGGTGAAGAAGCCAATTATATGGATGCCCGAATAAATATACCTTTAAAATCATTGAAGGTATTTTTGAAAAATCCGTTGGTTGGTATTGGCTATTTAACTGGATATGATTATCTTATTGAAAAGCAATTAGGATTAGGAAATCATGGTGAATGGGCAGATGCTTTGGGTACCATGGGATTACTTGGTGGAATACCATATTTATTGATTTATATTTACGGTGTGAAAATTGAAAGAAAATATTCAAAACAACGCGTCTCACCTGCATGGATAATTACGCTTGTGCTAATGGGACTATTCAACCCGTTTAAAACTTTCCAATCGCATTTTGCATTGTTTTTCATGATAAGTGCTATAGGGTACCTCATGTCTAATAGAGAGAATTAATATACAAGGAGTTGCATTTAACATATATGTATAATTGATAATTTAATTTTAAAAATTGAAAGGAAGAAATATTGTGAAAATTTTTGTAATTCCTTCAGGTTATCCCAACAAATACAACAAGAATTCATGTATTTATATACATGAACAAATAAAAAAACTACAAAGCCAAGATGTTGAAATTGTCATATTAGATGCATCTGCTTATAGAGTTGATAAATGGATGGATAAAAATTGTTTTAAAATTGAAAGAAAGACTTTTGAAGGAGTAAATATTATATCTCTACATTATTTTGGATTGATGCAATCCAGATTACCAAGACTAAACATGTTATTATATAATATTCAACTAAAAAGTATATATAAAAAAGCTGTTCAGATATATGGTAAACCAGATATTTTACATGCGCATTTTTCTTTTCTTTCTGGATATGCTACATACAAATTATCAAAACAATATAATATCCCATACATTGTAACAGAACATTATTCTCTATTTTTACAACAAAAATTAAATAAATATATTAAAAAAATAACATATATAACTATTGAAAACGCTGAGAAATTTATTTGTGTATCTGATACGCTCAGAAAAGCTGTTATTAGACATACAAATACAGAAAGAGAAATTGATGTAGTTCCTAATATGATAAGCGAACAATATGTTTTTCATGAAAAGCCAATAAAGAATTGCTTTAAGTTTTTTTCGGCAGGTAATCTGGTTAAAAGTAAGGGTTTTAATATATTAATTGAAGCATTCTGTAAGTCTTTTGATGTTAATGATAAAATTATACTATATATAGGGGGCCAAGGCTCTGAATATTCTAATCTAAGTAACTTGATTTCTTTAAAAAAACGAGATCATCAAATCATTTTGTTAGGACAGTTAACGAAAAATAAAATGTTAGAAGAATATATTGAATGTGACTGTTTTGTACTTCCTAGCAGATATGAAACATTTGGTATTGTTTATAGAGAAGCATTAGCTGTAGGAAGACCTATAATATCAACAAAGAATGGAGGAATAGAAGAAGGTTGGCATGATAGCTTTGGTAAACTTATTGAAGTTGATGATATAAATGGTTTATCAAATGCAATGAAATATATGGTTAATAATATCGTTGAATTTGATTGCAAAAGGATATCAAAACAATGTTTAGAATATTTTTATTCAGATTATATCACAAACCAAATTTTAAAAATATATATGGAAGGGCTTTAATATGTTTAAATCAAAAAAAGACTATAAAACAATTTCAAAAACCGATTATTTATTAACTGAAATTACACACTATAAGTTTAATGAAAAAATAAGAGGTAGAAGATATAAGTTTTATAAAAGTTTAAGATTACCGGGATATTATAAGAATTTTAGATTAGTAATTATTTATGTAAATGTTGAATGTGCTTTTGCTAAAATATTAGCTGGTTTACATATATTAGGAGATTATGTATGTATAGGGTTAGGTATCAAAATTTTTGGAACAATTGAATTATCCAGCAATCTGTTAATAAGTGTTGATTCGGCTGTCAATCAATTAAATTTTGGTGTAAATTCTACAATAGTTGGAGATCCAACTAATAAAATATCAGATAATGCTAGTAATAGATATATAATAGCTTATGAGAATGGAGTTGCAAAATGAGTATTCTGATTGTTTCTCCTGCATATCCTCCATATTCTGGTGTTGGTGCCATGAGAATGAACAGCCTGTCGAGATATTTAAGAGATAATGATGAAGATGTAATAGTATTGAGGAACACACCTGATTTTTGGGGAGAAAATAATCTAAAAGCAGAAGTACCCTTAGGGATAGAAATAATCGACGTAAATGCATGTTTAAGTGCAAAAGATAATGAATTGTTGTATTACTGTGCGATTTATGAAATTCTTAGAAGAAAAACAATCAAGCTTATTGTATATTCTGTTGGACCTTTTTATACTCTTAGAGTAGCACCAATAATTAAAAAAAAATATAATATTAAATACATTGTAGATTTTAGAGATTTGTGGGTTTATGAAAATTTAGGAAACAGAGGATTTTTACGGAATATCAAACATTATATTTCAATGTATAGAAATAGATTAGTTGAGAAGGATGCTGTTAAAAATGCTAATGGTATAGTTGTTGTTTCTCATGGGGATAATCAAATAATGAAAAGACACTACAAAAACCAAAAAGAAAATATTGTTACTATTTTTAATGGATTTGAAAAATTCAGTGAAATCAGTGAAAAAAGTAACAACAAAACTGAAAAAGATAGTATTTTTAATTTGGTGTCATTAGGTAAACTTGGATATTATTCTAATGAATTAGTAGAGCTATTGTTTAAAGCAGTTTATGATATTTCCAAAGAAGGGTATAGAATTAGAATTATGCATGTCGGGAATAGGGAAGACTATGTTACCAAACTGCTAAAGAATAATGATTATCTAAATGCGATTTATAATTGTACGGGATATGTTAGCTATGAACAAGGTATTATTATGACAAAACAATCTGATATATGTCTAATAATTTATAACCATCCCACAGGTTTAGGCACAAAAGTTTTTGATTATATTGCATGCAACAAGCCAATTGTTCTTATTACTAAGCAAGGAAAGGCATTGTCAAATTTCATATCATCATTTGAGAATGGATATGTTTGTAATAGTACAGATGATATAATTAAAACTATAAATTATATTTTGGAAAACAATATAAAGAAGCTAGATGATAAAAAAGAGTTAAATAAATATTCTAGAGAATATCAGAATAAACATTATCATGAACTTATATATAAAATAAAGATGGAAGAATAAATAAATTTGTTTTACTACAAATAATAAAAATTGAAGGGTTTAAATATGAAACAGTCTATAGGATCTGATGTGCTTAAATTATCAGCTTCAAAAATAATTACAATGACGATTTCCTTGATAACGGCAATGTTATTATCAAGGTTTAGAACTCTTGAAGAATATGGTACATATTCACAAATACTTTTGGTTATAAATTTAGCAACGGCTGTTTTTATGTTAGGGCTGCCTAATAGTATTAATTTTTTCTTGGCAAGAGCTGAAAATGAAAAGGAAAAAGAAAGATTTATATCTACATATTATACATTAAGCACAATTCTTAGCTTTTTAACAGGGCTAGTATTGTTTTTAGCAACACCTTTAATTGTTAAATATTTTGATAATCAATTAATTAGTAGTTTTTGGTATGTTCTTGCTGTTTATCCTTGGACAAAAATAATCCTATCTAGTATAGATAACATTTTGATTGTTTATAAAAAAACATATAATCTTCTTGTTTTTCGTGTTCTTAATGGTCTGTTTCTATTAGGTGCAGTTATTATTGTGCAGTTGTTAAATTTAAGTTTTTTTGAGTACATGGCAATTGTGGTTATGGGAGAATCTGTATTTTCAATTATTACTTATGTAATTGTAAATAAACTAGCAGGTAGGATAAGCTTTCTTTTTGACAAGCATTTAATAAAATTGATTTTTACTTTTTCTATACCAATAGGAATAGGCAGTGTTGTAGGAACACTGACTAAAGAATTTGACAAATTGGTCATAGCTGGATTTTATAACACTGAACAACTTGCTATTTATACTAATGCAGCTAGAGAAATACCTGTTACGATAATTGCCGTATCTATAACGGCTGTATTAATGCCTCAAATAGTAAGAATGCTAAAAAAAGATGAAAAATGTGAAGCAATTAATTTATGGGGAGATTCAATCGCTTTATCATATTTAATTATATGTTTTTTAGCTAGTGGCTTTTTTACATATGCTCCTGAAGTCATGACTTTATTATATTCGACAAAGTATATATCTGGAGTACCTGTTTTTAGAGTATATTCCATAGTGCTGTTATGTAGATGCACTTATTTTGGGATGATTTTGAATTCAGCTGGTAAAACAAAAGTAATATTATATAGCTCAATAATTGCATTAGCCATAAATGTTGTTCTGAATTTCATTTTTTACTATTTGTTTGGGTTTATAGGGCCAGCTATTGCAACAGTAATAGCAACAGTAATTTGTGCAATGTATCTATTGATAGAAACGTCAAAAACGATGAATATTTCTTTTAAAAAGATATTTCCATGGAAAAGTATTGGAACTATTACTATTCTAAATGTTGTTTTGAGTATTGTATTTTGCTTGCTAAAGAATGTATTAACATTAGATCAAAACATAGGCGAGGTGATGGAATCATTAACATTAGGATTGGTTTGGGGTGTATGTTACATGAGTATAACGTTTAGATTTGCTAAGTCAAAATGGCTTGTATTGAATGATAAATAAGTAGGATAATACAATTCAGGTTAAATGTAATAAAAAAAAATACATAATGATGATTATGAAGTAGTTAAATATTTAACTACTAATCTAGTGTTTACTATATAAAAGATATGAGGTTTGAAGTCTACAGAATTATATACAAATAAATTCTAATATTTTTATGGGATAAGTTAAATTAAAATTTTGTATTGGTGCCGAAAGAAAAGAACAATACAAATTATTTAATGAAATAAAAAACGATGAAACTGGTGAAAAAATGAAGATGTTTAGAAAACGAATTTTAAAGTTACCGCTAGATTTGATGTATTTTATAATAGGGAATATCATAGCAGTAATAAAATATGATAAAAAATATTTAACTGGTCGATTTTTTGAAGGTACAGCAAGAGGCTTGTTTAGGATTGGTTGGAAATGGGTAGTGAAAGACTATTTTTCAAATTTAAAATTAGGAACAAACATAGACGCCCCTTGGCCTATATCAAGTCGACAAACTGTGATAGGATATAAAAATATTGAATTTCATCCAGATGATATTAATAATTTCCATTCACCAGGTTGTTATTTTCAGGCTATAGGAAAAATAACAATAGGCCGTGGAACATATATTGGACCTAATGTAGGTATAATTACGGTAAATCATAATTTGAATAAATTGGATGAACACGATAATCCGAAAAGTGTAAAAATAGAACAACAATGTTGGATTGGTATGAATAGTATAATATTACCTGGAGTAGTATTAGGTAGAAATACAATTGTTGGTGCGGGATCTGTTGTAACAAAAAGCTTTAAAGAAGGACATTGTGTGGTTGCTGGTAATCCAGCTAAAATCATAAAGAATAAAATATAAAAAATGTGAGTTTGGAGAACATTATATTATGATAAAAAGTAAAAATGATTATAAATACTATTTAAAATGCGATTTAGAGTCTTCAGGTATTAAAAATTTTAGAATAATCGATCGAATTTTTGAACGCAGATTTAAATTCTATAAGAGTTTAAGATTGACAGAATATTATACGAATTGTAAAAAAGGACCTGTTGGAAGAATTATTGCAAAGATACTACGTAAAAGGCATCGACTAATATGTGATAAATACAATTGGACTATACCAATAAATGTATTTGATGAAGGATTAGCGATTATTCATACTGGACCAATCGTAGTATCTCATAAAGCTAAAATTGGAAAAAATTGCAGAATACATGTTTGTGTAAATATAGGAAGTGCTTGGGTTAAAGGAAATGCAGGTGCACCTGTAATTGGAAATAATGTGTATATTGCACCTGGAGTGAAAATATTGGGACCTATTAAAATTGGAGATAATACTGCGATAGGTGCAAATGCTGTGGTTAACAAACAATTTATTGAGGGTAATTATACCATTGCGGGTGTACCAGCATCGATAGTATCTTATAATGATAGTTCAAAATATATATTAAAATATTAGGAAATTAATTAGTTTAGAGAGGTTGGTTAAATGAAACTTATAACTATAGTAGGTGCTAGACCACAGTTCATTAAGGCTGCTCCATTTTCAAAAGTTTTTAGAGAGAATAACAATGAAATACTAGTTCATACAGGGCAACATTATGATAAAAATATGTCAGATGTTTTCTTTGAGGAATTAGGTATTCCTAAGCCAGAATATAATCTTGGAGTTGGATCAGGAACTCATGGGCAACAGACAGGGCAAATGCTTGAGAAAATTGAAGAAATAGTTTTAAAAGAAAAACCTGATGGCTTACTCGTATACGGAGATACTAATTCAACTTTAGCGGGAGCGTTGGCAGCAAGTAAATTAAATATTCCGGTGTATCATGTGGAAGCAGGACTTCGTAGCTATAATAAACTTATGCCAGAAGAACAAAACAGAGTATTAACGGATCATATTTCGGAGTTATTATTGTGCCCAACACAAACAGCGATAGATAATTTAGAAAAAGAAGGAATCACAAAAGGTGTATTAAATACAGGAGATATTATGTATGATGTGGTTCTTAGAAATATAGATATATCAAAGAAAAAATATTGTAATGGAGAATGGTTAAAAGAATTATATAAAGATAATAATGAAACGTTTAATTTAATTGAAAAAGAATATTATCTTGCTACAATCCATCGCGCAGAAAACACTGATGATCCTAAAAAGTTAAGAAATATTTTTAATGCATTCGAAAAAATGGATAAGCCAGTTCTTATACCTCTTCACCCAAGAACTCGAAAACTAATTGAAGAGCAAAATATAAAATTAAACAATGTTGTAATTATTAAACCTGTAGGATATCTTTTAATGCTTTATCTAACAGCTAATGCTCATATGGTTGTTACAGATTCAGGTGGTCTTCAAAAAGAAGCATATTTTCTTAAAACTCCGTGTACAACACTTCGTGATCAGACTGAATGGATTGAGACTTTACATAATGAGTGGAATGTATTAAGCTCAATTAATATAAATGAAATTATAACAAAAGTTACTAGAGAACTTAATTGTTTTAAATATCCACAACCATTGCTTTTTGGTGATGGACATGCAGCAGAAAAAATTTGTAAGGCAATTGAAAATGGAGGAAAATATTAATGCAAAAATTGAAAAAGAAATTGTTAGATAAAACGGCAACACTTGGCGTAGTAGGACTTGGATATGTAGGTTTACCGCTTGCAGTAGAAAAAGCAAAAGCAGGTTATAAAACAATCGGGTTTGATGTACAAGAAGACAAAGTGAAAATGGTTAATTTAGGAAACAATTATATTGGTGATGTTGTTAATGAAGATTTAGAGGCTATAGTTAATAGTGGATTACTTATAGCTACAACTGATTTTTCAAAAGTGGCTAATGCTGATTGTATATGTATATGTGTACCGACTCCTTTAGATGAGCACCAACAACCTGATATTAGTTATGTAAAAGCCTCTGCTGAAAGTATAGTACCTTACATGCATAAAGATATGTTAATTGTTTTAGAATCGACTACTTATCCTGGGACTACTGAAGAATTATTAAAACCAATTTTAGAAAGTTCAGGATTGAAATGTGGGGTTGATTTTTATTTAGCATTTTCACCTGAACGAGTAGATCCTGGTAATTTAATATATAAAACTAAAAATACACCAAAGGTAGTAGGCGGCATTACACCTGAATGTACTGATGTGGCTGCAACGATGTATGAAGCTATATTAGAAGCACCTATACATAAAGTTTCTACACCAGCAGTAGCTGAAATGGAAAAGATATTAGAAAACACATATAGAAATGTAAATATTGGTCTTGTAAATGAATTGTCAATGTTATGCAATAAAATGGGAATAAATTTATGGGAAGTAATAGATGCAGCAAAGTCAAAACCATATGGATTTCAAGCATTTTATCCAGGTCCAGGTTTAGGAGGACATTGTATACCGTTAGACCCATACTATTTAAGTTGGAAAGCTAGAGAATATGGATTTCATACGAGTATGATAGAAAGTTCGATGATGATAAACGATAAGATGCCAGAATACTGTACAGAAAGAGCTAGCCATATCCTAAATAGATTTGAAAAGTCATTAAATAAGTCAAAAATATTAGTAATAGGTGTAGCATATAAACAAGATATAAGTGATTATAGAGAAAGTCCAGCAATAAGAGTTATAGAAGAATTAGAAAAAACTGGAGCTAATGTAGAATACTTTGATTCTTGGGTTAGTGAATGTAATGTTAAGGGCATAGAAAGAAAATCAATACCTGAACTTACAAAAGAATCACTTAGCAATTCTGATCTAGTTATTATAACTACGTCACATACTAACGTAGACTATGAATTCATCCAAAAATACTCCAAAGTAGTGTTTGATACAAAGAATGCTATGAAAGATGTAAAAGATAAAAGCAACATTGAATTGTTATAAAGTGGAGGATAAGAAATGAAATATGCAATTATAGGTTGTGGCAGAATAGCAACCAATCACATTACAGCTGCATTAAACAATGAATTAGAAATTATTGCATTGTGTGATGTTTTACCAAAAAAAATTGAAGATATTATTGCTAAAAATGATATTCGTGATGATAATATTAAAAAATATACAGATTATAAAAAGATGATATCTGAAAATGATATTGAATTGATTAGTATAGCTACTGAAAGTGGAATACATGCAGAAATTGCGCTATATTGTATAGACAATGGAATAAACGTGATTATTGAAAAACCTATGGCTATGAGTATGGAAGATGCAAATGAAATAATTAAAAGATCTGAAATTAACAATGTGAAAGTATCGGCATGCCATCAAAACAGATTTAACGTTGCAGTGCAAGAGCTTAGAAAAGCCATAGAGGAAAATAGATTTGGTAAATTATCACATGGTTCAATTCATGTAAGGTGGAATCGTAATGAAGGTTATTATAAACAGGCACCATGGAGAGGAACGTGGGCACAAGATGGTGGCTGTTTAATGAACCAATGTATTCATGGAATAGATTTATTAAGATGGATGTTCGGAGATGAAGTTGAAGAAGTTTATGGAAGTACAAGGCAACATTTTCATGATTATTTAGAAGCAGAAGATATAGGAATGGCTGTAGTTAAGTTTAAAAATGGCGCAATAGCCACTATAGAAGGAACTACTAATGTGTACCCAAGTAATTTAGAAGAAACTCTATATGTATTTGGCGAGAATGGTACTGTTAAAATAGGTGGTAAATCAACAAATAATATTGACGTTTGGAGTTTTAAAGATGAAACTGCAGAAGATATTAATAATAAAGAGCTAGCTGAAGAAACAAGTAATATATACGGAAATGGTCACACCTTATTATTTAAAGATATGATGGAAGCAATTAATGAAGACAGGAAACCATATGTAGACGCTGTAGCAGGCAAAAATGCTTTGGAAATAATATTAGCTATATACAAAAGTCAGAAAGAAGGCAAACCTGTAAAATTGCCATTAAATAAATTTTCAAGTATAGATATGAAAGGTGAATTCTAATGTCAAATTATTTTGTTCATGAATCAAGTTATATAGATGATAATGTTAAAATAGGTGAAGGTACTAAAGTATGGCACTTTTGTCACGTTCAAAAAGGAGCAGTTATAGGTGAAAATTGTTCATTAGGTCAAAATGTAAATATTTCTAACAACGTTAAAATCGGAAATGGTGTTAAAATACAAAACAATGTTTCAGTATATGAGGGTGTGGAGATAGAAGATGACGTGTTTTGTGGACCTTCAATGGTATTTACTAATGATTTAACACCTCGAGCTCAATATCCTAAAGGAAGTGTTAACTATAAAAAAACCTTGGTTAAATTTGGTGCGACTATAGGTGCAAATGCTACCATAGTTTGTGGAAATACAATAGGTAAATATGCATTAATAGGTTCTGGAGCAATAGTAACAAAGGATGTACCTGATTATGCGTTAATGTTAGGCGCACCAGCAGAACTAAAAGGCTGGGCTTGTGAATGTGGTCAAGTGTTAGATAATAAATTAATGTGTCCAGATTGTTCTAAAAGATATGTTTTAATAAATGAATTTAAATTAACAGAAAGTAAGTAGAGGATGAAATATGGAAGTTAAGTTTTTTGATCCAACTCGAGAGTATAATAATAATAAAGATAAATTAGATAATGCAGTGTCCGAAGTTCTAAAAGCTGGAAATTTCATTATGGGTAATCAAGTCAAAGAATTCGAAAAAAGTATAGCTGATTATACGGGTGCAAAATATGCTATAGCAGTATCTTCAGGTTCAGATGCATTAGCTTTGGCTACGGATGTATTAGAATTCAACAACAATAAAGAAGTAATTACTAGTCCGTTTACTTTTTTCTCTTCAGCTTCTTGCTTATATCATTCAGGTGCTAAACCCGTATTTGTAGATGTAGATAAAGATACTTTTAATATGGATATGAATTTAGTAGAAGAAAAAATAAATAAAAACACAGCAGGTATATTACCTGTTCATTTGTTTTCACAAATGACTGATATGGATAAAGTAAATACTTTAGCTGGAAAATATAATTTAAAAGTCCTTGAAGATGCAGCAGAAGCTTTTGGAATGAAGTGGCAAGGAACAAATAGTGATTTAAAACATTCGGGTACTATAGGCGATATGGGAATATTTTCTTTTTTTCCTACTAAAACATTAGGTGCTTATGGTGATGCAGGAATGATAGTAACAAATAATGAAGAGCTATATGATAAAGCAAAATCATATAGAGTGCATGGTGCAACTAAGAAGTATCATCATGACTATATTGGGTATAATGCAAGAATGGACACCATACAAGCTGCAATATTAAATATTAAATTGAAAAACATTGACAAAGCAATAGAAAAACGTAAAATCGTAGCCGAATGGTATTATGAACAATTAATAGGTATCATCCAAATAACATTACCATCAATTAAAGGTAATCAACTACCAGTGTATTATGTATTTAATATTAAAGCGAAAAAAAGAGATGAACTACAAGCCTTTTTAAAGAAAAATGGAATACAAACTACTATTTATTATCCTAGGCCGTTACACTTACAAAAATGTTTTGATTACTTGGGCTACAAACCAGGTGATTTTCCTGTATCTGAAAACCTTTGTAATGAAGTGTTAGCATTACCAATATATCCTGAAATAACTGAAAATGAAGTGCTATATGTATGTGAAAAAATAAAAGAATTTTTTAGAATCCAAATAATATGATAGCAGAAAGGTTATATTACTTTAATATAATTACAAAAGTAAAGGGTTGATAGTGAGGAGAATATTATAAAATGTTTTTTATAGACTTAAACTTAAAGATAGATAAAAGTAATAGAAATTCATGGGCTGAAACAATAGATTGGATTTTTAATGATAATAAATTTGAAAATTATAAATGGAAGAAAAAAGGTGTTAATAAAGTTGCTAGATATACTAACAAAATTAAAAAATTGGATTATATAAAAAAGGACAATTTTATTATTAAAAAAGCTAACGAAATTAATACTACTACTGCTAAGGATTTAAATTTATATATTGAAATGAATAGTGGAAATAGCATAGCAAGAGATTTATTAAGACATATTAGAAATGGAATTGCACATGGAAATGCGAGCATAAGAAATAATTATTTGGAAATAAAAGACTATAAGGATGATAAGCACACTCAACAGACAGCATATATATGGATTCCATTAGATTATCTTATAAAAATGAAAGATATATATATAAATATTGAAAATCAAAAGATGTAATTAAAATATAGACGTATTGTTAGTGAAATCGAATAAAATATGGAATATATTAATAAAGCGTTTAATAATAAATTGATTAAGACAATGTCTAATATTCTTAAGTTTGAATATTTGCTAGTACTGTTAATGTGTTCATATAAAAATAATTATTGAAGTAGTAGTATTTGAACCTTCTATTAATGAAGAAGAATTCTTTAAATCAAAGGTAATAAAAGATTTTGATGAATTTAAGAAAATAAGTGATATAATAGTCGCTAATAGACTTTCAGAAGAGTTAAAAGATGTAGAAGATAAGGTATATACAAGGGATTTATTTAGTAGGGATTAAGTATCAAATATAATAAAATTTATGTAATCGGATTGATTACTATGCGTAAAAGGGAGCAATAAAAATAATGGCAAAATGGAAAAAGTTAAAGAGGTGGAAGAAAGTAACAATAATTATAGTTGCTGTTCTTTTACTGATAATTGGATTAGGTGCAATATATATAAACACAGTGTTAAATAAGGTTACTATTAATGACTTACCTAATACCAATGAAGAACTAGGTATTGATGAGGAATTTATGGGACAGAATGGAGAAACTGTAAATATAGCTCTGTTTGGTGTAGATAGTAGAAACAATGACATAGGAAGATCAGATACTATAATTATATTATCACTTGATTATGAAGAAAACAAAATTAAACTTTCATCTATTATGAGAGATACATATGTAGCTGTTGAAGGTTATGGTATGACAAAAATAAATCATGCCTATGCTTATGGAGGTCCATTGTTATCAATAAAAACTATAAATCAAAATTTTGAACTTGATATACGAGATTATGTTTATGTTGATTTTGAAGGATTAACAGATATAATTGATGAAGTAGGTGGTATAGATATAACTATAAAGGACTATGAGATTAGTGCTATGAAAAATTATGGCATAAATACAGCTGGAGAACATCATTTAGATGGTACTCAAGCATTAGGCTATTGCAGGATTAGATATCAAGGTAATGGTGATTTTGAAAGAACAGATAGACAAAGAGAAGTTCTTGAAGTGTTATTTAATACACTAGATGTTAGCGACATCGGTGAAATGACAGGTGTTTTAAATAAAGTGTTGCCTTATGTTGAAACTAGCTATAAAAAAGGTGAAATTGTATCATTGATGACCTCAGTAGCTACATCTAATATGAAAACATTAGAACAAAAAAGATTCCCAGTTGATGGATTTTGTCATGATTCAATGATAGATGGTGTATATTATCTTGTTATAGATCAAGAAGAAAACAATAAGCAGTTGAAAGAATTTATATAATATTTCCAATGAAATTGTAAGGGAGAGCAGATGTATAAATCAATTATTGTATTATTGATAATGATTGCATTAAAAGAATTCTTAGGCTACAAGGAATATAAAAAGTCTAAATATTCGGAAGCATCCGGTAATGCTTACGGACAAGTAAGATTTAATAAAGGAAATTATGGTGAATATGATACTTTTAGGTTATTAGAGAAATTTAATATTTACAAAAAACTGTTAACAAATATATATTTACCTACTAAAGATGGAGGAATGACTGAAGTAGATTTAGTAATGATTAGTAAGAAAGGCATCTTTGTATTCGAATCAAAAAACTATAGTGGTTGGATATATGGAGACGATAGACATAAGACTTGGACACAAACATTTAAAAATGGAAAGAAGGAAAAATTCTTCAATCCTATATGGCAAAATAATGGTCACATTACTAATATTAAAAGAGCTTTAAATATAGAAGATGACGAATTGTTTAAATCATATATAGTATTTAGCCAAAGATGTACACTAAAAAAAATTAGTAATAAGTCTAAAGATACATTCGTAGGTTATAGAGGTGGCATGATAAAAGGAATTTATAGAAAACTTAATAAAATGCCAGATTTGATAACTATTGAAGAAGTAAAAAAAATCTATAAACAACTAGATAGATATACAAATGTATCTAATGATATTAAGCTGAAACATATACAAGGTATAAAGACTAAGATTGAAAAGTAATGGAGAGGAATTATGATTAAATATTTTGATTTTATGATTGAGGAAACAGGCGAATTGGTAACGATTACAAATGATTATTATGGAATTAATAAGAAAGACATACTTACTTGTTATGAATGGAATGATAATGACCCAATAGAAATAAACATGGAAAAAAGTATAATTACTAATATTGACACTACTCAAACAGTTAGAATATTTGGGCGCTTTAATTAATGGATAATATAAAAGAAAAAATAAGAAAGATAAATAAACAGGTGAAGATGTTAGCTGGTGCAATTAGTCATCCTGATATGCCCTGGTATGCTAAAGCTATGATTGGGTTTACAATTGCGTATGCATTATCACCAATTGACTTGATACCTGATTTCATACCAGTGTTAGGATATGTTGATGACTTATTGCTTATTCCTCTTTTTATTTTCATATCATTAAAACTTATACCTAAAAGTATTGTTTTAACAGAGGAAGATATAGACTTAAAGGGTAAGTGGTATTATGGAATTCCTATAGTAATTTTATGGATTGTAATAATATATTGTCTGTATAGCAAATTTCTTAAATAACTTGAAGAAATGTTTTGAGCAGGTATAACTTACGAAAAGATTAAGAAAGTATAACTATAAATAAAGGTTATACTTATGGTCTTATTGTAAATGTTGAATATATTTGATATAATCTCAGTATATTGATTCGACAGGAGAAGTAGATGACAAAGAAGAGAAGAACAATAATACTAATAGTATTAGGGGTTATAGTAATATGCTGCGCAGCCTTTATAATTAACTCTAAGTTAGCGAGTAATAGATCAGAAAAGGCAGTAGATGAACTAAAAGAAAAAGTAGTTGAAAAAGTTGATATACCGATTGATTTTGAAGCTGCATGGGATGTAAATGAAGACGTAATAGCTTGGATTACTATACCAAATACTACAGTCGATTATCCTCTTCTACAAAGTCCTGATGAGGATAACTACTATGTGAATCATGATTTAAACAAAGTAGAAAACTGGATACCGGGAAGTATATATATTAATCTGACTAACAGTTCGGATTTAACGGATAACAATACGGTAATATATGGTCATAATGTTCATATGGCAAGTGATAACGGTCAAGGTACTATGTTTGGTGACTTACAGAAGTTTTATGATGAAGAATTTTTTAAAGAAAACAAGGAAATCATAATATATACGCCTGAGCATATATATACGTATGAAATATTTGCAGCGGTTACTTACAATAACAAATTGATTACGGCGTTATATGACCTTGATGATAAAGATGGATATCAAGCTTTTCTTGATTCACTGAATAATACGAATATGGCAAGAGATAATTATACGGATAAAGAAGTTACAGTTGATGATAAAATAATTACTTTATCAACCTGTACAATAGATCATGACCATGATTATAGGTTCTTAATTACAGCAGTGCTGGTAGACGAACAGTAGATAAGAGGCAGACACAATTTTAAAGCTTGTGTCTGCCTTAAATATTACTTAGAATAATAGACGAATGGAGAAAATAATGAAAAAGAAAATGTTAATAGTATTAATAGCTTTTGTATTAGTGTCCCTAGTAGCTTGTTCTAATGATAATACAGATTCTACGAATGAAGTACTTAATACTGAAGAAGCGAAACCTGAAGAAGTGACAATAGATAAAGCAGAGTATTTAGAAGTTGAAGATGGATTTACAATTAACGAAACAATAAATGATGTGGCTGTAAATATTGTAATACCTAATGTTACGGAAAATGTATTAAACGGAGATTTAATTAATACTGATATTCCATACGCTGGTCTTGATGGTTATGACAGTAAGGAAGACTTGGAAATGACTCTAAGTGAATATAACGAAGAAAATCCATATAGTAAAATGACTTCAGTTACAATTAACTATGAACTTACTAAAGATAATTTAAATATCTCAGTACTTGCAATTAAAACTGAAATTTCTTTTGAAGCAAGTGGAAATTTAACTTCATACATATGTTACTACTATGATAATAATACTAATAAACAAATATCTAATACTAAAACATTAGAAATGCATGGATATACTATGAACGATGCATATGAAGAGATTATTACTAAGAATGAGACTATTAAAGAATTCTATCATCCAGAAGATGCTAACCTAGGGACTATATCTGCTGTATATTACTATTTTGATGAAGATGGTACCTTAGAATGCTATAATGATTTTTGGATGTAATAGGATTTATAAAGGAGAAACAAAACACTAAGGTAAAAAAGTTCAATATTTATAGACATAATATAGGAGTAGTAATTTAAGGGAAGCAATTGATTATATAATTGAATAGTCAGAAAACATAAATTGAGAAATCACTTAGGAGAAGAGGTAAAAAATGGATAATTTTTTACCTATATTAATTACCGTAATAAGTAGTATAGTTATATTTTCGGTTACCGAAAGTGCTAAAGAAATATGGATAGAGCCATTAAAAGAATATAAACAAATTAAAAAGGAAATAGCTAAAATGTTTGAATTATATGATTATAATTTATTTGATAAAGTCGATATTATGCAAAGCAGTAGCAATAAATATCTTTTTGATTATAATAATGTAACTATAGAATTAAAAGATTTGGCAGCGAGTCTTAAAGGATTGATTGAAATAAAACCGAGGGTTTGTATTGGTATACCGAGAAGAAAAAAATTAATAGATGCAGTTTGCTCACTGAAAAATATTGCGGAGATAGTACATAATGATCTGAATGTACCAGATGATGTTGATTATTATGATTTTTTGGAGGAGCAAATGTATATCGTTAAAAAGAACCTGAAATTAAGTACTTATTAAAATTAATTTTGTGTCAAGTGCAAAGGTAACCGATGAAAGAAGAAAAACGTTGCATAATATGATGTGTTTTAGCGTAGTAGATTAGTATATATAGAACGAATTTTAGAGGCGTATAATAAGAATGTGAATAAGGAGGTGTTTGTGCATGGTAGCGTTTGATAAAAAAACAATGAAAATTCTGAAATATGTACATAATCACAGTATGCACGGTATAACTTGGGGGAAATTGCAGAAAAAATTTGGTAAGGATTATGCAAATATATTTTTGCTTGAAAATTTAAATAAAGAGCAATATATAATAACCAAGAATGTTGAAGGAGAATGGATAAATTTTGAACTACCACAGTTTTCAATGGACTCAAGGTTTGTTTCATTTGCCACAACCAAAGCAAACGAAATGATTGAACGTAAATATTATGATTTTTGGAAATGGATGATTCCTATGTTTATTTCTGCCGTAGCAGTTTTTATTAGTATCCTTGCGTTATTAAGTAAATGATTTAGGGCCTATCGTGGAATATTGTAAGTTAATATATCTAGGACATGCCGCCCTATAAAATATGGAATAAGTAACTTTTAAGAATTACTTACTAGTTTGAAATGAAGGATATTCTTTGAATCATGAACTGATTTTAGAGAAGTTGTATATGGAGAATTTGAACAACGGGCTATTGAGTGAGCAAAATATAAAATCATTCAATGTTTTTTTTTATTGAAGAAGCATTGCAACTTATTTTTAAGGAATAAATACTCTTTATGAAACATAATTTATCAGATGTTTGTAGTATATTAAAAATGACTCCCTGATTGATTATAAGCTTTTATATAAGAGAATCTATATCATTACAAAGTGAAATATTGTTAGTAAAAAAAATTAATGATAGGAAATAGTATATTACAAATATGCTAAAACAATAAATAGTAATGAAATATAATGAATAGTTTGCATTATATATAATTAAAGTATATAATACGTGTACAGGAAGAAATGATTGTTTTTTTGAAAGGAGAATTGTTATGTCAAAAATCAATATTAATAAACTTGCAAATATTTGTTTGAAATATAAAAAAGTAAATCAATTAAATCAAGTAGAAATGGCAGATTTGCTATCGCTTAATGATCAGATATATGGAAAAATAGAAAGAGGGCAACATCTACCTAAATTGGATCAAATAGAAAAAATACTAGAAGTAACAGGTAATGACTTCGCTGATATACTTGAGGTTGAAAGTAAGCAAGATGTTATAATAGCTTTAAAAGGAGAGGCAAAATCAGCTGAAGAAAAGAAAGTTTTCAACGAGTTGATTGAAATGATTTTATGTTTAGATAAACATAAAAACTTAAGGGAAAACAATTATGGAAGGTATTAATAAAGTAGTGTTAAACCCAAATGAAGAGTTGAATCTTGTTGAATTAACAAAATCAAAGCGAAGATTACTAGACTTAGGTATGGGACCAATTGGTGAAAAAATATTTTCAGTTTTTAGAGATAATAATATTCAGTTATTAAATTTTGCTATAAAAACGGAAAATACAAAGGGACTTGTAGCCTTTTATTTAGAGAAGAGTAGCTCTGTAACTGGTATACAATCGTATTACATTGCGATTAATACATTAGTACCTTTAGATTTACAAATTTTTAACGCATGTCATGAATATTATCATCATATTGATGATAATAAAAATTATTTACACATTCAAAGAATTTCAGAACCTGATGATGAACTTATAAATTCAAAAGCAAATAGGTTTGCTGCTGAATTTTTACTTCCGACAGAAACCTTAATTACATTGGTTAAAAAACAGAACCGTGGAAGTGTTGATTTGGACAAATGGAGTAACAATGCTCTATTAAGATTGATTGTTCAAATTCAAATTGATTATCAGGTTCCGTATAAAATGATAGTAAAACGTCTTAACGAGATTGGGGCAATTGAACAGAGCTTAAAATATGAATTATTATCTATTAATGAAAGAGATAATGAAAGCGTATATTACAAAATTGGGAAAACAATAAATGAATTTGTCTTCGTAAGATTAAATAGAGAAACAAATAAGCATGGTGTCGATATGGAGGCTTTGAATACAATATTACAAAACTATGATGAAGAGACGATAACACTAGATTCAACTATTAGGGATTTGAAGATATTTGACAAAAAAATAGAAGATTTTGGTTACAAAATTAATGTGAATGAAGATGATATTGATGAAATAGCGGAATTGTTTGGAGCTGATGACTAATGGCTAAAGTAATCATCCCAAATCAAGAATTTATTGAATTATTAAAAGATAAAAGTCAAACTGTAATTATTGATGCAAATTTGATTATTCCACCAGATCGGTCAGACCTTGATTTGAAAAATTCTGCTAGTTTAAATATACCGTTTGAAAAATATAAAGATGCTTTTATAGAACCTTTATTGAGTGTATTCTCAAATGTAGCAATCCACGAAGCTGTTTATCGTGAGATTTCTGAAACTGAGATTATAAAAAAATATATTGATATTAAAATTACTTCTGGTGAAATTATATTGCTAAAAGATGATGATTTAACGCCAAATGAAAAATCTATTAGAAATACAATAGAAGAAAAAATATCACAGTTTACAAATTTTAATCCACATATGGATAATCGCAATGATCGTGGTGAAGTTAAATCTATTTCTTATGCAGTTGCAAAGAAATTAATTTATTTTTCTACAAATGACTCAAATGCAATTTCTTTAATTAATAGAACTGAATTAAATCCATTTTTACATTCTCTTGGAGCTATTAAGGTATATGAATTGATTTATGCTATTCGTGTTTTTCATAAGAACTCAAATCTGTTAAAAGGTATATATAAACTTCTCTATTATTTAACTACAAATGAAAAGAAAGTTAATTCTGATTGGGGAACTTTTTTTAATGAATGTGAAAAAGAATATAGCAAGTATTGTGAATAACTACTATTTAAATATACGCAATTACTAAGAAAATCCGTAAGGATTTAAGAAGATGAATTTGAACATTGTCATACACATTTTAACATTATTTAAAATCATATGTGCGTTATATTTCTATTGTTTTTGTACTTGGGACTTTTACCCTTGATATTATGCAATGTTGGGCGACTGAAAAAAGATGATTGTTAAGAACCATCCTTTAACAAAAAAGTTATAACCATAAAAGTAAAAGAGTCGCCTATTAAGGTGACAGTGAATTATTATATATAGTTATGCTAATATATATTTTCTTATACTTCTAAATATTCTTTAATTAGAAGTGAGTTTTCATAAAAGTTAATACTGTTTGTATAATCATCTTCACGCACCTCTAATACAAGTGCTGCGTTTTTTGTATATTTGTTCCATAAATCAACATATTCTTCAAGTAGCTTATGATTATCTTGAAATCCAATTCCGTGGTTTTTATAAAAGCCATCTTCTTTAAATGTACAAAGATGAATAGTATCACAGTATTCACTGTAAGCTTTGAAAAAATCTTCCATAGCGTATTTGTCGTGAGCTTGGTTTAAAAGGCTATATAGGACATCTAGATAGTAAATAGTCATACCTGCATGACAGGTATCTAGAACTACGGAGAACCTTTTAGTATTTAATTGCGTTCTTAAGTATTCGACTAGTCTTACACAGTCATCAAATCCGTTAGAACTTAAATACCATCCGTTTTGTTTAGGAAGGAGGGGTATTACATTTTCTATGGCGAATATTACATCAGGATAGTCATTTAGAGCATTACGAAATACTGTTATGATGTGATCAGTAATATAGTCAGCTCTAATCATCTTATCAAAATCCATTTCAAAATGAAGAATAAGCCTAACTGGATGATTCCATATTTTTGCTGACTTTTGTGCAATACTGCATCCGTCATAAAAAGCAAAAATCCTATCACTTGAAAAAACATCATCTAAATTAGTATCAAATCTATGTTTTCCTAAAGGAAGATGCACAGAATAAATATCAGTAATATTTAATAGATCATTATCAAATAAATCATTAATATTATGAGGAGGAGGGGACGTATAAAGTTCTTCCGCTAGCTGTATTTCAAGTGCATCACAGCCTTTATTAACTTTATCTAAAATTTGTTCTTTTATTAAAATTGATTTAGCAACTATTTTCATTTTAACCTCACATTTTTACTTACATTTATTAATTTATTAGTACCTTCGAGTGCGTATGCTATTACAAATACAAGGGCATAAAGAACAATAGGGATCCAAGTAATTTGATAAAGATCAGTTATTGTATTGTCATTACCAAGTACACCACTAAATACTACTATAGCAGACAATATATACGCTACTGTAATGCCAATCAGCGCTGACTTTTTGTCTATAACGCCGTAAGCCTGCGTAACCACAAACATAAATAGGAAACCAAACAGGAACATCGGCCACATTCCGTTACCTGCCTCAATAGCTACTATTGCTCCATGAACTGCTACGTATACTTCTAATAGAGTAATCCATTTAATATTAAAATGGTGTGTTGTATTTGACATTGACATTTGTATCATTAAAAGGAACATATAAAAGAAACCCATTAAATGACCAATGGTGCCTTCGGTAGGGTGGAACCAAAAAGTATATACAAGAGCCCAAGAAATATACATACCATGATATTTATATACTGATAAGGTCGCTTTTTCAGTTAGTTTTACGGATTTACCAAAGAATAAACCTCTTCTAGAATTAAGAATTATCAGTATAAGGACAAGCATTACAATTACTGAGCCTTGAGAAGTCATTATTGGTAGATTCTGAGCAAGGCCATCGTAAAAAAGCATGGTTTGACCTATATGAAGAAGTATAAAGCCTAGATTTACTAAAAGCATAAGAACGTTTAAACCCGAAACTTTGCCAGCATCTGACATGGGCTGTTTTTTCATTTTTAAAATAAGGTACCAAACAGTAAATTGGTGTGTAAGATATAATATCCAAGCAGAAGCTGTAGCGATTATACTAAGTTTTGGTAGCTTCCAGTAGTACCAAGAAGAACCTTGATCTTCAAGTAACATAACATGAAATCTGCCAAGGGTAAGTGATGTTAAGTAAATTAGAATCATTAAGGCAATAGATACTAAAAATGAGTATTTTAATACCTTGTTCATGTCAAAACTTTTCTTAATCATAAAATCAACTCCCTTTATTAATTTTACCAATTAGCTCGTCTGATAGTTCTGAGACTTCCATTCCGCACATGTATGAAGTGTCCTGAAAAATAACTTCATTGTCCTTTTCTAGTGTAATAGTTATATTAGCATTAATACTTTCATTAACAGTTGAAGTCATAGAACCGTTTACAGGAGCTTTTAGCGTACCGACTCCGTCATTCGTAGCACTTATCTTTAGAGTGTATTGGTTCTTTTTTATTGTAACTGATAGATTGTTACCGTTTAATTCAATGTTTTTAATTTTGCTTCTATTGTAGGTCGCAAATTTATGAACTTCTCCGTCAAAATACAGAAAGCCTAAAAAACCTACAAATTCAGAGCCCATAAAAGGAACATTAGCAACAGATAGCATAAATGATGCTTCGGTATTTTCAAAGTTATTACCTTGTAGCCAAAGCCAGCTTGAAGGGAAAGAATTACCCCAGTCTTTTTCAATATAACCGTAACCGTTATCCATAGGAAGTTTAATATTGTTAAGTAACAGTTGGCCACTTGTTTTATGCGTAATATTAACAACTCCGTGGTTGCACTGCATATAAGGAATATATGAAAAAATACCCATAATACCTGGGCTTAGTATATTTTTTGGAAAGTCAACTACTTCATCAAAGTCGATTATTCCGCTTAATTCGAATTCTTCGTTTTTTAAATTTAGCTTTATACTTTTTTTTGCAAAAACATTATCACCAATTTTTACAAAAAACTCATTTGTACCGTATGAAAAATCTTTAAGATCAAAGGTAAAGTTATATGTTTTACCAGTGCTGCCTTCAATTACCTGTATAAAGGCATGACTGCTGTCAGATAACGAAACACCAGGTATGATCGCATAGGAAAACGACTCTTCCAAATTGGTTAATTTATAGTACCAACCTTCAAAATAGTTGTTGCTTTTTATGTTACCCTGAAAGTATTCAGGATTAAATATCTTCTTAAATTTATTCATAATATAACCATCCTTTCTTTAAGGTAAAGTAATTATACCATAGTCACAAGTATAAAGAAAATAATGAAACTATTCCTAAAATATGATACAATATTACTAATAATAAACAGGTAGGAGAAATAATATGGCACTATCACCAATGATGCAACAATACCTAGAAATTAGAGGACAGCATAAGGACTGTATTCTCTTTTTTAGGTTAGGAGATTTTTATGAAATGTTCTTTGAAGATGCAAAACTCGTATCTAGAGAATTAGAAATAACGCTTACAGGAAAAAACTGTGGGCTTGAGGAAAGAGCTCCCATGTGTGGAGTACCTTATCATGCAGCAGAAGCATATATAGGTAAGCTTTTAGAAAAGGGATATAAAGTAGCAATATGCGAACAAACAGAAGACCCTTCGAAAGCAAAAGGACTAGTTAAAAGAGACGTAGTAAGAATTATGACGCCTGGTACAAACACCATAAAAAGTGCAATATCCGATAAGGAAAATTTATACATAGCATCAATATTCCAAATGGGTAAAACCGTAGGGATAGCGTATGGAGATATTACTACAGGTCAAATGTATACGACGTCATTTAATGACAGTATATATTTTGATAATTTAATAAGTGAATTAGTTAAAATATCACCTAAGGAAATATTACTAACTGATGAAATATTAGATAGAGTAGGAGAGGATAATCTTCGCTCTCAGGTAGGCGGATATATTAATGTGATAGATGAATCGTACTTCACATTAAAAACCTGCACGGAGGCGATTTTGAGTCAATTTAACATGGTGTCACTGATGCCTATTGGAATAGAAGACAAGGAATTAAGCATAATAGCTACAGGTTCACTATTCCTATATCTTTTCGAAACTCAGAAGCAGAATTTATCACAAATAAAGCACTTAGAATACATTGAAGTAAAAAACCATATGTCACTTGATAAAGCAACAATTAGGAATTTAGAACTATTAGAAACACTGTACAGTAAAGATAGCAAAGGATCTCTTTTAGGAGTACTTGATAAAACATCTACTGCTATGGGTTCAAGAAAGTTAAAGTCTTGGATAAGAGAGCCATTAAACAACTCGGAACTAGTAAATGAGAGACTAAGCGCCGTTAAAACGCTTAGTGAAAATTTATTATATAAAAATGATATCAGAGAAAACTTGAAACAAATATATGATTTTGAAAGATTAACAGGAAGAATAGCAAGTGGACGTGCAAACGGAAAAGATTTAATAGCATTAAAATCAACACTAGCTGTATTACCTGATGTTAAAGAGCTTTTAGATAATCTTGATTCGGAACTAATTAGAAAATTAAATGATTCAATAGAATGCTTTACGGAGTTACATGCACTAATTGAAGATGCAATAGTAGATGATCCTTCTTTTACTATAAAAGAAGGTGGAATCATTAAATCTGGATATTCTAAGGAACTAGATGAATTAAAAGATTCAATTAGCGGTGGTAAAACCTGGATAGCTAACTTAGAAAACGAAGAAAGAGAAAAAACAGGCATAAAAACTCTGAAAGTAGGATACAACAGAGTATTTGGATATTACCTAGAGGTAACCAAATTAAATGTATCCAAAGTGCCAGAACAATATATAAGGAAACAAACACTTACTAATTGCGAAAGATATATTACTCCTGAACTAAAGGAAATGGAAAATACTGTATTAAATGCAGAAACAAAAATAAATGATCTAGAATACAGACTATTTGATAGTTTAAGAGAAAGTATAGAGCCATATATTAGAAGGCTACAAGTATCTTCAGATGGCGTTGCTATATTAGATGTACTAGTATCATTTGCAGATGTAAGTCAAAAGAACAGCTATATAATGCCAATAGTAAATGATAGCTATGAAATGAACATTGAAGAGGGAAGACATCCTGCAATCGAGCAAATACTAGGGCAAGGACAATTTGTACCAAATGATTTAAGCATGAATAACGTAGATCAAAGTATGCTGATCATTACAGGGCCTAACATGTCAGGAAAATCAACATATATGAGACAAACAGCATTAATTGTACTAATGGCTCAAATTGGATGCTTCGTACCTTGTAAAAAAGCGGAAATTGGAGTGGTAGACAGAGTATTTACTAGGATAGGAGCATCAGACAACTTATCACAAGGACAATCTACATTCTTTGTTGAAATGAGTGAATTAGCTAATATACTTAGAAACGCAAAAGATAGAAGTTTAATAATATTAGATGAAATAGGAAGAGGCACAAGTACATTTGATGGACTATCAATTGCATGGGCCGCAGTAGAATACCTAAGTCAAGGTGACGTAAAAGTAAGAACACTATTTGCAACTCACTATCATGAATTAACAGTAATGGAGAAAAAAATAGATTGCGTAAAGAACTTTTCAATTGACGTTAGTGAAAAAAACGGTAATATAGTATTTTTGCACAGAATAAAAAAAGGACCTGCAAGTAAAAGTTATGGGATACATGTAGCAAAAATAGCAGGAATACCTAAATCAATACTAAAAAATGCTCAAATAAAGTTAATGGAGTTAGAAAGTTCTGAAACTAAAGAGACTGAGCCACTTCAACTTTCAATATTTGACAATGAAGTAGATGAAAGTTATGAAGCTGTAAAGTTTAGATTAGAACATTTAGATGTAAATAACATTACGCCTATGAGGGCCTTATCAATATTAGAAGAACTTAAAAGAGAAATTGAGGAATAGTTATGATTAAGCTACTTGATAAAAGTGTTGCTGATAAAATAGCAGCTGGAGAAGTAATTGAAAGGCCAGTATCGATTATTAAAGAACTGCTAGAAAATTCAGTTGATGCAGGCGCAAAAATGATAATAGTTGATATCAAAAACGGCGGTAAAACATATATAAGAGTGTCTGATGATGGTATAGGAATATCTAATGATGAAGTAGAAACAGCATTTTTAAGGCATGCTACAGGTAAAATAACTAGTTTAGAAGATCTAAATGCTATTAATACTTTAGGATTTAGAGGAGAAGCGCTAGCTAGCATTGCCGCAGTAACTAGGCTTAAGGTTCTGACTAAAAGAAGAGAAGACAGTGTTGGTACTAAACTAACTATTCATGGCAGTAAAGTTGTTTCTAAAGAAACAACAGGATGCCCAGACGGTACTACTTTCATAATTGAAGACGTATTCTATAACACACCGGCCAGAAAAAAGTTTATGAAAAATGACGGAAATGAAGCTGGTAAAATAACTGAATTTGTATCAAAATTTGCGTTAAACTATGCTGATATTTCATTTAAATTAATAAATAATAACACTGTAGTGTTTGCAACAACAGGAGATGGTAACCATCAAAATACAATAATGAGTATATTTCCTACAAGAGATTATGCTAATTTAATAGAAATAAAGCATGAAGAAAACGGAATATTTGTATATGGATTCGTTTCAAATCCAGGCCTTACTAAATCCACTAAACAAGGTCAAATATTTTTCGTTAATGGTAGAATAATTGACAGTAAAATAATAGAAAAAGGTATTAAACTAGGCTATAAAGAAAGAGTTTTTTCGGGATTTCCTATATCAATACTGTTTATTTCTTTAAATCCCGAAACTATAGACGTAAATATACATCCTAATAAAAGAGAAATTAGATTTAACAGAGAAAAAGAAGTAATAGATGCAATTGGTAATGCTATATCAAACAGTATATTTAAAACTGAAGGTATAAGTGAGTTTCAGATGCCTAAATTAAGTGAAAAAGTAGAAATAGAGCAAACTTATGAGCCAGAATACATAAAAACACTAAAAACTGAACAAATTGGTATCAAAAAAGTGTTACAAGAAAAGAAACCTGTAATTAATGATGAATTTTCTATAGAACCACCATATAATAGACCTTTTGTATTCGATGAATTGAGAATAGTAGGATATGTTTTTAATACATATATAATAACTGAAGACCAAAATGATAACATTTACTACATAGATCAGCATGCAGCACATGAAAGAATATTTTATGAGAAACTTGTTAACAATTATCTAAGTGAAAACAAAATATCGCAACCGATACTTATACCTATAGTTATAAATACTAGTAAAAGTTTCTACAATAAAAATAGAGATTGGATGGGAATATTAGACAAAATTGGTTATAATATCAGTGAATTTGGAGAAAATACGTTCTTAATTAGAGAAATACCAGAAAATATGTCACTAACTGAGGCTGAACTGTTTGTTAATGACTTTATAGAGGCTGTAAACCAAGATGAAGTAATAGATAATAACATAGTTATAGACAAATTGATAACCAAATCATGCAAAAATGCGATAAAAGGCAATAACAAATTGTCAGAAAGTGAACAATTGGTATTGCTAAATACTATCAAAAATTGCATAAATCCATACAATTGCCCACATGGTAGACCGACGTTTTTAAAGCTTTCTAAGTCTGATATTGAGAAATCTTTTCATAGAAAATAAAGAAAGGTGACATAATAAAGTTATGGTAAACATATATGTTATAGCAGGACCAACGGCAACTGGTAAAACTAAAGTAGCTATTGAACTTGCCAAACGAATAAATGGAGAAATTGTAAGTTGCGATTCAATGCAGCTATATAAATATATGAATATAGGTAGTGCAAAACCTACAAAAGAAGAACTTGAAGAAGTAAAACACCATCTAATTGGCGTAGTTGATCCAAGTGAGTTTTTTACTGTAGCAAAATATCAAAAATTAGCATATGAAGCTATTGACGATATAGTTTCCAGAGGTAAAACTCCAGTAGTGGTTGGTGGCACAGGACTTTATTTAAATTCTTTAATATATGAGATGGATTTTGCGGCAAAGCCGCTAAATGCTAAGAGAAGAATAGAATTAGAATCTATGAGCGCAGAAGTGTTATATGCCTATCTTTCGGAAATTAACTGCGGAGCTGCAGGAAGAATACATCCTAATAATAAGAAAAAAGTAATTAGAGCAATAGAAGCTACTGAGCTAGGTAAAGAAGTGAAACCCTTTGAAGAATGTAACATTAAGAATCAAGCATATGATTTTAAGTTATATGGACTAAATTGGGATAGAAAAGTACTGTATGAAAGAATAAACCAAAGAGTAGAAAATATGATATCTGAGGGTTTAGTAGATGAAGTAAAACATATGTTTTCATTAGGACTTACATGCGATAATTTTTCAATGAAAGGTATAGGATATAAGGAAATCATTGAATATTTAAATGGTAATTATAATTTAGAAGATGCCATATATTTAATCAAAAGAAACACTAGGCACTTTGCAAAAAGGCAACAAACGTGGTTTAAAAAATATGAAGACATGATTTGGATTGATGTTGATGAAGACACTGAAGTAGCTGATATTGTGGAGAAGATTTTATGAGTAAAAATGTGAGAATACATAATAAAACCGATAAACCAAATAATATAATTGAAAAAGAGAATAACGTGTTTTTTGAATGCGAAGCCATACAAAAACAGCTACCTAAATATCTAAGAAGTTATTTTATATACTTAAAATCAAATGTACTTCCTATGACAAGATCTGCATATTTACATGACATATTGTTCTTCTTTAATTACCTTGTTTTTGAATCTGGTATTACTAAAGCAAGCATACCAACTGACGTTAAAGTAGAAGAATTAAATGAAATTACAGCTATGGATATTAATATCTTTTTAGATTACTGCCGAAAATATACTGTAGAATCAAAAGAAACTATAGTGGTTTATCAAAATGGTAATAGAACCTTAGCAAGAAAACGATCATCTGTTTCCGTATTATTCAAACAACTCTATAGAGATGGTCTACTTAAAGAAAATATAACTGATGGGTTTGACCCAATAAGAGTTCCTAAAACAGGAGAAAATGAAATAAAAGCATTACAAGATGATGAAGTTATGATAATGCTTGATTCTGTTACTAACGGAGAAGGTTTGACTGAGCACGAAAAAAGCTATTGGGAGAAAACTAAACTGCGTGACAAAGCAATATTAGTGCTTTTTCTGACTTATGGATTAAGACTATCAGAACTACAACAGCTAAATATATCTTCATTTAATTTTAATAGAGGAGAATTTAAAATATATAGAAAAAGAGGCAAAGAATCTATGATGCCTCTTAATAAATCAGTGAGTTTAGTAATAGACGATTATGTAACAGTTGAAAGACCAAATGAAGAAAAAATCGTTGAAGGAAATGAGGATGCATTATTTTTATCCCTTCAAGGTAAAAGGCTTACAGAAAGGTCTATTAGAGAGCTTGTAAAGAAATATACATCTATTGCTTTAAAAACAAGCAGAAGAGCTGGTTACAGCCCTCATAAGCTAAGAGCAACAGCAGCGACTAGTTTAATAGGTAGAGGAAATTCAATATATGATGTACAGGCGTTACTTGATCACGAACAAGTAACTACAACTCAGCTTTATGCTAAACATAAGCAAAATGTAAAAAGAGACTTAGTAAAAGATATGGAATGGGAACTTGAAAGAAAGGAATCTAAAGAATAATGAATAAAAGTACTAAAGAATATATTATAGAAGAATTTAACATAGAAGAAAAAGTATTAGATATTGTAAACAGTAATCAAGATAAATTAATTGATAGATTTAATTCGTATGATGAGATAATGGAAAAGAATCAATTAAAGGTATTAAAAGCTTTTCAAAAAAACCGAATAAGCGACATGCATTTTGCATGGAATACTGGTTACGGATATGATGACCCTGGAAGAGAAGCTACTGAAAAAGTATATGCAGATATATTTAATACAGAAGCTGCTTTAGTTAGACCCAATATAGTTAATGGCACGCATGCTCTAGCATGTACATTATTTGGTATATTAAAACCGGGAGAAGAACTTATATATTGCTCAGGAGCGCCATATGATACTTTACAAGAAGTAATTGGTAATACTGGAAGTAGCTTTGGATCTCTTAAGGATTATGGTATTAAATATAAGGAAGTAGCTTTAAGTAATGGTCAGATGGATGAAGAAATTATTAAAAAGACTATAACAGAACAAACAAAAGTTGTAGCTATGCAAAGATCAACTGGTTATGCTTGGAGAAATGCTCTTACAATTGAAGAAATTAAAAACATCACAGAAACGATACACAGGATAAATAAAGATATCATAGTAATGGTTGATAATTGTTACGGAGAGTTTGTATCCGATATAGAACCAACGGATGTTGGTGTTGATGTAATGGCAGGATCGCTTATTAAAAATCCAGGTGGCGGATTGGCCTTATCAGGTGGATATGTAGTAGGCAGAAAAGATTTAATAAATAATATATCGTATAGACTTACTTGCCCTGGAATTGGAGCAGAATGTGGACTTACTTTTGGACAGACAAGAGCTATTCTTCAAGGTATATTCTTAGCACCTAAGGTGGTTAACGGAGCTTTAAAAGGAGCAATATTATGTGGTTCAGTATTTGATGAACTCGGATATGAAATATGTCCGGACATGAATTCTAAAAGAAGTGACATTATACAGGCTATTAAATTTAACAATCCAGACAAATTGGTTTCATTTTGTCAAGGCATACAGTCAGCATCTCCAATAGATGCTCACGTAGCACCCATTCCTTGGGATATGCCAGGATATGAAGATCAAGTAGTAATGGCTGCAGGAGCATTTGTTCAGGGGTCATCAATAGAATTAAGTGCTGATGCACCGTTAAGAGAGCCCTACATTGCATATTTTCAAGGTGGACTTACTTACGAGCATTCTAAATTTGGAGTAATTAAAGCTTTAGATGAATTAATAAAAAGAGGATATATAGAATTATAAGGACAAAAAATGAAAAAGAAAAAGAAAATCAACGTAAAAGCGTTCTCTTATAAAAGTAGAACAAATAGACGCCAAGGAAGACATATATTTTACGATGACGTAAGATATAATGTTAATAAAACTAGCATGCACGACAGACTGGTAGCGTTTGCTAAATTATTTTTACTTCTAATAATAAGCGTTGGAGTACCTGTACTTATATTTGTGTTTAATAAAGATTTTTTAAATCAGTTTAGTAGTGCTAAAGAATTAGTTGCATTCGTAGAAAATTACAAAGGTGCTACTTATTTAGCCCTTATGGGCCTTCAAGCTATGCAAATAATAATAAGCGTAATACCTGGGCAACCTATACAGTTTGCATCTAGTTATATATATGGATTTTGGAACGGCTATCTTATTTCGATGGCAGGAGCCGTTGTAGGTACATTTGTAACTTATCACTTGGCTAGATTCCTAGGAAAAGACGCACTGCATATTTTGTTTGGTGAAAAAAGAGTAAATGATATAATTAAGAAATTAAATAGTACTAAATCTTATGGAATAATAATATTAATATATATGATACCAGGGATACCAAAAGATATAATGTGTTATGTAGCTGGTATTTCTGAAATTAAAATAATTCCGTTTCTGATTATATCTACAATAGGAAGAACTCCTGGTATTATGGGAAGTCTTTTAATAGGAAGTATGCTTGAAAGTAAAAACTATATTGGTATGGCAGTTTTGGCAGTAATAGCCATAGCAATATTTTATATATTCATTAAAAACCGAAAAAAAATAATGGAATTTGTTGATTCTAAAACAAAGAAGGAGTGACTTTACGATAAGTAAATTATGTAAATATGAATAAAACAAATGCTATGAGAATTTTAGATGCTGCAGGCATCGATTACGAAATGAAAGAATATGAATATGATGAAAATGATCTGTCAGGTGTACACGCAGCTGAGCATTCTGGTCTATCAACACTAGAAGTATTTAAAACCCTTGTGCTTATTTCAAACACAAGGGATTATTTTGTGTTCTGTATACCAGTAGAAGGTGAATTAGATCTAAAAAAGGCCGCTAAAATTGCTGAAGTTAAAAAACTAGAAATGATTCATGTAAAAGAACTGCTTGGTATAACTGGATACATAAGGGGAGGGTGCTCACCTATTGGTATGAAAAAGCAATTTAAAACATATATAGATGAAAACGCAATATTACTAGATAATATATATATTAGTGGAGGAAAAAGGGGAGTACAAATAAAAATAAACCCTGAAAAACTCAACAAACACCTTGGAAACACTGAATTTTATGATGTTCTGAAATAAAAAGAACGAATGTTCATAAAACTCTTGACAAACATATGTTCGGGTAGTAAAATATACCTATAAGAACAAATGTTCTAAATCGAGAGGTGAAAAATATGAAAAAACATTATAAGATAATAGCTCCAGTGAGATTCGTAATATTCGTTACTATAATATTTGTCTTAATAGCCACATTAACTATTCATATGTTTGGACTTGATAACGCATCTGGAACAACCAAAACTTATTACAAACAAATCGAAGTAACTTATGGTGATACACTTTGGGATATAGCAGATAGAACTATGCCTGCTGATATGGATCCAAGACAAGCTGTTTACGAAATATCAAACTTAAACGACATAGATGATGGTCAAATATACCCAGGACAGATTTTGATAGTACCAACTGAAATAGATGAAAATGTCTAAAAAAGAGAAGCTCTTATGTTCGATATAAGCGATTTTAATTAGAGCACAGGTGATATACATCCAAATGATATATTGTTTAAAATAGATATATATAGAAACATGGCAACATACTGAAAAACCAGGCTTTTGGGCCTGGTTACACTCCTGTATAGTAACTATTCCCAAAATTAAGATTTTAGGAATAGTTATCCCTGTCTTTATGACTAACCTATTCTTTAAAACTGGTCATATCATAAAATTCTTCATTTAGTTTATTTAAGAATCTTTGTCTGTATTTATATCTGGTACACTTCATTACCTTAATATATGTCCTTTTGTTAGTTATAGCTGCGACAGCACCTATAATAAATATTCCTTGAACAAGTTTCTGTACTATTAGTTCAGCTGCGATTAAATGAGCTAATTCTGAGTAATTATCATCACCTACTTCAAAGGTATCTAGTTCTTCAAAATACTTCTTTCTATTTTCACCACTAGATAATGAAGCTAAAAGAAGCTTAAGAATGTAATGTTTTTCATAGTCAGACTTATAATCAAATCCATATATAGCCGAAATTGAATGCATACCTCTTAATAGTACTGCTAAAAACAGCGGAATGTCAGGTATACCAACGCCTATAGCACCTAAAATACCACCTTCTTTGTACGTAAATGACGCACCTTTTTCATAGATTTTCTTAGAATCCTTATCGAAAGCAGATAAAGTTTCTAAATTAGTATCATGTTTAAGAGCCTCTAGATTACGTTTACCGCGTTTAGAGGTACTATTTACCCAAATAAAAGAAGAAGCCTTAGATATAAACGATTTAACGGCTTTATCAACCTTATCAGGTACATTAGACTTCTTATTAGGAGAGGTATCGTTTAAATTTAGTACCCTCTCCTCATTATCATTCATTTTTAATATTTCATTTTTTATTAATTCTTTATATTTATTCATAATACTCCCATGAATTTTTAAATACTTTAAATTTCATAGCTCATTATATCATCTTAATGATGGAATAGTCTGATACCGTTACATATCATAACCATATCGTATTTATTACATGTATCTATAACTTGACTATCTCTAATTGAACCACCAGCCTGAACTACATACTTAACTTTACTTTGGTAAGCTCTGTCTATGTTATCTCCGAACGGGAAGAAAGCATCCGAGGCCAAAGCTATATCTTCTGCTTTAGCAATTATATCAAGCTTTTCATGAATAAGAAAAATGTCAGGTCTATCACTAAATAGCTCTGTAAAATCAAATTCAGAAAGTGATTCTAGAGTATCTTCCATAGCTATATATCGATCTATGAAGTTGTCTCTTAAAGCTCTACCAATTTCAAGTTTAAATGGTAGGTTTAATACTTTATCACTTTGTCTTAGTATCCAATTATCAGCTTTAGCTCCTGCTAGTCTTGTGCAGTGTATACGTGATTGTTGACCGGCGCCAACACCAATTACTTGGCCGTCAGCAGCAAAAGCAACAGAATTTGACTGAGTGTATTTAAGTGTAATAGATGCTATTAAAAGATTGTTTAAAGCATCTTCATTTAAGTCTTTATTAGTAGTAACAATGTTTGTCATACATTCTTTATTTATCTCTACATCGTTTCTTTTCTGATCAAAAGTTACTCCAAAGACTTGTTTCTTCTCGATTTCTGCTGGAACATAGTCAGGATTCACTTTTAAGATTACGTAGTGACCTTTTTTCTTTTCTTTTAGAATTTCTAAAGCTTCTTCTGTAAAATCAGGTGCGATTATACCATCAGATACTTCCCTTTTTATAATGCTAGCGCAGGTTTCATCACAAGTATCGCTAAGAGATATAAAATCACCGAATGAAGACATTCTGTCAGCTCCTCTAGCTCTAGCATAAGCAGTAGCTATGGGTGATTTATCTAAACCTATTATGTCATCTACAAAATATGCTCTTTTTAATCTGGCACTCATAACATTTCCAATTGCAGCAGCTGTAGGACTTACATGTTTAAAAGAAGTAGCTGCCGGTTTACCAGTAGCTTTTTTAATTTCAGCTACTAATTGCCAACCATTTAAAGCATCTAATAGGTTAATATATCCAGGTCTACCGTTTAATACTTCAAAAGGCAAATCTTTGCCATCTTCCATATAAACAGAAGCTGGCTTTTGATTAGGATTACATCCGTATTTAAGTTCCATGTTTTTAACTCCTTTAAACGTTAATTTCAGCTGTCAACTCTTTGTTTTCAGCATATTTTGCTACAAATGGTTTGATTAAATCATCTATTAATTCGGTAACTTGAGAAGCACTTCTGCCTATATATATCATTGGATCTAGCTCAGACATTAATTCTTCCTTGGTTAACATAAACTTATTATCGTTAGCTAATCTATCTATCAAATCATTTTGAGCGCCTTCAGTTTTAACCTTTAAAGTAGCTGCATGAGAATGAACTCTTAGAAGTTCATGTAGCTCTTGCCTATTTCCTCCACGCTTAACAGCTTCCATCATAATATTTTCAGTAGCTATAAATGGTAGTTTTTCCATAATTCTTGAATTAATTACCATAGGATATACAACCATATCAGAAGTAATATTAATATATAGGTTTAATATACCGTCAATTGCTAAAAAGCTTTCAGGAACAGAGACTCTTTTATTGGCAGAATCGTCAAGAGATCTTTCAAACCATTGGGTAGCAGCTGTTATTGAAGGATTTAAAGAATTAACTATTACATATCTTGAAATAGAAGTAATTCGTTCTGATCTCATAGGATTTCTTTTATATGGCATAGCTGAAGATCCTATTTGACTTTTTTCAAAAGGCTCTTCCATTTCCCCAAATGATTGAAGTATTCTCATATCATTAGAAAACTTAGAAGCACTTTGAGCAATACCAGACAGAATAGATAAAACCATGCTGTCGACTTTTCTTGAATAAGTTTGTCCTGATACTTTAACGCAATTATCAAAACCCATTTCTCTTGCAATTATATTATCTAATTCTTTTACTTTAGTTTCATCACCTTCAAATAGTTCCATAAAGCTAGCTTGAGTACCTGTTGTACCTTTTGAACCAAGAAGCATAAGTTCATCTATTTTTCTTTCAACTTCTAAAGCATCCATATATAGCTCATATAGCCATAAACTAGCTCTTTTACCTACAGTAGTAAGTTGTGCGGGTTGAAGATGAGTATATCCTAAACAAGGAAGTTCCTTGTATTCTTCAGAAAAAGAAGAAAGATTCTTCATAACTTGTACCAATTTTTTTAGTACTAATTGAAGAGATTCTCTCATAAGAATAACATCAGTATTATCACCTACATAGCAAGAAGTAGCTCCTAGATGTATAATTGGCTCTGCTTTAGGACATCTTTTACCGTATGCATAAATATGACTCATAACATCGTGTCTTACTTCTTTTTCTCTGGCTTTAGCCACATCAAAATCAATAATATCCTTATTTGCTACGAGTTCGTCTATTTGCTCTTTTGTAACATTTAAACCAAGTTCGTGCTCAGCTTTTGCAAGAGCTATCCAAAGCTCATGCCATGTTGTGAATTTTTTTGTCTCTGAAAAGATATACTTCATATCCTCGCCAGCATAGCGAGTAGAAAATGGAGACATATAAAGTAGTGTATTATCCATTAGTCGCCCTTCCTTTTGTTATATATTCTGGTTTTAGTATCACCAGTATTTAAATTGATAAATCTAACCATAAGAGATATCTTATTATCTTCATCTAGATTTTTCCAAATTGTGTTTCCAAACTCATTAAAATCATCTAATATTTCAACTGTCTTAGGTTCTCCTTCAAATGAAGGTAGCGGATTGTCATTTTTCATATATGTATGAATGAAGTGACCCTCTCCTTCTTTGGCACAGTATTCAAAGAATTGTCTATTACATGCTTCCCCTTCAGAATTGCTACTTTTTAGTATGCTCATCTTATATTCTAAATCAGAAGCAGTGAAATTTAATATGCCACTTATTCTAGGAGTAAAATTCGGAGCATCTGGTTCGAATTTCCTAGTTCTAAGAGCATCTTCAAATGACCTATTATTTGATAAAAACTCATGTATCGTGTCAGTTTGATCACCGTTCGTTACAATTAAGCTATTATTAAATGTTTTAACAGGATAATATACAACTAAGCTAGGATCGAATTCCTTCTTTAATTCAAAAGGTGCTATAGCAATATTATCATCTTTCTCATAGAAATATCTGTTTCTACTATTTTCACTTCTACCCATAATAAAATAGGCAACTACAGCACTATGACTATTTTTGCCTATGATTATGCCTCTACCCCAATAACTGTTTTCCTTCAAAAATCCCAATTTGTTTACTTTATACATTTGACATCCTATCTAAATAACTTTGTAAAATAATAACGGCTGCTTGTTTATCAATGACTTTTTTGCGATTTTTTCTACTTACATCAGCTTCAATCAATACCCGTTCAGCTATAACAGTAGTAAATCTTTCATCTTGCCATTCAATTTTAACATTTACTAGCCCAGTGCTACGAAATTTGTTTTCTAGTTTGGTTCTGAATTCATAAACTTTTTCAGTTTGTATGCTATCAGAGCCATCTAAATTAATAGGTAAACCTAATACAACCTCGCTACAGTCGTATTCCTTAACAAAATCTACAACCTTATTAGTATCTTTTTTAATACCAATTCTTTCGATGGTAGTTATGCCTTGAGCAGTTATGCCTAAAGGATCACTTACTGCAACGCCAATTGTTTTAGTACCCACATCAAGTGCTAATATGCGCATATTATTTACCTAGATAAGCTTTAATAACTTCTTCCAATAAATCATCTCTGTCCATTTTTGTTATCATATTTCTAGCATTATTATGACTAGTAATATATGAAGGGTCTCCGGAAGTTAGGTAACCTACCATCTGATCTATAGCGTTATATCCTCTTTCTTCAAGAGCAGTATAAATTTCGGTAAGTATTTCTTTTTTTGATCTGTCTTCTGTTTTTT
The DNA here is from genome assembly GCA_016650175.1 of Peptostreptococcaceae bacterium. GTDB lineage: Bacteria > Bacillota > Clostridia > Peptostreptococcales > Anaerovoracaceae > JAAYHV01. The sequence goes on along the minus strand of JAENWG010000002.1, from coordinate 43,630 downwards.
CAGTCGTAAACATTAATGTGTCTCTTTTCATAATAGCCTCCTTATATTAGAGTTTCTGCAATACCCAAAGCATCAGCAATTTTAGATGGGTCCTTTGCGCCTGCTTGTGCCATGTTAGCTTTACCACCGCCACCACCGCCTGCAACACTTGCAATAGTTTTAATCATCTTTCCTGCATGATAACCTTTTTCTACTAAATCATCAGAAACAGAAACGATAAACATAACCTTACCGTTAGTCTCTGATGCAAATACCATAATTATTCCTTTGTTTTCTGCATTTATATCATCAGTCAGCGTTCGTAGCTGATTAATATCAGTATCTTTAAAACTCTTGGTTAAGAGCTTTATGCCCTTAATTTCTCTAACATCTTCTAATAAGCCTGCCGTAGCATCGTTCATAGTAATGTTTTTAAATTCCTTTACAGCTTTTTTAAGTTCCTTATTTTCGTCAAGTATACTAAGAAGTCTTTCAGAAATACCAAATGTTGTAGTTTTCATATGAGTAGACAGTTCATTTAACATATCTTCATATTTATTTAAAGTAGTAAGAACTTCCTTACCTGTAACTGCTTCTATTCTTCTTACACCTGATGCGACTCCGGATTCACTTAATATTTTAAAGCTTCCAATAAATCCTGTATTTTTGACATGAGTACCACCACATAATTCTATGCTGAAGTCTCCCATTTTAATAACTCTTACAGTCTTACCGTACTTTTCACCGAATAACGCCATAGCGCCTAATTTTTTAGCTTTAGCTATAGGCATTTCTTCAATAGTGACAGGTAAAAATGTATTAATCATTTCGTTTACTCTGTTTTCAACCTTTTTTAAATCATCTTTTGAAACTGCTTCAAAGTGATTAAAATCGAATCTTAAATAATTATTAGCAACCAATGAACCTGCTTGATGTACGTGTTCTCCAACGATTTCCTGAAGAGCTTTTTGAAGTAAATGAGTAGCACTATGATTTCTAGAAGTATTATTTCTAACTATCGGATTTACTTCGGCATTTATAACATCACCAACACTAAGATTACCAACTACGTTTTCTGTTATATGAAGAAAAACCTTGTTTTCTTTTACTACGTCAACAACATCACATGTAAAGTTTTCGTTATATAACTTACCCATATCATTAATTTGTCCGCCGCTTGTAGCATAAAATGGTGTTTTATCAAGAGCTATCAGCATTTTATCGCAACTGCTAGAATCGGTATAGATTACTTTAGATTCGGATATTAAATTATCATATCCTATAAATTTAGTTGCAGGAAGGTTACTGTAATCGCTTACATCCTTCCAAGCTTCTTCCTCTGTACATTTTCTACCGCTTCTTGCCATTTCACGCTGTTGTTGCATGTTTTCTTTAAAACCTGTTAAATCAATAGCTTTGTTATGTTCTGCTAATATTTCCTCAGTAAGCTCAAGGGGAAAACCATAAGTATCGTATAATTTAAAAGCTAAATCTCCGTCTAACCTATGGGTGTTTTCTTCATTCATTTCGTCTATGTATGTCTTAAGTTTAAGCATGCCTTGGTCTAAAGTCTGAGAAAATTTATTTTCTTCAACTGATATGATTTTTTTAATGAAATCGTTTTTTTCGATAAGTTCAGGATAAGCTTCGCCTGATACTTCAATTACAAGTTCACTTAAATTAGTTAAAAACCCAGCTTCAATTCCAAGCATCTTACCGTGCCTTGCAGCACGCCTAATTATTCTTCTTAAAACGTAACCTCGGCCTTCATTACCAGGAAGTATTCCGTCGCTAATCATAAATACCATAGATCTTATGTGATCAGTTATGATTCTTATGCTCATATCAGTTTCAGCTTCGCCATCTTTATATTCTACGTTAGCAAGAGTGGTAACACCATTTAATATGTATTTAATAGTATCAACATCAAATATTGAGTCAACGTTTTGCATAATACATGCTAATCTCTCAAGACCCATACCTGTATCGATATTCGGATTTGCTAAATCAGTATAACTTCCGTCTTCTTCTCTTGAAAATTGTGTAAATACATGATTCCAAAATTCTATATATCTGTCACAAGAACAACCAGGTGCGCAGTCTTCTTTGCCACAACCATATTTTTCGCCTCTGTCAAAGAACAATTCAGAACAAGGGCCACATGGTCCTAATCCGATTTCCCAAAAGTTATCCTTTTTACCAAGCCTTACAATTCTTTCTTCAGGTAGACCTATCTTTTTCCATATTTCATAAGCTTCGTCGTCTTCTTCATATACTGTAGCCCATATCTTTTCTGTAGGCATATGGAGATAATCTGTCATAAATTCCCAGCCCCAGTTTAATGATTCTTCTTTAAAATAGTCACCAAAACTAAAGTTACCAAGCATTTCAAAGAATGTAGCATGTCTAGAAGTAACACCTACGTTTTCTATATCGCCTGTTCTTATACATTTTTGACAAGTTGTCATACGTTTTGCAGGTGGAGTTTCAACACCTGAGAAATATGGCTTTAGTGGTGCCATTCCTGAATTTATAATAAGCAAACTATTATCATTTCTAGGAATTAATGAAGCGCTTTTCGCCACATAATGTCCTTTTTCTTCGAAAAAATCAATGAAAAGTTTTCTAATTTCGTTTAAACCTAATTTGTCCATCTTTGTTTCCTCTCGTGATAATATTACTATTTATTATACCATATTTAGATAGTGGTGTCATTACATATTTCGCCTATTCCCATAACTACATCATCTTTATATATGACTAGAAATTGTCCGGGAGTAACTGCTCTTACAGGCTCGCTGAATTCTATTTCGAGTAAATCATTTTCTTTACTGTAGTTTACGATTTTGCCTTTTACTGTGCCACTAGAAGATCTGATTTTTACGTCAAATTCACCATGGTTAACGATAATATTATTATGTCTAGTAAAAGCCTTTTTTATAAAAAGTTCATCATTGGTACCTAACGTAACCTCGTTTTTACTAGAATCAATCTTTGTTACGAACATTCTTTTCCCAAGAGCAATGTTCAATCTTTTTCTTTGACCAATTGTATAGCTTTGATAGCCTGGATTGCTACCAAGCACATTGCCGTTTTTATCAACATATTTTCCGCTTTTAATATCTACTCCCCTAGTTTTTAAATAGTCTATGTGAGTAATATCAGGGCTTACAAAGCAAAGTTCTTGGCTGTCTCTTTTATTTGAAACGTCGCGGTCAATATCTTTAGCAATTTCTCTTATGGATTCCTTATCTGAAAATTTCTCTAAAGGAAGAATAAGCCTATTAACTTGTTCAACTGTTAAATTTGCAAGCATATATGACTGATCTTTGTGTCGGTTTTTAGACATTCCTACATATTTTTTACCATCTAGTTCAATTATTTGAGCATAATGACCTGTTGCTATATATTTAGCTCCTATTTTGTTAGCTTCATCTAATAGGTATTTAAATTTGATTTCTCTGTTACATACAATACAAGGTGATGGCACCATTCCTTCATTATGTCTATCTATGAAGTATTTAATAACCTTTTCATCAAAATCATCAGATACATCTAATACTTTAATACAAATACCAAGTTTTTCTGCTATTTTATTAGCTTCTTCATGTTCGGTATCATTTTTCTTTACTATAAGATAAAGTGCATGAACATCGTAGCCTTTGTTTAATAATAATAAAGCAGCGGTTGCACTATCAACTCCGCCGCTTAATCCAATCACTACTTTGTTATCATTTAATGTTTCCATTATTTTTCCTCGTCTTTACCGCATATACATACGTGTTCTTCTTGAACCATTTCATAAGGGTCAAACCCTTCTAATGCTTTGTAATGCTTGTTATTGGTTTCGGCATAATCAAATATTGCCTTTTTAATAGCCATATCAGCTAAAACAGAGCAATGAATCTTTGCTTCAGGTAAACCTTCAAGTTTATCGACTATTTCACCGTTTGTAAGTTTTAATGCGTCTTCTACACTAAGCCCAATTATGATAGTTGTAGCCATACTAGATGATGCTATAGCAGAACCACACCCATAAGCTTTGAATTTTGCATCAGTAATGACCTCATCCTCTATTTTCAAGTGAATTTGCATTAAATCTCCACATGTCGGACTACCATATATTCCTATACCGTCAGGATCTTCCATCTCTCCAACATTTCTTGGATTCATAAAATGATCCATTACTGTATCGTTATACATATTCATAATATATTGTTCCTCTTTTCTATTTAAAAGGAGATAGCTCCTTTAATTTTTTAGTAATGTCTTTAATAGCATCTATTACATAATCTATATCTTCTTTAGTTGTAAAATCACCTATTGAGAACCTAATTGTACCATATGTTCTCGATTCTGGAACCCCTATAGCAGATAAAACATGAGAAGGCGAACCGCTAGATGAGCTGCACGCAGAACCAGTTGATACTGAAATCCCCATATAATCTAACATCATGAGTATAGCCTCTCCTTCTATAAAATCAAAGGATATATTTAAGTTGCCCGGTAGTCTGTCAAGCATAGTACCATTTACATGTGTATCAAATACATCTTCAAATAGCCTGTCAGCGAAGTAATTCCTGAGTTCTAGGCAATGTGCAATATGTTCGGTTAAACCGCTTAGAGCGAGCGCTGAGGCCTTTCCAAAGCCAACAATAGATGGAACGTTTTCTGTCCCTGCCCTTTTGCCGTTTTCTTGAGCTCCGCCATATATTAAATTATCAATTTCCACACCATCTTTAATAAAAAGAGCACCTATTCCTTTAGGTCCATATAGTTTATGAGCTGAAAATGACATCATATCAACCCCTAATTTATTTACATCTATAGGAATATTTCCTAGAGCTTGAACAGCGTCACAGTGAAAAAGCACTCCCTTGTCATGAGCAATTCTGGCTAATTTTTTTATAGGCTGAATAGTACCAATTTCGTTATTAGCCATCATAATAGTTACTAAAATTGTATCATCTTTAATAGCTTTTTCTAAATCATCAGGATTGATAAGACCTTGTTCATTTACTTTTAGATAAGTCACTTCATAACCTTGACTTTCTAAGTGTTCTAAGCTATTTAATACTGCGTGATGTTCTATATTACTAGTAATTATATGCTTACATCTTAAAGAACTAGCAGTTCCAAATATGGCCCAATTATCAGATTCACTGCCAGAGCCAGTAAAATATATTTCATCTTTTTCAGAATTAATCAATTTTGAAATTTGTAATCTAGAAGTTTTTATGGCTTCTTTGTTTTCGATGCCCTTAGAATAAATACTGGAAGGATTCCCGTATTTTTCTTTAAGGTATGGCATCATAGCTTCAAGAACTTCGTCTTTTAACGGCGTAGTAGCTGAATAATCCAAATAAACGTTTCTTTTTTCCATATACATCACTTCCTTGTTTAGTCTACTATTTCAATATTATTAAGCTGGTCTTTTAAGTTTTTTCTAATACTCTTTAAGTATTCTTCTCTTAAAACAGCTTGTTCAGCTGTTTCTTCAGCATTAAGACCTGTTGCTTTTTTCTTTTTAGCCAGTTCATTTATTCTATTAATTTTTAAATTATTCATATTATCTCCTTATCATTTAACACATATATTATACACAAAATCCTTTGTATTTCAACCGTTTTCACAAAATCCATACTAACTATTCTATATACAATCCATTTATTATGAGAATACCTAAATAATTATAAAAAAAGTATAATACATTTATAGATAAAGGCAAGTATTTATATAAAAAATTTAACTGCCTTAAATTTTTGGAATTATATTAGGTGATTTTTTAAAAAATTCATTAATCAAATTATTTTTTATGTTATAAAGACAATAAAAACTTTTAATACCTTCCGATAATTAATATATGAAAACTTTATAAATAAAGTGGATCAGAGCCAGCGGTAAAATTATGCAGTAAATAGCTTTATAGAGACACCCTTCTGTAGTACAAATAAGCCCCAAGTTAGCTCTTAACGTAGCGCAATCAAAGAAAAGGTCAAATACTTCGATGAAGTAAAAAAAATAACTTCTAAGAGCTTTGAAACCAAAATAATGTCATAAAACAAATGCTCCGAATGTCTTTGCATTCGGAGCATGTATAGGGTTTAAATATATAATATAAAGCAAATAATTTATTTACTTGAATTACATATTATTATGAATTAAGCTTCTTTATATGCGGTACCAATAGCATCTGCTGTTATCATTGCTGCATATACATCTGCTGGTGTAACTTCAAATGGTTCATTATGGATAGATTCGCCTTCTGCACATGAAGCAATTGCAGCTTCCATAACTTTCTTCTTGTCATAGTTTGGATATCCCATATCTGCGAAGCAAACTGGTAAACCAACTGATGTACAAAAAGCAAGTACTTCTTGAATGTCTTCTTCAGGTGCATTTTCAAGAATAAGTTCTGTTAATGTACCAAAAGCAACCTTTTCACCATGTTGCATGTCGTGCAATTCATGAATTACTGTAAGACCATTATGGATAGCATGAGCTCCTGCAAGGCAACCACTTTCAAAACCGATACCTGAAAGATAAGTATTAGCTTCGATAATGTCAGCTACAGCTGCTGTCTTAACTTGGTTCTTTGATGCCATCATAGCTTTATAACCTTCAGTTATAATTGTATTGTAACAAAGACGTGCTAATTCATAAGCTGCATTAGCAGGGTGGAAGCCAGCCATATTTAATGCGCCTGCTTGTCTAGCTGCTTTTGCTTCAACAAATGTAGCAAGTGCATCGCCCATGCCTGATACCAATAATCTTACTGGTGACTGAGCAATAATATCTTCATCCATAACTACAATAGAAGGATTTTGTGGAAGAACTAAATAGCTCTCAAATACGCCATCTTCTTGATATACTACTGAAAGTGCTGAACAAGGAGCATCAGTAGACGCAATAGTAGGAACTACTACAACGTTAGTTTTTGAATAATATGCAGCTGCTTTACCAGTATCGGCAGTTTTACCACCACCAACGGCTATAACACATTCACATTTCTTATCTAATATTATTTTACAAATTCTATCTATTTCTTTTTGTGAACATTCTCTGTTAAATACTTCGTAATAAACAGTGCTGTCTGTTCCTTTAAAACTTTCTTCGATACTTCCTTTTATTCTTCCTAGCCCTGTATCAGTAGCTAGTACTAAAAATGTTTTACCGAAATCTTTAGTATATTCCTGTAGGTGCTTTATAGCCCCTGGACCCTGGATATATTTGCCTGGTGATTGAATAAGTCTATTCATTTTCTTTACCTCCATTTGTTACTAAAATGTGAACTAACTATCGTGCATTTATTACATCAATACTCAACAAGATTAATTTTGTTGATGTATTTAATGACTTTATCAATACCCTTTCCTGTTAAAGCACACACTTCAAAAACAGGACGAGCACCTGCAAGTTCAAGATATATATGTGAATCTTGAATTTGCTTTTTAGTTGCGACATCTATGTGAGTAATAACACCAATTACCGGTTTTGTAAACATCGATGAAAATGTTGGTGCAAAAATCGACATATGTTTAGATGCATCTTTAACAAAAATTACTACATCAGCATCGACAGAAATAATCTGTAAAGAACCATAATATGATCTACGCTCAGCATATTCGCCTGGCGTATCTATCATAGTATCTCCAACATAAACAACTGCTTGCGTTTTCTGATATTCTTGCTTCTGATTATTTATATATTGGCATATAGTAGTTTTACCTTCTTGTGAACCTCCAATTAAAATTATCTTCTTTTTTAATGTTTCCATATAGTTTATGTCCTTGTAATATTGGTACCAGAATAGCCCATTTTATCACAAAGAAGATTTAAAATATTTTTCATTGCTGATTCGACTGCCATTACCTGTCCAGTAATTAGCAAAGATCCATTAAATCTATCTATAAACCCTATTTTTACGTTAGCCGCTTTTGTAGCAGCATCAGCAGCTACGATTGCAGCTTCACTAGGTGTAATAGTCAGTATTCCTATACTGCCACTAGCATCAAGTAAACCTAATTTTTTATAAACATCTTCATTTGGCTTTGCAATAATATGAGCAAGTGTAACCTGCCTACCAGGTACAAACTCTTGTATTATTCTTGTTTTACCCTCTTCTACCATTATTATCCTTTCATTTATCCTAAAATATGAGGAATAAGATTCTTATGAGGTGCTGGAATAACTGTAGTACTTGTTATTTCACCTTCTTGTCCTAATTTAGCAATAATTGATTTCATTGCTGATTTAACAGCAGATACTTCACCTGTGAAGATTAAAAATCCTTTTCCGCCTAATCCGTTAGCTATTCTTATTTCTATTAGTTTGACATTAGATGCCTTAGCAGCTATATCACCAGCTATAACTGAAGTTATAGCCGATATAGTTTCAACTGCTCCTATAGCGCTAATTTTATCAACGTCAGTAGTACCCATTATAGCAGCGGGTAAACTCTGATCAACATTGTTGATTATATGTGTATTTACCAATGAATATCCAGCTGTTGATATTCCTGAACTCATTGAATTTTTAACAGCTCCTACATTTCCGGTAATTATTATAACATATTTACCGGGACAAGTAGGCCTCGCCATTATTAAATCAACATTTGCTGCTTTAAGCATAACATCTGCTGTTTCCACACCTGTTGGTATGCTTTTTAATTCTATTAATCCAATAGATCTATCCATAATGTACTCCTGTCTATTATTTCTCTATTATAATTTCATTATAATCTATAGAAACCACTTTACCATTTATACTTGCATGATATGATGTACCAAGTGTATTACCATTCATCTCAGCTATCATATCTCCTCTTTTTACTACATCTCCAACACGTACAGTTGGCGTTGCAGGTGCGCCTATATGTTGCTTAAGAGATATAGAAACCTTATTGAATTGTTTAGAGTTTTTTTCCATAGGTGCAGGTTTATCATGCTCTGTAAGTTCAAGCTGAGCTATCAATTTCTTAACAGGATATCTTCGATATTCCCTAAATGGATGTGCATTTTCAGGTTTATTATGTAAGTCATTTTTAATACCTTTTGCTCCCAATTCGTCCTTAAATGCCATATGCAGTTTCCAAGGTTGAAGACCCATAACGCACGCATACTCACATAATCTGCAATTACAGCAAAGAAATGCATTAATTGGAGTAGTCGCGCTATCGCAAAAGCTTTGATAATTTGTAAATCTAATCATTTTATTAGGTTCAATTCTATGTCCTATTAAATATCGTGGACACATTTCAGTACAAATATTACAATGCATACATGAACTTTTCGCAATCTTAATCATATTTCCAATAGGTTTAGTTAAACTTATAATCAATGAATGATCTTTTGGTAAAATTATCAACCCTTTTGTTGTCTTCGTTATTCTATCAACTTCACTAACTATTTTACCCATCATAGGGCCACCGTTGATTATTGCATAATCAGATATTGTTGGACCACCAGCCATATCTATCGCTTCTTTAAGAGTAATACCAAGAGGAAGACTTATTGTCATTTTTGTTTTTACAGATCCTGTAAGAGTTACATAAGACTCGGTAACAGGTTGATTCTTATTCACAGCATCATATATGTTAAGCGCTGTTTCTACATTATTGACTACTATTCCAACTTCAATAGGTATTCCGCCTTCAGGAACAATTTTTCCTGTAACCTCATAAACCAATACTTGTTCATCACCAGCCGGATAAAACTCTTCTAAATGAAATATTGATATATTTTCATATTTTGAAAGAAGTTTTGAAATAGCCATATCAGCTTCTACATAATGCCTTTTCATAGCTATTATACCGTTTTTCGCTCCTAACTGCTTCATAATCATAGTCAGTGCATCAAGTAAATCTTCTGGACGCATAGCCATTAGTTGCTGGTCAACACGTAGTAAGGGTTCACATTCTGCTCCATTTATTATAACGGTATCAGCTTTTGTATTAAGTTTTACCTGAGTTGGAAATCCTGCTCCACCAGCTCCTATTATTCCGTTCTTTTGTATAGTTTCAATTAAATTATCCATACATATTACCCCAATCTATTTTACTGCTAATCCTCCAACTAGCACACATCTTCTTCTTCTAGCAAATGATTTAGCTGAAGTTAATCCTTCTCCTGTAGGTCCTGCTATAGTAAATGTTGAATAACCTTCACCACCGACTCCTATGCCAGCATATGATGGTCCATTCTTAACAAATATAGTAGTTTGTATAAGTTTAGCCATTTTAGTTAATGCATCGATATTAGTTGAATGAATTAAAGCGGTATGTCTGTTTCCATGTTCAACTTCTACAGCGAAATCAATTGCTTCATCAACGTCCTTTACTCTTACTAATGCAAGTATAGGCATCATTAATTCAATTTGAACAAATGGATGTTGTTTGTCTGCTTCACATATTATTAATCTAATATCTGAATCAACTTTGATTCCGATTTTATCTAAGATATATTGTGCACTTTTTCCAACAAAATCTTTATTAGGATCATTATTTTTTGTAACTAATTCTGTTAATTGTTTAAGTTTGTCTTGATCTTTTATCTCGTATGCTCCATTTTTCTTCATATTGAACATCAAATAATCTGCAATAGAATCTACAGCTATTATTTCTTTCTCTGAAGTACAAGGAAGATTGTTATCAAAACTTGCACCATTAACAATATCTCTAGCAGCTTTTTCGATGTTAGCTGTTTCATCAACTACTACAGGTGGATTACCAGCACCAGCGCCAATTGCTTTTTTACCACTAGAAAGTACAGCTTTTACAATACCAGGACCACCTGTTGCTACAAGCATTCTAATTGCAGGATGCTCCATCATTGTATTTGTGCTTTCAAGTGAAGGTTTTTCAACAGTAACAATTAGATTTCTAGGTGCTCCAGCGTCTTCAAGCCCTTTGTTAAGCATCCTAATTAAATCAGCAGAAATTTTAGCAGCTCTAGGATGTGGACTAAATACTACAGTGTCTCCTGCTGCTATCATACCAATTGAATTACAAATTATGGTTTCAGTTGGATTTGTAGTTGGAGTAATTGCTCCTATTACGCCAAATGGTGAAAAATCAACTGTAGTTAATCCATCATCGCCTGAAATGGCTTTAGTTTCTAAATCCTCAATACCAGGCGAATTAAGAGCAGCAACTTCATTTTTAATAAGCTTGTCCTCATAATTACCCATGCCTGTTTCTTCAACTGTACGTCTTGACATTAATTCAAGATTATCTTTGGAAGATGCAATATTTCTGATTACTTGTATATATTTCTTACGGTCTGATAATGGACGTTTTAAATATTCTTTTTCTGCTTTATCTGCAGCTTCAATTGCATCATTCATGTTAGAAAATATTCCATAATTATATTCTTCTGAATTTGATGTGCTACCATTAGCATTCATTACTGCCATTACATCTTTTACTATTTTCTCGACCATGCTTACATCTATATCCATTACATATTACCTCCAATATTCTTTAGTGCGTACTCTGCAATAATCATGTCTTCTTCTACAGTTCCACCACTGATTCCTATACCACCAACGACTTCTCCGTTTATCTTATATGGATAACCACCACCAAAAATCACTGTTTTATTCTCGTTCGTGTTTTGTATTCCATAAAGACTGCCACCTGGCATTGCTTCTTTTGCAAGTGCTGAAGTAGGCATTTTAAAGGCCACTGCAGTATATGCTTTATTCTTTGAAATATCTAAACTTCCTAGTAATGCTCCATCCATACGTTCATGAAGTATAATATTACCGCCTGCATCTACCGCTGTGAATACGCAAGGTACATTTATTTCCTTAGCCTTCTGTTCTACTAAAACAGCTAATCTTTTTGCAAACTTTAAATCAAAATTTTTATTTTCCATACCCATTTTTTTCCTAACTATTTCAATTACTTTTAGTTTTATTATTTCGTACTTTACATAATCTTCTTCAAGCCTTGCTAAAGCATATAATGCATCTGATAGTCGATTAGCATAGCAAATTAACACAGATCTTATTTCTTCAGTTCGGTTTAGTGTAATCATTTCACGTTCAGCTTTTCTTAAAATCGTTCTTGCTATATGCAAAGATGCTGATGCTTGATTTACACCAGGAACAACAAATTCCTTTTGTATCCCAATAGTTTCTGTACACTTATCAATAAGATGTTCTAAATCAGTTATATCTTGATCAGTTATTTTATCTTTAAGTGATTCTACAGCATTTTTATCACTGGCTAGCTCAGCACCAAATACAAACAATTTCTGTTGAATTGTTTTGATATATTCGTTTATATCCTCATGGTCACAGGAAGCATATGCAAGACCTAAAACAGAATTGACTTCGTCTATAGTTCCGTAGCATTGAACACGTGGATTGTCTTTTTCAACACGCATACCACCTACTAAGCACGTCTCTCCTTGATCTCCTTTTCTAGTGTATAAATTTGCCACTACATTCACTCCCTAATTTTCAACTTCTACAGAATCAACTATTCCTACTATGGTAGCATCAACTGGTGCGCCAGAATTTCCCACAGCAAATCTAGCTGTACTTCCCGATACATAAATTATTGTCTCACCAGTTCCTGCACCTACTGTATCAATAGCTATCAATGAATCGCCTTGAGGCTTTAAATATTCATCGAGTTTTTGTACAATCATCAGTTTATTCCCTATAAGTCGGTCATCTTTTTTAGTTGAAACTACTGTTCCAATTATTCTACCTAAATTCATTTGTCACCTACTACTCTCTTATGATCTCGATATCATTTTTAGATGCTGTTTCAACAGCAAGTGCTGTTACTATAGCATTCTTAGGAATTACTATACGTCCCATATTTGCTTGAGATATTATTAAACTGCTTCCAATTACAGTTCTGCCTGTATCTGATTGACGCATTATACTAGTAGCCTTTTTATCTTCTGTATAGTTTAGCTTCTGATTCTTTAAAAATAGATTTACTGAATCAGCATATAAAGAGTCATGAACAGTCAATAATGCTCCATACTTTTTCATACTATTTCTATTGCTGCGTAGTTTTTCTTTTAACGCCTGATTCATATGATATCCAAGCTTTTCCCTAATAGGATTATCAGGGCAACATCCATCTGTTGAAATCACAACATTTTTATCTTTCATTAAAGCTTCAAGTAACAATCTAGCTGGCCAATTATCTGGCATACAAGCGGCTAACTTAGAAGCTGTATTAATAGTCATCGCCGGTACAATGAAATTATCAAACTGCGCTGCAACTTTTTCGGGAAATTCCCCATCGCCTTGCTCAGTTATTATTTTTTCCGGTTGAAGCACATTTATTATTTTCTCTTTATCCAAATATTTCATGGCACTATTAGTCATATATAATGAAAATTTAAATCCTTCAGCTTTTAGTTTTGCAAGCTCATCTAGATTTTCATTAAAATTAATAGTAGAACCTGTATATACTACTAAAGCATTTTTTTTCATATCCATAACTTTATCTGCCACTTTCCTGGCAATAATAGATATTAAAGCTTCTTTTATTAAAATTTTCAATTCATAATCCGTCATTTTATCACCGCTTAATAGCAATCAATTTTGCTGTTCATAGCTATACCTAAAGGTGTTACTAGTAATGGTACTGATGGCTTTACTGTTTTTATACCAATGTATTGTTCAAATACAGTTTGGAATTTTTCAAAACAGCAAGCACCTCCTACCACATAAATATTATTTACATCATAGTCTTTAACATAGTTTTTAATAATCGCAGCCATTTTTTCTACCACAGGTTCAACTATATGAAATACATCATCTTCATTAGCTTTATCTAACTTATATTCTTCCCCATCTTCTATAGTCATGCCATAATAACCTGCTAAGGTTAATGTCATATGAGTACCACCTGTAGGCTCATCCCCCGTAAATATTACTTCTCCATCTTTTAAAATACTGACGCCTGTAGTCCCACCACCGACATCTACTACTGCCCCATCTGTACATTGAATAACTGTTGCTGCTGCAGTAGGTTCATCAATAACATTATTCACATAAAATCCTGCTCCAGAAACAACATTTGAAATTACTTTTATATTTCCACCTAATATTCCTGGTGGTATTGCTGTTGCTGCTGTTGTTAACTCGGTATTTACAATTTTCTCTAATTTGATTTTCAATTCTTTAACTACTTTTATTGCTCCAATATAATCTACGACTATTCCATCTTTAACTAAAGATGATCTACATGTAACTCCTGCTACAGGATTATTATTCATATCTACGGCAGCTAAAACAATATTAGCAGTACCAAGATCAACCCCAATTTTAAGAGGTCCTTCATAATCGTTACATTTACCTTCATTTACTAATATTTCGAACTCATCAAGTATTTTATTGCATTTTGTTAAATCAAATTCCATTCAAACACCTATTCAACAATCTCAGCATAATCGCCGTTTCCAACTCCTAAAGCTAGAGCTTCATCTACATCGATATGCATCTCTAAAGCATATCGATCAGAAATTCTAATTAATACATTTTGCAGTATAGCACCACGCTTTGTTTTATCGCCGACTTGAACACTTACGCGTTGTCCATCTTTAACTCCGGCACTTAGAGCATCTTTAGGTGTCATATGTATATGACGTAAAGACACAATAACTCCCATATCTTTATGAACTTTTCCTGCAGGACCAATTAATTCTACACCGGGGGTGTTTTCAGTCAATCCAGATTCTCTAAGTGGTGCATTTATACCAAGTTTTCGGCCGTCTGATGCGGATATTTCGATTTGTGTTTTAGATCTTAAAGGACCTAATATACGAACACGTTCGATTTCCCCTTTTGGTCCTAACATAGTTACTACTTCTTCAGCAGCAAATTGACCTGGCTGACCGAGATCTTTTTTATTGGTTAATTCTGAGTTTATTCCAAAAAGAATATTCATATCAGCTCTATCAAGATGTACATGTCTGTTAGACACTCCTAAATGAATTCTCTGGTCCTGCTTTTTCATATTTTCAATTACCAATTTTGTAATTAATTTAGTCAATTCTTCTTTTGTCATATCCACAGTATCCATTGTCATTCCTCCATACTATTTTTTTTGCGGAAGTATTTTCTCAACATCCGAATGTGGTCTTGGAATTACATGCTGTGATACAACTTTGCCAACTTTATCAGCGGCAACTGCACCTGCGTCTACTGCGGCTTTTACAGCACCAACATCGCCTCTAACCATTACTGTAACTAATCCTGAACCAATCTTTTCATATCCAATTAAAGTTACATTAGCGGATTTTGTCATAGCATCTGCTGCTTCTATTGAACCTACTAGTCCTTCTGTTTCTACCATACCTAATGCTTCATTCATCTTAATTCCTCCTATTAATCTTATTCTAAAAGTGTTTTCTAATTACTACTTAGTAGTTTTTTTCTTATCAACTGTTCCAGGTTTTATAGTAGCTGGATTTATATTTTCAATTACTACATTTACTGGTTTTGTTGCTTCGAGCTTAATTGTATTAACCTCTTTTTTACTATCAACTGCTTTTGGTTTTATAGTAGTTGGTTTTGCTTTTTCAGTCTCTACGTTTACTGTTTTTTTTGCCTCGGGTTTAGTTGTATCAACTTTTTTCTTACTGTCGTTATTTGGTTTGATTGTTCTGGTTTTAGTAACTTTAGGTTTAGACTTTTGTGAAGTACTAATATCTACCTTCTTTGCTTTTTCAGGTTTTATATAGCCCTTCATTAATTCTTCAGGTTTAACACCTTTGCAACCTGCAGTTTTCTCATTATCTACTAAAAGATTAGTAGAATCAGATGGTCTAGGTATAACATGAGCACTTACTAAAGTTCCTACCTGTTTAGCAGTCATAGATGCAGCGTCAATAGCCGCTTTAACTGCACCAACATCTCCTTCAACCTTGATTGTTACCATTCCACCACCTTCAGTTAGCTCAAACCCAACAAGCTTAACGTTGGCAGATTTAACTGCGCTATCAGCGGCTGCAATTGCAGCTACCATGCCTACAGTTTCAATCAATCCCAGACTTTTTACTTCCATTTTTGTCTCCTTCATCTTATAACAATCCTTTAAAAGGCATTTTTTTAACTAATCTTGCACCATTCGACCCTATATTTCTGATTTTTTCAACGCTAGAATCTAAAGGAATTTTAAAAAGTGGTTTTTCTTTATTCAACTTACTGAAATGAAGTATTATTTCATCATTTGTTATTCCTATGCCAACATCTAATATTGAAATATCAGCTGCTTCAAAAGCCATATCTAATGCATTACCTCTTTTTATTTCTAAATCATAGGGTATGCCTTCTTCTTCAACTCCAAGCAATAACTCATTATAAATATTTTCTCTAATTTCAGAATTTGCAAATATTTTTATTGAAGGTTTAACTGTTTTAGTTGGAACCATCAGTTGCCACCTTTCTCGCTCATTGAAAGAACTAACCCTGTAGCTACAGCATTTCTAGGACCTTCTGTTCCTCGGATATTTGCTCTTCCCGATACTATCTTATATTGAGAAAGTGCATCCGTTACTAATTCAGGTATTTCGAAATCTATAGCAGATCCTCCAACTAACACAACAAATTCAATGTCTCTTACGTTATTAGTTGGGCTTACTTTGGCAAGTGATCTAAGCGCATTTGTAACAAAGACTTTTCTTTTTGCATTTCTTCTAATCATCTTTATTTTTTCTATTGATGTATGATTTCCTTCAAGAGGAATCATTCCATCACTTTTTAGAATAACTACCCTTGCAAACAATTTTGGATCCAAAGGTTCATCAAAGAACTGAACTGTGCCATCTTCATGTCTTATGTGGAATAAACTTTCAACTTTAGCTAATGGGTATCTTTTAATATCCTCTGCTGTATCAAAATCATCTATTCCAAGTTCAGACTGAATTAACATAGTAACCATATTACCTGCACCAGCTAGATGTACAGAAGTAATTTTTTCATCTTTACTAATTATAGAAGCGTCCGTAGAACCTGCGCCCATGTCTATAATTGCAAGAGGCTTAATAGTTCCTGGTGTAGTTAAAGCACCTCTTATAGCCATATCTGCTTCTACTCCTCCGACTTTCACAGGCACGCCTATTTTTTCAGTTAATTCTTTTGCAATCATTTCCATTTGAAGCTTATCAGCTTTTACCATGGCTGCAATTCCAACAGCATTTTCTTCCGAAAATTCATTAGCAAGACCACCTTGTACCATTTTAGGAGTAAAAGTATCTACTGTGAGCAGATCTTGGATTTTAATATCCCTTATATCTTTTGAAGTTAATTGCGCCATAACTAGCTTAACTTTATCAAGCATTCCTCCTGCATTAGTGCCAGGTTCTCCCATTGCATCTTCCATGTTTCCGGCTTTTGCAATAGCTTCCATGATTCTTTCTGAGCCTTCTTCTACATCAACAATTGTTTTGCCTTCTGTACCTATTATTTCTATAGTACCAGCGGGGATTCTTCTTTCTTTAACATCACCCTTTGGTGTTTTAATAACTACAGCAGACCTATTCCCAATTAAAGCTCTTGCTATAAGTACGATTTTTTTAGTCTCTTCAGGTGTTAATTTGAACAAAGTAGCAATCCCGTAAGGATTTGATAATACTTCTACAATGCCACCTGTACCAGCGACTTCAACAGCACATAACATGCCCCGTGGTACTTTTTCAATTAGTTTTACTTCATCTACTATTGGAATTCTTTTCTTTAATCTGTTATCGATAAGAACTCCGTCATCTCTTTGAACTATAGCAGCAGTAATACTTTTGTTACTATTGTTGATTGCGTTAGCAGCTTCTAAAAATGAAACGTTCTGAGGAATTATTACAACATAATCTTTGTTTTCAGTTATATTAGCTAGATCTGAAATCATTATTGTAGTACCTGAAGCTACACCTAATCCTCCTGGTGTAGAAGGATTATGACCTATCATAGTTGATTCGGTAATAATTGTCTCTGTGATTGTTTCCATTGCTACATCGCCAATTACTGGAGCCGCTTCATTTATTCTTATTTCACTAAGTTGTTCCATAGTAATGTTTGCTTTTTTCAGAACCTTTGTAAGAGAATTGAAAACTCCTTTAATATTATCCGAAGTGCCTTTTATACCAGTAGTAGAAGCTATTCCGCTACCTAAAAATTCCACTTTGTCATTTTCCACTCCTGCTAAAGCGGTTTCTGTTGTTGCATTACCTATGTCAATACCCGCGATAATTTTCATAAATTCCTCCGCTAACTGTTAGTCTTGTCTTAATCTGTCTCTTTGTTCATAAACATTTGCAGCATCTCTAACTAACGCTGAACATGTTGTACAATTGTATTTGTTGTCTAGTTCATTAGCAATATCAATTAATTCTTGTTTAGACGAACGATAAGGTCTAAGTGCATTATAGATTTCAAGTAGCCTTTTATCTGGAACGTCGATTAGTTCCGCTGCTCTTCTTAAATTACCAGCAAGAGTTTCTCTCTTTATAGATTCGGCAACTTGAGCCTGCATCTCCATCGTTTCTGGTGATACTCTCAAATCTTCACTTTTAAGTTTTCCATTCATTACATCTTCAAGTTTAATTTCTGATAATTTTTTACCTGTTCTTGAATAAACTTTTTCAGGTATTTTTTCGCTTAAAGGATAACTCGTTGAATCAATTCTATTAGTAGAAGTATTTGATGTTTCAGCCTTTGTTACTACTTTATTTGCTGAAGCTTTTTCTTGCATCATAGCTTTCATAACTTCTTCAACAATTTCTTTTGTGATTTGTTCCTGATCCATTTTTCACCTCCTATATATACTCGACTTTTACAGCCTGTGGTTTTTTCTTTAGATCCTGATGTTCTGCTTCCTTGTTATGCAACAAAGCAGAAATTGCCTGATATTTAGGTCTAGCCATTTGATCATTCTTTACTGGAACTGGATCTGGAGATTCACCTTTAGCATATTGCGCTGCATTTTTACCAATTTGTCTGTAAGTAGGCAAATCTATAATAGGTGCCTGTGGAAACAGCTCTAAATTAGCAAGCGGCGTTAAATCTTTTTGATGTATTACTGAAGTTCCTTTTGATTGTATTCCTATTGCTATACCAGAACCGCTAAGTTTTGCCGCGTCATGTCCAGTAAATGCTACATCTGCAGTTCTATAAACTCTTATAACCCTGCACTTAACACCCTCTTCTTCTATGCCTGCCATAATTTCTCTAAGTACAGAAGCGTGAGGTATGCCAATAATAGTTTCTGTCTGATACACTCCGAAAGCAGGAGTAATACCAATTACTACTTCATCTGTAATAGTTCCAGGTGTCGCATCGCCCGTATCAGTTAATTTTAACGTATTAGAATCAGCTGTTTTACTGGTGATTACTGGAGATGAACTAGTTGTATTAATTGTTTTTTCGTCTATATCCAATTCACTAAGAACTTCGGATATAATACTTCTTAATTTTTCTTTATCCATTGCCATTCTCTTCACCTCTTAATAATCTTCCGGATTTACAGCCCAAGGGATATCTTTCATTTCATTCCAACGTTCGTCGCTAATTTGATATCCTGTCTGCGGTCCTTGATAATCATTAGGTGCATTAACAGCACTTACAACATGGAAATCTTTTGTTAATATAGCTGCCGTCTGAAGATAATCTCCTGCAACTTTTTGCTTTTGCATATTGAAAACTGCATCTGCAACATCTTTAAATCCTCCATTATACAAAGCTTTGATAATATCCACAGCAGAAGTATCGCTTTCCATCATTTCTTCAATAGCCTTTAAATCAGCATTTACGTTTCTCTTAGGCATATCTTTGCTTCCATGAGAATATGTCGCAGCTTCTACTTCTTCGTCAGTAATTGCTGGCAAGCCTAATCCTTTGAATGTAGCTTGAATAGCTTTAGCTGCTTTATTTCTAATTTTGATAACATTTTCTTCCCTAACAGGTTTGAGTCCACCATCAATTTTTAAGTCTCTTTGAATTACTAGCCAATCATCAAAATCTTCTGCATCCCAGTTACCACCTGCAAACATGTTGTCGTAATTAGGAACGGAACTATAACCAGAACAAATAAAATCAGTTCCTGGCATAAATTGCATCATTGTACGAGTACTTCTTCTAAGATCTGAATGTGTAAATGACTGGTCATTTGACGATGCACATTCTAAGTCAAGTAATGTTGAAAATAAATTCTCAGCACCCATTGCTTTAATACCAGACGGTACAGCAGCAGGTACTCCGCAACATGATACAGAACCATTTTGTATACCTTGGGATCCTGCGCCTTTTGTAATAAATACGCATCTTGCTTCCAAATATAACATAGATTTTCCTTCAGCAAATCCCATTTGTACTTCTGAACCTGTGCCTGATGTGAAACGCATTTTCAATCCTCTTGAAGCGTAACATGATGCGAGAAATGCCTTTGAAAAAGGTGTATCGTCGCCATCCATAAATACTTGTTCAGTACCATATACTGATACAGTCTCGGCATAAGTTGTAAATCCTCTCATACCCATTCCTAGTTCAGTAGCTTCTTCTACAGAACACTGAGTAAGTACTCCTGGTCTACCTGTTTGAGATCCTATTAAAATGCTTATTGCGTTCATTGGTGCATATCTTGATATACCTACAGTAGTTTCTTCTTCATCAAAACCACGAAGACTACCTTCTGCGGCATCTGCAGCTAATTGTGCTGGGTTATCTTTTAAATTTGTAACATGAGCTTGGTTGCTAGGTGATATTCTAGCTCTCATTTTTGCAAGTCCCATCATTATTTCTAATGCTGACATCTTGCATACTACTTCATTCATTTTAGCCGGCGTCATTGAAAGTGAAATATCTAATATTTCATCTCTCGTAATATTTATGTCACATATTTTTCTTGCTATTAGTACAGAATCCATCTTTGCAACTCTTTCTGCATTATCCAAATTAATTGAATAGTCAGCAATAAAAGAATCTATCATATCAAAATCTTTTCTTTCTTTACCGTCCATTTCAACTATTTTGCCGTTCTCAATTCTAACACTTGGAATTGGATCATTAGGACTGTCCATAGCAATCATACCGACTTCAGGCCACTCTTTTACAAACCCATCTTCGTGGATAGGTCTATTTTCTAAAACCTCGAATCGTTTTGATCTTTTCATCTTATCTCCTTCCGGTCATATGCTTATAGAATATGAGGCTTTGTTACAGAAGCTGGTTTTTCGCCAAACGCTCCTAATAATTGGATTCCTACTTCACGTGCAGCAATAATTGACTGCTTAACAGCTCCAGAATCTCCAGAGAATGAAAGTATTACCTCATTGGTAAAACTAGTACCTCCGTTACCTGGGCTTGCATATCCTGTAACATCTATAGTTGCAGCTTTAACAGCTGTATCTGCAAGTACAACACCAATAGCAGCAGGTGCGCCTACAGTTATACCAAAAGCTTTTCCAATAGGTGCTCCAAATGCTTTTTCTAAAGCGAAGCTTGCTCTTGCTGTATATTGAAATTCAAGATGACCAGCAGGACAACCATATACATCACCAAATGTTCTATCAAGTTCTCTAAGCGTTACTTCTACAGCTCTTCTTACATCAGATACATCTTCAGCTCCAAATATAATTAAACATCCATGTCCTGCTCCACCTTCCGTATCTCTAGGAAGTTCGATTTTAAGAATATCACTGTTAGTTGCCTTTACAGCTTCGTCAGCTGCGAATATTTGAGGACCAGCTCCAGTTCTTCCACCAATAATACCGATTGATCTATATTTTTTATCGATACCCATCTTTTCATGTACTTGGTGGTCAAGATTTGCAATTACAAGTCCTATAGTTTTACCTTCTGCTATTCCTACAAATTCTGTAAGTCCGCTACCAGTATTAATATTTATAGATTCCGCTTGAGAAGCTGAACTTGTGCTACATTCTTGAGTTTCAGATGATTTAACTTTTTTCATTACTTCATCCATAATCTGATTCATTAATTCGTCTTGCATTTATTTACCTCCATAATCTTCTTCACTACTACAATACTATTTTTTAGTAGGCAGTATGACTTCTACGTCTGCATGTGGTCTTGGGATTACGTGTGCTGAAATTAAGTTTCCTACTTTTCCAGCAGCTACAGAACCTGCATCAACTGCAGCTTTTACAGCTCCGACATCGCCTCTTACCATAACAGTAACTAATCCAGTACCAATTTTTTCTAGTCCTACTAAAGATACATTTGCAGACTTTACCATTGCATCTGCTGCTTCTATAGCACCAACTAAACCTTTAGTTTCTATCATTCCTAATGCTTCATGTTCCATTTGATTACCTCCTTAATCTATTATTGGTTTCCGCCATTAAGACGGAAACCTTGTTAATAGATAAATAATAACTTATATTGAAAAGCTAAATAGTGTGCTTTTAATCAATCAACTTTTTTTGGAAATTGTAACAAAATACTTAAATATCCAAATACATAACCAATTATTATAGACATTACTACCCATATAGAGCCACTTATAATAGCTCCACAGCCCCATGTAGGATATGCTGTTGGTCCTATCGTTGCAATAATAAATACAGCTGTAAATGAATTGAATCCTACAAGACCTATATTACATTGTGGAATGTTTAATGTAACCATTAGAAGGAATACTGTAAGTGTTATCCAAAATACTGCGTTCCACATTCCCCATGATGCGAATGCTGAAAGGGACATGCCCCATAAACAAACACTAGCAAGTATTGCTCCTGGAAATAGGCTAGGTAATGCTGTTTTAAATAATTCCGGTTTTGCTCCTAATGCAAAGTACTCTGCCCAACCAATAAAGATTGCCCATAGAGGAATACCTACTCCTTGATTTGTAATGTACATTACTAAACATGCGATTATAGTTAGAAAACCAACTACAAATTCGACTCTTATTCTCGGTTTCATCTTATTTTTCTCCTTTTCGATTAACAAATTAAATTCTCAATTTTTACTGCACGATAGTAAGCTCGAGTTAAGGGATTGTTAATTTATTTAAGTATATTGTGAAAATTAAATTAATAATACGTATTTTTTTGTTTTCAAAGTGTAAATAATTGCTGCAAAAAAATAACAATGATTACCAAAGGCAAAATTAAGAGCAATTTAAAAGGACTAGGTTCCGTTTAATACAGAATCCAGTCCTTTTTAGCTAATTGATTAAAGCTATTGTTAATATTTTGCACTTTTCCTATAAGCACTTGGAGTTATACCAACTGTTTTTTTAAAAGCTTTGCTAAAATAATTCGTTTCATCATAAGATAGTTTACTAGCTATTTCAGAAACAGGTACATCAGTATATTCAAGCAATGTTTTTGCAACTTCCATCTTTTCGTCTATGACATATGAAATAAAATTTGTGTTCATTTTCTTCTTGAAGAGCTTACTGAAGTAGTACTTACTGACATTTACATGATCAGCTACTCTATCAAGAGTAATCTCTGAAGTAATATTCAAGTTAATGTAATTCACTGCTTTTTTAATTTCATCGTAATACGTATGCTTTTTTTCGTAATCAATAAAGAATGCACGAGTTACATCGAATACCAATTCATATGATTTGACTCTATCTTCATACTTATCCATTTCATACCGAATTTCACCAATAGCTGTGGCAATGTTTAGTGGCAGTAGTAAATCGCCTTCTCCAAATAATGTTACTAGACTTTTTATAAACTCACATAATTTATCGATAATAATTGAGGTACTACTGTTACTGTCATATATTAGATTAATATATTCAATACAAGAATCTCTACATTCCTTATACATAAAGCTTTCCATTTCCTGTTTTGCTTTTTCTATAGTTTCAATATGTACTCGATTCCTTTGATTATCATGTATGCGCTTATCAATTTCAAATACATAGCGTTCTACAGTATTAATCATTTCTTGTGGTGAGTATGGCTTCAATAAATAATCATCAGCATTAAGTCTTACATTAGCTATAATAGCTTCGGTTTCGCTTTTTACAGTAGTTAATATAGTTGCGAGATCAGGGTTAACTTTTTTAGCTTTATTAATAAAGGATGATACTGAGCTATTTCCATCTATGTCAATAATCATCAAATCGATATTTCTATTTTTGAGTAAATTCTCTGCATTTTTAATATTTTCAACACCATGAACATAATTAACACTATTAAATTCCTTAGTTAATACCTGGCTTACAACTTGTCTTTTTATTATATTACTGTCCATTATCATAATATCACACATTATTCATTTCCACCTCCATCCCAATTGTTTAAAGGTAGCATAATTACTACAGTAGCGCCTACACCATTTTTGTTATTTGATATATTAAGCTTATAGTTTTTACCATAAATAAACATAAGCAGTTTGTTTATTCTAAATAATTCATATCTATTTTTACCACCAAGAATGACATTTTCATCATTCATGATATTATCAATTACATCATTTGGAAAGCCTTGCCCTGTATCAGTAATTGCAATAAATAAATGCTCACTATCGCTAGTAAATGATATATTTATTTCACCACCATCATCAAATGGTTCTATAGTATATTTAATTGCATTTTCTATTATTGGTCTCACGATATTTAAAGGAAGATTGATATCTTTATAATCTTCATAATCGCTTATTGAATACTTTAGTTTATCCCCAATACGAATTTTTTCCATAGCTAAATATGACTTTATATAGTCCATTTGATTATTAATATTGATAACATTCTCTTCGTTTTTTTTGTAATAATGCCTAAGTAGATGTGATAATAAATATAAAGAATCTTGAGTTTGCTGTGCATTTTCCAAATACGCAATGTCTGATATTACACTGAGATAATTTAGTATATTGCTGTTTTCTAAAACTAACAAACCTGACTGCTCTTTAAGTTCATTAAATCCCAATTCTAAATCAGCTATTTTTTCTTTTTCTCCAAGAATTATATTATTTTTCAATATAATTTCATCTATTATGACATTGTTATAGCTTTCATTTAAAAGATATTCTATTGTAGTTTGAATTACCTTAAGATATGCTTTGATTCTAGAGATTGGAATAGTTTTGATTTGTTTTCTAGCTATACATAAATCAGTGTATGCTTCCCAATCAGTCTTTTCTTCGATTAATTTTTCTTTAATATCTACTGAATTTTTCTCAGAACAAAATATCTGCCCTCCTAAAAGTGCTCCACAATAATCTCCGTTGACACATAGAGGTACTGCAAAATCTACTAATCCGGTATGACATCTATAGATAGTTGGTTTTCCTTCGATTTTAGCACGTAAACCAGCATGTGCATCACACGTCTGGCATAAATTGCTTTTTTTTCTAACAAGTTTACAAAAATCAGTAAAACCGCTAGGTTTTATAATTGGTGTCCCTTGATAATCCACAGTTACAAAGCCCATACCTGTAGCTTCAGCAAACTCATCTTGGATTCTTTGCAACATATCTAAATCTAGAATTTCTTTAATAGGTCTAATTGTTTCCATCTTTAAACCATCCATTCTCTTATATACAGCTGTTAAATTTTGATTACTTTCATTATTAGTATATTACAACAATATATTGCACTTTGTAAAGTGCTGCTATAATAATTTATTAATTATTAAGCAATATATTCACAATTTACGCTTAATTTTACTTTATCTGTATATGTTATTCCTTTTTTGTCTTAAAATAAGTACTTATTTGTCATTTTCGCAAATTTAATAAGTGCAACAATTTATACTTACCCAATTTATTAATTATTAATAAGTATTATTAAAAAAACCTCTTCTACTAATAGTGATTTACATGATAAAAAGTAGGAACAAATAAATAGACCAATTAAAAAAAATGCGTAATTAGAATAATACGCATTAAGAACATAAAAAAATCAATTTAGTTATAATATGTTAATCATATTACAGCTATTTAACATTTATATCAAAGTTATTATATGTACCACTTTTTAATTTATCATCCATGATTGATAATGCATCTTCAACTGAAGACGTACTTCCGAAAATAGCCAATAAAACCATATGCTGAGGACATATACCTTTAACATCATAAACCATAACTCCAGTTGCCTTTTGAGCCACATCTGAAGCACAAATCATATCAATCATCGGACCTTGCACTAAGCCAATGGTATCATAATCACCAATTTCTGAATTTTCTCTTATACCTATTCTTTTTTTAAGTATTTCTTTTGTCCCATCTGAAGGAGCTTTAATAATTCTATATTGCATACTATTACCTCTACTTTCATTTTTATTATAAGCCAGCCATATTAATTAACAATGTAAATAATTGTTCATTTCTACATAATAATATGTTATATATTACCATTTTCATATTACTAGCTGTTTTTTCTAATTCCCCTATTAATATTGAAATAATGTTTGAATAGTATATAATAGTGGTAATAACTATAAGCAATCAACATAGGAGGTTTATATGACAGAAGAACTTAAACTTACAAAACTAACTACAAGTGGTGGCTGAGCAGCTAAGGTAGGACCGGGTGTCCTTTCACAGATTTTATGTGGTCTTCCTATGGGAGATACCACTAACCTACTCGTAGGTTACGGCAGCAGCGATGACGCAGCAGTATATAAGATAGACGAAAAGAAAGTTATGGTACAATCGGTGGATTTATTTCCTCCTATGGTAGATGATCCCTATCTTTTCGGTCAGATAGCGGCAAGTAATTCCCTAAGTGATATATATGCTATGGGTGCTAGCCCTAATCTTTGCATGAATATTTTAGCCTTCCCTTCTGATATGAACTTAGAATATGTAAGAAGTATTTTAGAAGGTGGATATGAAAAAGTATTAGAAGCAGGAGCAATAATTGCTGGAGGTCATACTTTAAATGATAATGAGCCCAAATATGGACTTGCAGTAACTGGAATAGCTGATATCAATCAGATTCTTAGAAATGATAATGCTCAAGAAGGCGATTTACTGATTCTTACGAAACCTATCGGTAATGGAATAATAAACAACGCATTTAAAGGTGGCCATATACCTAAAATAGCTACAGATAAGGCTATAGAATATATGGTAACTTTAAATAAATATGCTTATGAAATAATGAGTAGATATAAAGTTAATAGTTGTACTGATATTACAGGATTTGGCCTACTGGGTCACCTTTATGAAATGGCAATTGGTAGCGAAAAATCTATAGATATTTTCAAAAGCAAAGTACCAATGCTAGATGGAGCAGTTGAAATGGCATTGCCTGGCATAATTCCAGGAGGAACTCTTAGAAATAAGAGCTACGTTGGTGCTGATATTTCAATAGATACTAAAATATCAGATAATCAGTTAAACGTATTTTTTAATCCTGAAACTGCAGGAGGTTTACTTATTTCACTTCCTGAAAAAGAAGCCCTAAAATTAATAAGCGACCTTAATCAAAGCATAGAATGTGCTAAAATTGTAGGTCAGGTAAAGAAACGCGATAACACAACAATACATATAAAAGATTAAGAATTAATTTGGAAGCAGATGGGTGCTGGTGTGCCCTCCGGTCTTCAAAACCGGTTTGGGGAGTTAAGAGCTTCCTAGGTGGGTTCAATTCCCACATGCTTCCGCCATTTAATTAATTGGAGGAAAGTATGAATAATGAAATGATGAGGAAAATTCCTAAAATAGATGAGGTATTGCAAGAGCAATGCCTTTTTGTGTATTTAGAAGAAATGCCAAAAGTATTGGTAATGGATTCAATTAGAGAATGTATATCAGAATTAAGAACCCAAGTATCTAAAGCGGATGATAATTACACTTTAGATTACAATTTGCTTTTAGCTGATATAGTAAATAGAATCGAAAAGAAAAAGAAACTTAGTATGAGAGAAGTAATAAATGCTACAGGTACTGTGATTCATACTAATTTAGGTAGATCTAAACTAAGTGATGAGGCTTCAAAAGCTGCCGTACTTTCTGCTACATCCTATTCAAATCTAGAATATGATTTAGCTAAAGGTGGTCGTGGACTTCGTCATACACATGTAGAATATATCTTAAAGAAGCTTACTGGAGTTGAAGCTGCAATGGTAGTTAACAACAATGCAGCAGCTACCATGCTTACTTTGTCTGCTATGGGATATGGAAAAGAAATGATAGTTTCTCGTGGAGAGCTTGTAGAAATCGGAGGTTCGTTTAGAATACCAGATATAATGATGCAAAGCGGATGCTCGTTAAAAGAAGTCGGAGCTACAAATAAGACAAAACTTTCTGATTATGAAATGGCTATTGATGATGAAAAAACAGCTGCGCTTATGAAGGTTCATACCAGTAACTATAAAATCGTTGGCTTTACAGAAGATGTTAGCTTAGACGAATTGGTAAAATTAGGTTATGAAAAATCCCTTCCTGTAATTTATGACATGGGAAGTGGTCTTATGGTAAATCTTACTAAATACGGTGTATCAGAACCAACTGTACTTGATGCAGTAAAAAGCGGTATAGATGTAGCCCTCTTTAGTGGTGATAAGCTCTTAGGAGGCCCACAGTGCGGAATAATCATAGGTAAGTCTAATTACATCGATAAATTAAAAAGACATCCTTTAGCAAGAGCTTTAAGAGTAGATAAGATGACTCTCGCCTCTTTAGAAGTAACACTAAGAACCTATTTGGATGAAGATAAAGCTTTGGTTGAAATCCCTACTCTTAAAATGATAACATCTCTTCCTGAGACAATAAAAAAGAAAGCAGAAAAGTTATCTGAAGAATTAAATGAAATTTGCGATATTAAAGCTGAAGTTGTAGAAACTAAGGATCAAATTGGTGGTGGCTCCGCCCCTACTACATACTTAGATGGATACGGAGTAAGTATTAGCCATAAGACGTTAACTTCAGAAAAATTAGAAAGAAAACTTAGAAATTCAAAAACACCAATTATATGCAGAATATATAAAGATAAAATAATATTTGTATTAAGAACAGTTGGCGATGATGAAATAGAAGTTATAGCTAAAGCAATAAAGGAGCTATAAAATGAAAAATGTTGTAGTTGGAACAGCCGGCCATGTAGATCACGGTAAAACTTGGCTTATTAAAGCATTAACAGGTACGGATACTGACAGACTAATTGAAGAAAAAAGAAGAGGAATTACAATTGAGCTTGGTTTTACATATATGCCGAATGATGAAAACCTTGATATAGGGATAATTGATGTACCGGGTCATGAAAAATTCATTAAAAATATGTTAGCAGGCGCGCAAGGCATTGATATAGTGCTTCTTGTAGTAGCAGCAGATGAAGGTGTAATGCCTCAAACTGTAGAACATTTTGATATAGTTAAAAGTCTAGGTATTACTAAAGGTATACCAGTTATTACCAAAATTGATTCTGTTGATGAAGAAATGCTTAGCTTAGTAGAAGATGATATAAATACTTTAATTAAAGGCACCTTTTTAGAAGAAACTGAAATAATTAAAGTTTCATCTAAAACAATGGAAAATATAGATTATCTTAAACAAGAAATTTTAAGTAAAGCTAAAGAAATAGGTAATAAAAATACTGATAAAAAAATGTTCAGAATGCCTATAGATAGAATCTTTTCAATTAAGGGTTTTGGTACTGTAGTTACAGGTACTATGATTGAAGGTAGCTTAAGCACAGGAGATGAAATCGTGCTCTACCCTTCTATGCTTAAAGCTAAAGTAAGGAATCTTCAGGTGCATGACAAAGATGTAAATTCTGCATCGGCAGGTCAAAGAACTGCTATTAATCTTACAAACTTAAAAAAAGAAGATATATCAAGAGGCGATGTACTTGCGATGCCAAATGCAATGGAGACTTCTATGATAGTAGATGTTTCCATAACCCTGTTCGAAAACACCAAGAGAAGGCTCAAAAACAATGATAGAATACATTTTTATGTAGGGTCTAAGGAAATGATAGCTAAAGTCGTTTTAATTGGTACAGACGAAATTAGAGCTGGTCAGAAAGCTTATGCTCAACTAAGACTTGAAGAAGAAATAGCACTTAAAAGAAACGATCCGTTTATTATTAGGTTCTTCTCACCTCTTGAAACTTTTGGCGGCGGATTAGTATTAAATCCTAAGCCTAAAAAGCATAAAAGACAAAAAGAAGAATCAATAGAAGCTTTTAAATTGCTTGATTCTAACAGTGAAACCGAAGCCCTGCTTTCGTTAATTGAATATGGACAAAGCAGATTTCCTGAATTAACAAGTTTAAAAAGAATAATTGGTGATGGCACTGATGAACTTCTAAAAGAGCTAATAGATGATAAGAAAGTAATATTTGTTGGTGAATGCGTGGTATCAGAAGACAGACTTAATAATTTAAGCACTAAAATTGTTGAAATATTTAAAGAAAATCAAAACAACAATACCTTAAGCCTTGGTATTAAAATTAAAGAACTTAACAGTAAAATATCCAACAAGCTTAATATAGAAAACAGTAAAGTCGTTGATGAAATAATTAAAATATTAATAAGCAAAAAGGTAATTGTAACAAATGATGTTTATCTGAATTTGCCAGGCCACAGCGTAAAAGTAGATCAAAGTAAATTAGATGATGTTTTAAAAGCAATTGATGATCAAAAGTTTTCTGTCAATACAACTAAAGATAACAAAGATTATTTAATCTACCTTGAAAAAAAAGGTGCTTTAATAAGGCTTGGAAACGATTTATACATAAGTAAATCAAACTTCGATAAAGCAATTGATTTATTTAGAAAACTATCTCAAAAAGGTGGAGTATCACTTGGAGACTTTAGAGATGAATTAAACACTTCAAGAAAAAACGCTTTATTAATACTTGATGCATTCGATGCTAAAAACATTACTTACAAAGTGGAAAATTTAAGATATTTTGTGTGATATAGTCACATACATATATAAGAGTTATTGTTATAATAGAGACAAATAAGAGTATGGAGGTAATTTAATGAATATAATTTTAAGTCAAGACGTTAAAGATTATATGAATGAAAAAGAAACACCTAATATCATCGTTGCCGTTGCTCAGTCACAAGGCTGAGGGGGCCCTATTTCACAGGTACTTGCAAGGTTTGCAAGCGAAGAAGATATTAAGGTTTTAAAAACAAATTCATTTAAAAAAGTTGATTCTGAGTTAGGTAAAGTCTATTTTGATAAAAGAGTTTATGCTTACGGAGAAGACGTTAAATTCAACTTAAGCAAGTTTTTCTGGAGCACTACACTGTTTGTTGATGGTGTTGGTGTCGAAGGCGGACCTGGCGGAAGTTGTAGATAACAAAAAGAGAGCAAAGTAATTGCTCTCTTTTTGTTTTTTTGAATTTTCATTATTTCAGTTGTAGACAACATAAAAGAGAGCAAAATTAATTGCTCTCTTTTGTTTAAGCTTTATTTATTTGTTTTCCATGTATGAAATCATACCTGCGGCAGCTTTCTTTCCTGCTCCCATTGCAAGTATTACAGTAGCAGCACCTGTTACGGCATCTCCACCAGCAAATACTGCTGGATTTGATGTAACTCCGTCATCATCAGACGCACCTATACCACCATTTTTATTAGCCTCTAAATTTTCAGTAGTTTCTAATATAAGTTTGTTAAGGTTTGTACCGATAGATACTATTACAGCATCAACATCTAATACGAAATTTGAACCCTTCTTTTCGATAGGACGACGTCTACCTGAAGCATCAGGTTCGCCAAGTTCCATCTCTACGCATTCAAGGCCAGTTACGTACTTTTTGTCATCACCTATTACTTGTACAGGATTGTTTAATAGCTTGAAGATTATTCCTTCTTCAATAGCATGCTCAATTTCTTCCTTACGTGCAGGAATTTCATCCATTGAACGTCTATATACTATATAAACATTTTCTGCACCCATACGTTTAGCACAACGTGCTGAATCCATAGCTACGTTACCACCACCGATTACGGCTACATTTTTATTAACCTTAATAGGTGTATCATATTCAGCTTTATATGCTTTCATAAGATTAATACGAGTTAAGTATTCATTAGCTGAATATACTCCAAGTAAGTTTTCACCAGGCATATTCATAAATCTAGGAAGGCCTGCGCCTGTACCTACAAATACTGATTCATAACCTTCGTTAAGAAGCTCATCTACAGAAAAAATCTTACCAACAACTGCATCTTTAACAAATTTAACGCCTTTATCAGCTAATTTGTCTACTTCCATTTGAACAATGCTCTTAGGAAGACGAAATTCAGGGATACCATAAGCAAGCACTCCGCCCTCTTTATGAAGACTTTCAAATACAGTTACATCGTAACCTTCAACAATTAGATCTCCTGCGCAAGCAAGTCCGGCAGGGCCAGAACCTACAATAGCAGCTTTGTGACCGTTAGCTTTGGTTGGTTGATCTTTAATATCACCAAAGTGGTCTCTATGCCAGTCGGCTACAAATCTTTCAAGTCTACCAATTGCTACTGGTTCGCCGTCTTTACCACGTACACATTCACCTTCACATTGGTTTTCTTGAGGACATACTCTTCCACATACAGCAGGAAGCGAATTTGTAGTACCTATTATTTGGAAAGCTTCTTCGAATTCGCCTTTAGCTACTTGAGCTATGAATTCAGGAATCTTAACAAGTACTGGGCATCCACCTGTACAAGGTTTGTCTCTACACTGTAAACAACGCATAGCTTCGTTTATAGCCATTTTGTCCGTATAACCACTTGTAACTTCCACAAAATTCTTATTACGTACGTTAGGATCTTGTGAAGGCATAGGGTTTTTATTTTCTACAAAATTAATCATTTTGACGTACACCTCCTGTTATATGACAATTGTGATGTCTAGCATCTTCTTCCTCATCAAAATAGAAAGCATTTCTAGCGATGACACTATCCCAATCGACACCTTGTCCATCAAATTCAGGACCATCTATGCATACATATTTGTTTTCTCCATTAACTGTAACACGGCAACAACCGCACATTCCTGAGCCGTCAATCATAAGAGCTGTTAAAGATACAACAGTCTTAATATCGTAATCCTTAGTTACTGCGCAGATAAACTTCATCATGATTGGTGGTCCAACTGCTATAACTTCGTCATATTGATTACCATCTTCAATTAATTGTTTTAATTTATTAGTTGTGAATCCTTTTTCACCATAACTACCATCATCTGTAGTTATGTAAAGATTGTCCACTCCTGCTTTGAATTCTTCTTCAAGAATTACTAATTCTTTGTTTTTGAATCCCATAACCATATCAACTTTTATTCCAGCATCGTGCATACCTGTAGCGATTGGATAAGCTAACGCATTACCTGTACCTCCGCCTACTACACATACTCTTTTAATACCTTCAGTACCAGTTGGCTTTCCAAGAGGCCCTACTATATCTTCAAATCCTTGGCCTACTTCTAAAGCTGCCATGATTTTTGTAGATTTTCCTACTGCTTGGAATACTATAGTTATAGTTCCTTTGTTTGCATCGTGACCTGCCATAGTAAGAGGAATTCTTTCACCATATTCATCAGTACGAAGAATAACAAATTGACCAGGCTTAGCTTTTTTTGCAATCAACGGTGCTTCAATATCGAACCAAACCATATCATGACTTAATTGTTTTTTATTTACAATTTTAAACATTCGTAATCTCCTTCCTAATTAGGTTCATAACTCTTGTGTTGTCTTAATAAAGCGTCATATCTCATTTTAGCAGCGTCTTCTGATTCTGCGAAAAGTTTTTTAGCTCTTTCAGGATACTTAAGAGTTAGTGAGTTGTATCTTACCTCACCCATGATGAAATCTCTATATGACTCTGTTGGTTCTTGACTGTCTAAAGTTAATGGATTTTTCTTTTCAGCAACCAATTCAGGGTTAAATCTTAGTAAATTCCAATAACCTGATCTAACAGCTTTTTTCATTTCTTCCATAGACTTATTCATACCTGCCTTAACACCGTGGTTAATGCATGGAGCATAGGCTATGATTAGTGATGGACCATCATATGCTTCAGCTTCTCTGATAGCTTGTAAAGATTGATCAGGATTAGTACCTATAGCGATTTGTGCTACATATACGTAACCGTAAGCCATAGCCATCTGAATCAGGTTTTTCTTATTGATAGGCTTACCATTAGCAGCAAATTTAGCTACTGCTCCTATTGGAGTTGCCTTAGAAGCTTGTCCTCCTGTATTAGAGTAAACTTCAGTGTCAAATACCATGATATTAACATTTTCGCCTGATGCTATTGCATGATCTACTCCGCCGTAACCAATGTCATAAGCCCATCCGTCACCACCGAATATCCATATTGATGGTTTAGTAAGCATATCAGCATTTTCTACTACGTATTCAGCATCTTTATTTCCTTTGTCAGCTTTACATAATTCTACTAACTGATTTCCAGCATCTTCAGCTTCTTCAGCTACTTGCATGCCTTTAATCCATCTTTTAGCTGTTTCTTTATATTTAGCATCTTCTGCTAATCTTGTTATTACAGATAGCATAGCTTCTCTACGATTCTTCATAGATACAGCCATACCAAGACCAAATTCTGCATTGTCTTCAAATAGTGAATTAGCCCATGCAGGTCCTTTGCCTTCTTTATTTACAGTATAAGGAGTTGAAGGTGCGGAGCATCCCCAAATTGATGAACATCCTGTAGCATTAGCTATGAACATTCTATCTCCGTATAATTGAGTAACAAGTTTAGCATATGGTGTTTCTCCACATCCAGGGCAAGCTCCAGAGAACTCAAGAAGTGGTTTTTTGTATTGTGCACCTTTGACCGTTGATTGATCAAAAGGTAAAACTTTATCAGTAACATTAGCTACTGCATAATCAAATTTAGGTTGATGAGTTTTAACTACTTCACCAAATGGTTGTGGTTCTAAAGCTTTCTTTCTTGCAGGACATACTTCGATACAAGAACCGCAACCTGTACAATCTAATGCTGATATAGCTATAGTAAATTTCTTAGTTTTATCGCCTTTTAATTCAACTGTATCTGCTCCCATTTCATCTGCTTCTTCATCTGTAAGTACAAATGGTCTAATAGCAGCATGAGGACATACAGTAGAACACCAGTTACACTGTAAACAATTATCAGGAAGCCAAGTTGGAACTTCTACTGCAACACCACGTTTTTCAAAAGCAGCTGTACCAGCTGGAAGTAATCCATCAGGTGTATCTAAGAATGCTGAAACAGGAACTGAATCTCCATCCATAGAATTTGTAGGAAGCATTATATCTTTAATATATTTTTCTTGGAAAGCATTGTTGTACTTAACATTAGTAACTACAGCTTCATCTGTAGCTTTATCCCAACCAGCAGGAATTACTACTTTATGAATACTACCAAGACCTGCATCAACTGCTTCGCAGTTCATGTTTACAATTTTATCGCCTTTTCTACCATATGTTTTCTTGATTGCATCTTTAAGATAACCTACAGCTTCGTCGATAGGGATTATATTAGCTAATTTAAAGAAAGCAGTTTGAAGTACAGTGTTTGTTCTTCTTGCTCCCAATCCGATAGCTACAGCATGTTTTACAGCATCGCAAGTATAGAACTGAATATTATTATCAGCTATATATTTTTTAGCAGCAGCTGGTAAATGTGCAGACAATTCTTCATCACTCCATATACAGTTCAAAAGGAATGTCCCATTTGGGTTAACATCTTGTACTATATTAAAGAGTTGCATATATGCAGGATTATGACAAGCGACAAAGTCAGCATTTTTTACATAATATGTTGATTTAATTGGTTTGTCACCAAATCTTAAGTGAGATACAGTGATGCCGCCTGATTTCTTTGAGTCATATTGGAAATATGCCTGTACGAATTTGTCAGTATGGTCACCGATTACTTTAACACTATTTTTATTAGCTCCTACTGTACCATCAGCACCTAATCCCCAGAACTTACAAGCTACTGTTCCTTTAGGGGAAACAACAGGATTTTCAGTTACAGGAAGTGATAAATGTGTTACATCATCGTTAATTGAAATAGTAAATTCTTTCTTAGGGTTCTTATTCCAAAGATTTTCATATACAGCAATTATATCTCCAGGCTGAGTATCTTTAGAACCTAGGCCATAACGACCTCCACATACGAAAGTATCGTTAAATTCAGTACCTCTAAGTGCATTTACTATATCTAAGAATAGTGGCTCACCTAAAGAACCAGGTTCTTTAGTTCTATCTAAAACTGCAATTTTCTTAACAGTTTTAGGAATAACATTTAATAGATATTTTATTGAGAACGGTCTGTATAATCTTACTTTAATTAGACCTACCTTCTTGCCCTTAGACATTAGGTAATCTACTACTTCTTCAGCACAATCATTTACAGAACCCATAGCAACTATTATTTCTGTTGCATCTTCTGCACCATAATAGTTAAAAGGTTTGTAATTAGTACCAATTTTTTCATTAACTTTTTCCATATAGTCATTTACGATATCAGGAACATCGTCATATAACCTGTTTTTAGCTTCTGTATGCTGGAAGAAAGTTTCAGGTTGTTCAGCTGAACCCATACTATGTGGATGATTAGGGTTGTTAGCATGTTTTTTAAATTCCTTAATTTTATCCCAATCTACCATATCGTTTAAATCTTCGTAATCCCATACTTCAATCTTTTGATTTTCATGAGATGTTCTAAAACCATCAAAGAAATGTACAAAAGGAATAGATGATTTAATAGCTGCTAAATGTGCTACTGCAGCCAAGTCCATAACTTCTTGTACTCCGCCAGCA
This sequence comes from Peptostreptococcaceae bacterium, assembly GCA_016650175.1. GTDB lineage: Bacteria > Bacillota > Clostridia > Peptostreptococcales > Anaerovoracaceae > JAAYHV01. Next base: position 6,974 of record JAENWG010000002.1, on the reverse strand, counting down.
GATAACATTGAAAAACCTGTTGCACGTGTTCCCATTACATCTGAATGGTCTCCAAATATTGATAAAGCATGAGTAGCTAATGCTCTAGCAGCTACGTGGAATACTCCTGGTAACTGTTCTCCTGCTATTTTATACATATTAGGAATCATAAGTAATAATCCTTGTGAAGCTGTAAACGTACTAGTAAGTGATCCGGCATTTAATGCACCGTGCACTGCACCTGATGCTCCACCTTCAGATTGCATTTCTATTACTTTAACTCTTTCACCAAAAATGTTTCTTCTATCATCCGCAGCCCAAGCATCAATGCTTTCAGCCATTGGTGAAGAAGGCGTTATTGGATAAATACATGACACTTCGGAAAACGCATATGCAACGTGTGCAGCTGCTGTATTTCCGTCCATTGTTTTTAATTTTCTCATATCCTCACTCCCTTTCTAAAGTTCTAACGCTGCCTTTTGTAAGTAATTGTATTCAGGAACTGATTGTTCTCTGATGACACCTCTTGTACATACATACGAACAGATGCCGCAATTCTCACATAAATCAGGGTTTATGATAGCTAGTGAACCTTCTAAAGTGATAGCTCCGTTAGGACAGTTATTAACACAATCGCCACAACCGGCGCAACCAAAGTCGCAAACAGATTTCTTAAAGGTTGCATCAAAAGTATTTGAGCAAGCTACCTGTTTAGCTCCTACGTAAGGAACTTCAATAATTAGGTTATTAGGACATTCGTGAACGCAATCGAAACAACCGACACATTTGTCAGGATCGATTACTGCAGTTCCGTCTACGACCTTAATTGCATCAAAACGACAAACTTCTACACAATCTCCACAACCAACGCATCCTACTTGGCATAATTCTGGAAATTCGTATCTTTTATCTGAAGCTTCTTTACAACTTTTAATACCTAATTCTTCAAATTTTGCATGAGCTTTAGAACCACCAGAGCATTTTACAAATGCAACATGATCTTTAACTTCTGTTAAATCGTGAATTTCATCTATTATGATTTTCTTTGTGCAAACTACTGAGCAAGCTACACAGCCTACACATAAACTATAGTCTATTACGGCACAGTTATCGATAACTTTAACTGCATTTTCAGGACATGTATCTTCACATTCCCCGCAGCCAATACAGCCAAAACCACAAATAGCTCTTACTTTGTCTTCTTCTTCATCCTCGTTTGAACAAGGAATGAATACTGTAGCACCTCTAGGTACAAGTGATATTATTTTTTGTACACATGCATCTAGACAGTCACCACAACCGTCACATTTCTCTTTATCTATGATCACTTTACCATCAACTAATTTCATAGCATCACGATCACATTTTTCGATACATGTACCAAGCCCGAGACAACCATACTGACATTCCCCGTCAATAAAGCCTAATTCTTTAGCTTCATCACAAGATTTTAGACCGGCGAATCTTTTTTTACCTGCCGCGTCACCACTACATCTTATGAAAGCAACTAAATCTTCTTTTGCCTCTTGAGGATTGTTACTATTACAATCTTCCTTTAGAGCGTTTCCCATTTGCATTACCTCCTCTAATATCTATTCAAAACCGAATGCAAGTTTTGATTAATTAACTGATTACAAAATTTAAATTTGTACCATTAACGTTTTCATTCTATCACCATCACTTTTTGAAATCAAGAAGAAATTCTGTTTTTTTTATAGTACACATTTGTATGAAATTTTATACACTATTTCAATATGTTTGATATTAGAAAAATGAACTGTGAATTGGTAGGTTTATAACTTGAAGTAAAGTATTCATTTAGCTTACCACTATTCCATGCTGTGGCTATCGCATGTCTCATATTACTGTCTACACAACTTGAGCTAGTTCCATATTTATTTGCTATTTGGGGGTAGATAGTTTTAGTCATCCATTTGTGTTCACTTTTATCCAAAACACTTATTATAGCATCTTTAAGGTACTTATATCCGACGTAGTAATTTGGAATTCCGCATTGATCCAACAATTCATAAACCCTAATTTCAAATAGAGCCTCCACCAAAGTATCTGGTATTTTTTCGTTTTCTTCACATACAATAGCATATATGCGTTCGTTATCACTTAAACATTTCATACTGTTATAGAATCCTTTACTTTATTAAATGTCACCACACCAATACCGGAAATATTCATTAATTCTTCTATAGATTTGAAACCATCATGTTCTTCTCTATATTCAACAATAGTTTCTGCGGTAACAGGCCCAATTCCTGGAAGTTCTTCTAAATCGCTATTACTAGCTATATTTATATTTATCATACCATTAGCATTAGCTGTAGTAGAACCGTCACTTATTTCACCTATTTTGGGAATAATTACCTTGTCGCCGTCATTTATTATCATTGCTCTGTTAATAGTTGTAACATCAGCATCGTCATTAAGACCTCCTGCCATTTCAATTATACTAAATAATCTTGTGCCAGATGACACCTTATATACACCGGGGCTTTTTACAGCACCGTCTATATCAATATATATTTCAGTCTGCACTTCTTCTTCTATTTCAGTTTCTTTATTTTCAGCTACTATTATTTCGGATTCTTCTTCATCACTGCCTCTCCAAAAACAAGAAAAGATAGCTATTGCTATTATTAATATAGTCAATGCTATCTTCCGAATTACAGGATTATTTAATAACTCCTTAATTCTCTCAACATCAAAATTAAATTCATTCATTTTATGCTCCTTTATTATTAAACTACATACACACTATACATATATATTATAACGAAAAGGTCTGCAAATCAAGGAATTTAATTCATTTGAAAAAGAATATCTTTTTATTACTATTAAATTTTATTTTGTTACATTATTTAAAAATTCATTAAGTCTAAATCCAGAGTTGATGTCTCCTACAAAAAGAATTTCGTCTCCGCCTTTAAAACATTCATAAGGTCCTGGTGAGATTTGTATATGGCCTTTTCTTTTGATGCCTAGAATAGTTGAACCTGTATTTTGCCAAATCAAAAGTTCCTTAATTGATTTTCCAATAACCCAAGATTCCTTTAAAACAGGTTCTTCATAAATAGGTATATACTCGTTGTTTTTAAATCTAATTGAATAATCTATTATGTTTTTAGTGGCTTCGTTAAGTTCCTCATTTAATTCTTCATGTTTCTTTTGAATTTCTTTAATTTTAAGCCTTAGATCTGTAATGTTTTCTTTAGTTTTATAACTTTCTATAAACTTTTCGGCTTGTTCATAGGATGATACGAAAATGCCTTTGCCATGTTTAACTTCAATTATTTCCATATCAGAAAGTAAAGCCATAGCTTTTCTAATTGTTTCTGGGGAAACGTTGTATTCGCTGGAAAGAGTTGATCTTCCGCTAATTTTTGATTCTTTTTTAATTTCTTTTCTACTTATTTTCCCGGCCACATCTATAGCTATTTTCATGTAAACTGGTAATACTGTTGCTTTCTTCATATTAATTCTTTCCTTTATTATTTCAATGCATACTATTTACGACAATGCACCTACTACATCTTCATAGCTTATAACTCCTCTTATTCTGTTAGACTTATCAGTAACCGCTACATCATAATCACTTTCATCCAATTTGGACCATATTTCTGAAAGGAATGAGTTTCTATTTATATCTTGATACTCCGTATCAATTAGTTGCTCAACAGTTGTATCTTTAGATTCCTTGAGTTTTTCTAGTTCTACGTAGCCTAAAAGCTTATTGTTATCGTCTGTTACATAGCAAAATTCACGTTCTTTTTCTTCTAGATGCTTTATGACGTCTTCTCTATTATCTATAGGTTTAGCTAAACAAACAGGTTTTCTCATAACAGTTTTAACTCTAAGTATTCTAGATTTATCTACATCTTCTATAAAGTTTCTTACATAATCGTCAGCTGGATGATCAAAGAAATCTCTAGGTTTTCCTATTTGAACAATTTCGCCATCTCTCATAAGAGCAGCTCTGTCGCCTAACTTGAATGCTTCATTCATATCATGCGTAATAAATATGATAGTCTTATCTATGTAATCAGTCATACCGAGTAAATCAGTTTGCATTTCTTTTCTAATGAGTGGATCTAGCGCGCTAAAAGGTTCATCCATTAAAAGAATTTCTGCATCATTAGCTAAAGCTCTAGCAAGTCCGACTCTTTGTTTCATACCGCCGCTTAGTTGCCTAGGAAAATATTTTTCCCATCCTGCTAAACCTACCATTTCTATAGCTTCTAATGATTTCTTCTCTCTTTCAGCTTCACTTATACCTTGCACTTCGAGTCCGTATTCAACATTTTTAAGTACACTTCTGTGATTAAGTAGTCCAAAATGCTGAAAAACCATCGAGATTTTATGTCTTCTTATATCGATTAGCTGCTTTTTGTTATAATCACAAATGTTTTCACCATCGATTAAAATTTCGCCTCTTGTAGGCTTGTTAAGCATGTTCATACATCTTATTAATGAAGATTTTCCGCTACCAGAAAGACCTACTATTACAAATAGTTCTCCTTCTTCTATTTCTAAGCTTATATTGTTAACGCCTACAGCAAGACCTGTAGTTTCTCTTATTTCTTTAATAGGTACGCCTTGATCTATCATTTCAAGTGCGCGTTCTTTTTTCTTGCCGAATACTAAGGTTAAATTTTTGATTTCTATTTTACTAGCCATAATACTTACTCCGTTTCCTTTAGTTTATTAGCAATTCCTTGAAGAATTCTGTCTAATACAATTGCTAAAAATACGATTGCAAGTCCAGCTTCAAAACCACTGCCTATTTCTAGCCTTCTTATAGCTATTAGTACTTGCTCTCCTATTCCTTCTGCACCAATCATTGAAGAAATAACAACCATAGCCATTGCCATCATAGTGGTTTGGTTAATACCAGTCATTATAGTAGAAAGTGCTTGTGGAAATTCTATCTTAAACAGCATTTGCTTAGTAGTTGAACCAAAAGACTTACCGGCTTCTAAGATTTCTTTATTTACATTTGAAATTCCTAAATATGTAAGTCTAATTAATGGTGGTAGTGCATAGGTAGTAGTAGCTATTACAGCTGGTACCTTACCAAAACCAAAGAACATTACTGCTGGTAACAAATAAACAAAACTAGGCATAGTTTGCATTGCATCTAAAATCGGCAAATTAATCTTTTTAAAAGTTTCAAATTTAGCCATAAGTATACCCATAGGAATACCAAGAACTATAGAGACCAATACCGATATAATTACTATAACCAGTGTATAAATCATTAAATCCCAAAGGCCAAATAAGCCTATGGCAAAAAGCATAAGTGTTAACATAATTCCTGTCTTTAAATTATAGAGCTTGTATCCAGCAAAGAATATACCTATTAGTATTAACCACCAAGGTAGTATCCCTAATGCTCCTTGTATCGCATCAAATATTATCAATACAAAATTACTAATACCATCAAAAAAACCGTCCCAATGAACTAACATCCATTTAACAGCGCTATCGATAGGGCCACTTATTCCAATTTGTAAATTTTCCGGAAAATCGAACAAAATATCACATCCTTTTTATAATGCTAGGGAATCAATTGATTCCCTAGCTCTTAATTCTATTTTAGTGCTTCTATAACTTTATCATAAGCTTCATCGCTTACCATAGGTTTCCATATTTTTTCATGTTCTTTTAAGAACCATATAGCAGCATCTTCAGATTCAACTTCGTTTTCTTGCATATATGCCAAAGCTTCACTAGTTAGCGCTGAAGAAGTTGTATAATTCTTTGCAAATTCTGCTACTTCAGGAAAATCATCTACAAATTCAGGTGTAGAATCAACCATTACGTTAACTGATGGAAATGCGCCTATACCGTTTTCATAATCAGCTGCATTGTATTCAGAATCTTCCAATAATACCATATCGTACAAACCCATTATCCAAGTTGGTTCCCAGTTATATCCAACCCAAGGTTCACCTTTTTCATAAGCTGCAGATAATGTAGCAGAAAGAGTGGCACTAGAATCTATAGTTCTGAAGTTATAGTTTTCATCTAAACCATATTCTTCCATTTTGCTATGAAGCATTTCTGTAGCATCCCAACCTTCAGGTCCTCCATATATTATGCCAATTTCAGGATCTTCAGGATCTGGAAATAATTCAGCATATTTATTCAAGTCTTTGACAGTCTTTAGATCAGGAGCAAGCGCATCGTCGCCTTCAACTAAATACCTAGGGACGTACAAACCTTGCATATTATCATCAAAATTCAATGATAATTCTATGTAATCTCCATTGTCTATATCTTCGCTATATGTAGGAATATTTTCTGACCACAGCTCTAATGTTAAATCTATATCTTTAGTTTTTAAGCCAGATATCATTACAGCTGTATCAGCCACAACAACGTCAACTTCTGTATCATAGCCATTTTCTACAATAAACTTAAATACTTGATCGTGGAAAGCATTACTGTCCCAATCGCCTTCTCCGACAACTATCTTACTTGTTTCTTCACCACCGCATGCAGATAATGTAAATACTACAATGATGATTAATAATAATGATAATAACTTTTTCATTCTAAACCTCCATAAAAAAACAATGTAACAACTTATATTTGAAATATAAATTGTCACTACTAACAACCTTATTGTACACTATAAATTGTCACTGTGCAAGTGTTTGTATACAAAATGTGAAAAAAAAACAGCAAACTAATTAGTTTGCTGTCAGACTGAAGACAAACCCCTAAAGACGAAATTCGTTTTTAGGGGTTTTACTGTAACAAAAACAAAAATGAAGAATGTGTGAAAACGTTGATATATCAATGCTTTGATAGGTGTTTTATGGTATAATATTAATATACTTTTAAAGGTGGAACAATCATTGCTTACTAAAACAAACACTGAAAACAAGCAAAACCAGATTCAAATGGTTTCTCTAGACCAATTAGTACCAGCTGACCATTTATTGCGAAAAATAGAAAGTGCAATAGATTGGTCATTC
>JAENWG010000081.1 GCA_016650175.1 Peptostreptococcaceae bacterium | reverse complement strand
ACTCAAATACCACAAAGTATTAGTGAATATGAAATTGCGAAATACTATACTTTTTCGACCTATGATATTGACATTATTAATAAACATAGAAGAGATTATAACCGTCTTGGATTCGCTGTTCAATTAGCCTTACTGCGGAATCCAGGGTGGTCTTTAATCAGTATAAATAATATTCCTGAAAGTGTTTTAAATTACATTGCTAAGCAAATACAAGTTAGTCCAAAAGAACTTGTATTATATGCTCAAAGAGAAAATACGAGGTTAGAACATTTACAGGAGATTAGAGAAATATATGGATTAAAAAACTATACTGAGCAACATACTCAATCGCTACTACAAACTTTGCTACCTCATGCCATTGAAAATGATAATGTAATAAATCTCATGAAATTAGCAATCAACGAAATTAAAATGCAAAAGATAATACTACCAGGTATTACTACCATTGAGAAAATAGTGAGTGAAGTAATAGCAAAGGCTGATGCTGAGTTTATTGAAATTGTAAATAATAGCATTACAAATGAGCAAAAGTATAAACTAGATATGCTTATAAATGCTCAAACTGAGGATATAAAGACAAAACTTGGCTGGTTGAAAGAAGATCAAGGACATTCATCACCAAAAGCATTTGCAGAAGTAATAGAAAGACTAGAATTAATAAGAAGCTTGCAACTTGAACTAAATATTGCGGGGCTGCATCCAAATAGAATTCGTCAATTATCTAGGTTAGGCTCTAAATACGAACCATTTTCATTAAGAAGATTTGAAGAAAAAAAGAGATATGCAATATTGGCTTTATATCTATATGAATTAAGCCAAAACCTTATAGATAAGGCAATTGAGATACACGATAGACAGATAAATGTCCTATTGTCTAAAGGACGTAAGAAACAAGAGGAGCTACAAAAACAAAATGGTAAGTCATTAAATGAAAAGATTGTTCACTATATAGATATTGGAGCTGCCTTGATAAAGGCAAGGGATGAGAATTTAGACCCATTTAAAACATTAGAATCTGTAATGCCATGGAGCAAGCTTGTAGCCTCCGTTGAGGAAGCTAAAAAATTAGCAAGGCCCGTAAGCTATGATTATCTTGATTTATTGGACAGTAGATATAATCAGCTTCGCAAATATACACCTATTTTAGTTAAGTATCTAAAGTTTAATTCAACCAATAACGCATCAAAACCCTTAATTGAAGCTGTAAATATATTGAATAATATGAATGAGAATGGAAACCGAAAAGTTCCTGAAGATGCTCCAACGAATTTTATATCAAAACGTTGGAATAAATGTTTATATGAGAAAGATGGTTCAATAAATCGCCACTATTATGAAATAGCAACACTTAGTGAACTTAAAAATAGAATACGTTCTGGAGATGTTTCTGTTGAAGGAAGTAAGAATTTCAAAGACTTTGAAGAATATCTTATACCACATGATGAATGGAACACTGTTAAAAAAACAGGTACAAAACTTGCAGTAAACCTAGATGTGAGAGAATACCTACAAGAACGAATTGAATCGTTGGACAATAGATTAAAGTGGTTCTCAGAAAATATTGATACATTGGAGGGTGTATCAATTGAAAATTCTAAGATACATATTGATAAATTAGAAAAGAGTACTCCTCCTGAAGCTATTCTTTTAAGTCAAAAGCTATATAAAATGATGCCTAGAATTAAACTTCCTGATTTACTTTTGGAAGTATCAAAGTGGACAGACTTTGATAGAAATTTTATTCATGCTTCAAGTGGACATATGGCTAAAGGTGAAGAAAAAACAATCCTAATGGCAGCTCTTATGGCTATGGGGACTAATATAGGGTTGTCAAAAATGGCTGACTCAACTCCTGGTATATCTTATAGGCAAATGGCTAATACATCACAATGGAGATTATATGATGATGCTATGAAAAAAGCACAATCCACACTTGTTAATTACCATCACAAATTATTTTTATCAGCCTTTTGGGGTGATGGTAGCACTTCATCCAGTGATGGTATGCGTGTTCAGGTTGGAGTATCTTCTTTGCATGCTGACACCAATCCTCATTATGGAACTGGCAAAGGTACCACCATGTATAGATTTGTAAGTGACCAATTTTCAACTTTTTACACTAAGGTTATAAATACTAATGCCAGGGATGCAGTACATGTAATTGATGGACTTCTTTATCACGAAACAGATTTAAATATTGAGGAACATTATACAGATACAGCCGGTTACACTGACCAGGTGTTTGGATTAAGCCATTTACTAGGCTTTCGCTTTGCACCTAGAATTAGGGATATATCAGAGATTAAATTATATTGTACTGGAAAGGCTAGTGAGTATCCTAAAATTGAGAGCATTTTGAGTGGTCGGATAAATACTAAAATAATTGAGGAAAACTTTGACGACGTGTTAAGAATGACACACTCTATAAGAGAAGGAAATGTAACAGGTTCCCTTATAATGGGCAAAATAGGTTCTTATTCAAGGCAAAATGCTTTAGCCACTTCATTACGAGAAATGGGAAGGGTTGAAAAAACTATTTTCATATTAGACTATATAACTAATAAATCACTTAGAAGGCGTATTCAGAGAGGACTTAATAAAGGAGAAGCTATGAATGCATTTGCTAGAGCTATATTCTTTGGTAAGCGCGGAGAATTTAGAGAAAGAGAGTTACAGGATCAGCTTCAAAGAGCAAGTGCTTTGAATATTTTAATTAATGCGATAAGCATTTGGAATACAACTTATTTACAAAAGGCAATAGATCATTTAAAACAGAATTATACCTTTGATGAAAGTTTACTTAAACATATATCCCCATTAGGATGGGAACATATCAATTTACTTGGCGAATATAATTTTGATGTTAAAAATGTTCTTGAATCGGATGAATTGAGACCGTTGAATATTAATAATCCATAAAATGTCTTAGAGTGGGTAAAAAGTCAACTTTTTATCCATTTAATTCCTTAGCGTGGGTTTTGTCGGAAATGTTGGCGCTACCCCTT
>JAENWG010000068.1 GCA_016650175.1 Peptostreptococcaceae bacterium | reverse complement strand
GTTTTTGGTTTTCCAAAGAATTAAGTAGTCATTAATCAGGTCTAAATAGTACTTGCCTACGGTGCCATTTCGTTCTAGCTGTTCTACTAGATCTTCTCTTATTTGTGTTGCTGTAATCTTGGCCATACAACCACCCCCCCCCTCACGTGAGAATTTTAAAATTTCCCGATTGTCTAGATTCCATACCGTTGTGAGTTCCCTTTATCAAAAATGGGGTATACGCCCCCCGGGGGTGCTTTACCACCTCTCAATCGTCCAAAACTTTTTCTTAGTATTTTTCTTAAACTTTTCAGGATGTAATTTGTTATGACATGCTTTACATACTGGTTCAAGGTTACTCTTTGTAAGCGCAAGCTCCGGATGATCACGCACATGCTTAATGTGATGCACTGTATCTGCCTTAGTTATCTTGCCCCTCTTCTTGCACTCTTGGCATTCATAGTGGTGTTCACGCAGGACCAGTTCCTTTAAAGCTAACCACTCTTTTGATTTATAGAACTTCCATAATTCATTAGGCTTTAAGCTTTCAATGTATCCTTTGATATTAGTAATCATCTTGCCTCTTCGCTTATAACAAATAAAAAGAACTGCTTCAATAAACAGTTCTTTTTAAATATATTAAGGAGTAATTTGAGAATAGGTTCCCCTATTTCTATACTAACATTTTAACACCCATTTTTTTCCCCGGTGTTGCAGCTTATAATAAATACAAGCCTTTAGCAATATTATATACGAACCTAGATTTGTACCTGCCATATGTAGTTCTGTCAGCATCCATTGGATATGGTGCTCCAAATTGGATGTTGTCCCATACCCCATCACGATATTCTTTCGGAATTGCGTTCTTTTCTTTTTCGATTACTTTGATAACTGACATCTTGTTTTCACGCCTTATCACTTTGCATGCCACTTCATCCCCAATACCCGTGCCATGAGGCTGTCCATCTGGCGGTGAAGGTGACTCTTCAAGTATGGCATCAACTTGTGATTTTAATCTATAGTATTCTCTGATTTGCCATATCGTTTGATGATATAGGGTTCTCGGTAATAGATACTTATTCCCTTTTTGGCGCTGATAATCTCTCATCATTCCCTCTCTTTCTTTTCGTTGCATACTAAGTAAAATGCTATATCAGAATCTCATAATCTTCATAGCAATATTCTAATTGTTTCAGTTCTTCAAGTCTCCTAAGACTCTCATAGGTTTTTACTATCTTGCCTCTTCGCCATTGCTTAAGCCTCGGCACCTCTTCTGTAGATATCATCATAAATTCAAAATATTCTAAGCCAGTATATGGATGCTCATATCTGCGAAGCGTATCTCTTTCAACTTGATATCCTTTGAGTGGCTTAGGATCATTTACGAATAGCTCAGATGCAGATACCACTTCTCTTTTTATAATTGGCTTAACCAACTTACCTCTTGCACTATATCTTTTTTTAAATACAGCTTCAGGTTCTCTAAATGATTTCGAAGTTTCTTTGATAAGATAATTGGCCAGCTTATAATAATTCCTGTGCTTTCCTAGAGCAGAAGGTCTTATCCATCCTTCTTTCCATTGATCATTAAATATCTTTAAATCCAGATAAGGACAAACTATGTGATGGTGAATTCTTTTGTGCCTATATTCAGTTACCGCTATACATTTAAATTCTTTGCCGGCCTTTTTATATTCCCTCTTCATCCTATTTAAAAAATTGTTGAGATATCTCTTTGCTTCTTCAGGCGTTGGCTCTATGGAGTATGTCAATACTTGATGCCAGTCTCCCGGATAAAAGTTTGCATTAAGAACTCTTGCTAAACATTTAGCAGCTATACGATCATTATTCTTTTGTACCGCATCTCTAGTAATATTTGTTCTAGGTTTTCTTCTTTCACCTTTTGACAGATATCTATTTGATACTTTAATACTTCTTTCAACAACTGCTCCTGCTATGCAAGTTTCTCTTATAACTTTCATTGAACTACTCCATTTATCTTTTAGTCATTTAGTTAATACTCTAAACAAGTCTCAATGCTCATACTGAGCGCTAAAGTTTCTTCTATATACATATATGTCTTTTCTATCTATTGTTTTTGATACTATCTAAAGGATCCTTTTCAAATTTCTCGTACTGAACCTCTGCTCTTCTATCAGCTACAGCTCCTACTGTCATTAGTGCACATGCAAGGAACCCTACTGCACCACAGACAAAACCTACTATTATATATGCAGCCATTTATTCTTCCTCCATCTCTTTAATAATTTTCTTCAAGTCTTTAACGATTCTCTTCGAGTCTTTATTTTCTTTGAGTGTTTTATCATACTTACTTTTGTAATAAGTAGTTATTGTTTTATTAGGCTGTAACAGCAGCATTACTGCAACAACCCATATTCCTATAACCAATAGCATCAATTCGATTTGCTGCATTACTTTACCTCTTCTTTCATAACTATATAAGGTTCTTCTATACCATGACCACAACAAGCACTTTTAGCTCCCTTTATGTGGCCTTTACATGAATCGTAACCTTCTTTAGTTGGGTAATTACCACAGTGTTTACAAGCCCTGCTATCATCTTCTATTGAATCATTATCGCTATATCTCCAATTAACACCATCGAAATATATCTCGTGTCCTCTCGAATGTGATTTAATCATTTAATCCTCCCTTGCATTAAGCACTCTTTTTTTTCAAGCAATTTTCTTCACCTGCAGGTTCTTCAGCGTAAATAATCTTAATGCCTCTACATTCAGCGTATGCATGTTCTAATCTAGCGCCCTTGCTATTCTCCCATCCAGGTAGCATATATATAGCATCTGCTAGATCTAAAAGAAACAATCCATGTTTTATCCAATCCATGTAACTAAAGCTAAGAGTGAACTTTGCATCGATCATAGGGTTTAGGACTGCGTACCCTTGACTATTGAGTTCCTCTTCTGCTTTTGCAAAGTTCCTGAAGGCTTCCTCTTCCATCCCAGATATTGGTCCTGCTATATATGTTTTGAGTGCTTTAGTTTTCATTTATATCCCTTTCTAATCTTCTTATCTCTTTTCCTATAAAGTCTGCTTCGGCTTCATATTTGCTAGCAATATGTGGTTTATGATTTTTGTACATATATCTCATTTTTCTTTCTTTACTATCCCTCTTATGACTAAGCTTACTTATTTCATCATTTATGTTGAGTGCACCTCTTCCATAGCTACAGCTCAAAGCTCCATTTAAGTTGTACTCACACTCTTGACAGCACTCCATGCAGACAGGTTTATTGAATTGTCTGCATTGGTGCCATTCTCTTTTTTCATGCACGGTACATCCGCATATTGGACATTTCTGTATTAGCTTATTCTTTTCCATCTCTTCACTTCATTTTTCAGGTAATTAAGTTCTTCGACAAAACTCTCAATATCCTCTTCCTCTATTAACAAATATCCTTTTTTCGCACTTGCTATTAACAACCCTTTTTCATCAATGATATAATTCAACCCTTTTATATCTGAATCACAGTCATATAAATCCTTGTTGCCTCCAGCTCTTTTCATAATGTAGTTTAAATCTAATTCCAATTTAGGTATTTTTCTAAGCCCTTTCATCATCTTCAACCTCTATTGTTAATATTGTTCCAGCTGGTTTAATACTTTTCACTTCACCGTTAAGTATTCCCACCGGTATATACTTTGAGTCTTTTGGCATAGTTGCATAGATTATTGGGCCTGCATTAACCTGTACAAAAGTATCTTTATCTGTCTTTGTAATTAATTCATACAGCTTCATTCTGAAATCCTCTCTTTCAATTGATTCATTACTTTTAATAGTGCCTTGTTAAGTTTTGATTTCATTTCTTCTGATTCAACTTTGTTAACAGCTGCTAAGCAACTGCTAAAATCATTCTGCATGATATCTACTCTAAGTTTGAATTCTGCTATCGTAGGATCACTAGTAGCATTAGCTTTTCTTATTGCCTCTTCTACCTTCTTTTCTGTTTCTGCTTTGGCCTCTGATATTCTCTTATTTGCCTCTTCTGTTAGGTATTTAGTTTTAGCTTCAACTTCACTTATTGCCTTATTGACTGCATCTTCTTTATCTTCTATAGCTTTTGCCTTTTCTTGTTTAGCTTTATCTAGTTTTATATTAAGGTCCGATATTGTTTTTTCGTTATACTTTGCCTCTTCAGGAGATATGCTTATGTTTCCCACCTCTTGAAGCTTGGCTTCTAGGTCTCTTATAGTATTATCTTTTTCTTCTATTTCCTTATCAAAGGTAGTCGCTAGTGCTTTGGATGCTCTTATCTCCATCTCTGAATTTAACAGTTCATCATTTTTTCTTTTAATTTCTTCTTGCAGATTCTTTACTGTCATATCAGTTACATCATTTTCTTTAACAAACGTTTCAGCCTCTTCTTCCGGTAGTGATAATAGGCTATATGCCTTGGAAATGCTCAAAAACGAATACGTTTTCGTTTTTAGATTTAGCCCTGTTTCGTCAGAATATCTTTCAGATAATTCCATATACTTTTGTGCTTGTCTTTGTGAGTAGCCTAGATTTTCTTCACACCAGGTACTCCATTCACCATGAGGTACCTCTTCTTTACATACCTTTAGTTTTTCTCCGATTCTTACAACACCTTCTAGTGTTACTCTAAATACCGTTTCTTCAATAGCCTTTATTTCCGCTACCATTACTGGTAGGCTTTTAACTACGTTACATTCAACATCAATTACTTCATTCATTT
>JAENWG010000069.1 GCA_016650175.1 Peptostreptococcaceae bacterium | reverse complement strand
AAGTATATTAATATTATACCATAAAACACCTATCAAAGCATTGATATATCAACGTTTTCACACATTCTTCATTTTTGTTTTTGATACAGTAAAACCCCTAAAAATGAATTTCGTCTTTAGGGGTTTGTCTTCAGTCTGAGCTCATCCCATGGGATGAGCTTTTAAAATTGTCTTTAAACTTCTTCAAACTGACTATTATATAAATCAGCATAGAATCCATCTTGTTCCATTAATTCATCATGACTACCTTTTTCAATAATATCACCTTCATTAATAACTAAAATCATATCTGCATTTCTTATAGTAGATAATCTGTGGGCAATTATGAATGCCGTTCTTCCTTCGCTCAATTTATCCATAGCTATTTGAATAAGTTCCTCAGTTCTAGTATCTACTGAACTTGTAGCTTCATCTAGGATTAATATAGGTGCATTTTCAACCATTGCTCTAGCTATAGTAATTAGCTGTCTTTGTCCCTGTGATATATTAGCATGTCCGTCAAGTACTGTATCATAGCCCTTTGAAAGCGTCATAATAAAGTGATGTATACCCAAGGTTTTGCACGCATTAACCATTTCTTCATCTGTTATCTTATCATTATTAAATCTGATGTTTTCTCTAACCGTACCTTCGAATAACCACGAATCTTGAAGAACCATAGAAAATTGGTCATGCAGATTTTCTCTCTTAATATCATGAATAGGTGTATCATCTATTTTAATAACACCACCGTCGATTTCATAGAATCTCATAATCAAGTTTACTAATGTTGTTTTGCCAGCACCAGTAGGACCTACTATAGCTATTTTATCGCCAGAATTCACTTTTACGCTGAAATCCTTAATAACTGCCTGTCCTTCTACGTAACCGAATTTAACATCCTCAAACTCAACTTTACCAGTTGCTTTTTTAATTTCTTTAGTGTTTTCTATTTCTTCAGGGAGTTCTTCCTCGTTTAAGAATTCAAACACTCTTTCTCCTGCTGCTGCAGTTGACTGTAAGCTAGTAGCCGCCTGAGCTATCTGAGCCAGTGGCTGAGTAAACAATCTTACATATACCATAAACGCTACTATAACTCCGATTGTTATATCTCCGTTTATTACTAATACCGCTCCTGTAACACAAACTGCTACATATCCTAGGTTACCGATAAAAGTCATTAGTGGCATCATTATACCCGAAAAAAACTGTGATTTCCAAGCGCTTTTGAAAAGTTCTTCATTGATCTCATTAAATTCTTTCTTTAGGCCATATCCCGCATTATATGCTTTAACTATATTATGTCCGCTATATGATTCTTCAACTAATCCATTGATTTCACCTAATGATTTTTGCTGTACTTTGAAATATTTTTGAGTCTTCTTAATGATTACCATCATTAATATAAAGCCCATTATCGCTGAAACAATCGCTGCTACAGTCATTACTAGATTAGTTATTAGCATCATGATTACAGCACCTACTAGAAGTGTTATCGAATTAGCTAAAGTACTTAAACTCTGATTTAAAGTTTGTCCTATCCTGTCTACATCATTAGTAGCACGGCTTAGTACATCTCCAAAACTATTTCTATCAAAGTAATTAAGAGGTAATCTATTTATCTTTTTAGAAAGATCCTTCCTCATTTGTTTTGATATACGCTGCGCTGCAGTAGCAAATATAAATCTTTGGCTGTAGTTTAGAAGTAAGCTTATACCATATATTATTGATAAAGTGATTCCTATAGTAGTAATAGCCGCCAAATCAATTTCGCCCATCATTCCTTCTATTATTTTATCAGTAATATTAGACAACATGCTAGGGCCTGCTAAACTCAGTATGGCGCCTCCAGAAGCAAAGATTAATCCCATAAGTAACAGCGGTCTATATTTCTTTGAGTATTCGATCAATTTAATCCAAGTACCTTTAAAATCCTTGGCTTTTTCTTCGCTTCTCATACCACCCATAGGTCCATGTCCACGCGCTTTATGTGTCTCTTTCGACATCGGTCTTGGATCTTGTCTTTTTTTATTTTCACTCATTTATTTACCCTCCAATTCCTTATTTGAAAGCTGTGATTTGGCAATCTCTTTATATATTTCACATCCATCAAGTAATTCTTGGTGTTTTCCCATTCCTACTATTTTACCCTTATCAAGCACTATAATCTTATCAGCGTCTTTGATAGTACCTATTCTTTGACCAACAATTAGAAGAATAGTATCGCTAATCTTTTCCTTTAATTCTCTTCTAAGCTCTCTATCCGTCTTATAGTCAAGAGCCGAGAACGAATCATCAAATATTAATATTTCAGGCTTTCTATTTATTGCTCTAGCTATTGATATTCTCTGTTTCTGTCCGCCCGAGAAATTTGCACCTGCCTGAGATACTGGTGCATTATAGCCAGCTTCTTCACTATCTACAAATTCCGTAGCTATAGCTATTTCTAGCGCTTTATTAACTGAGGCTTTAACTTCTTCCTCATTCATATTTTCTATGTTATCTCCATAAGCCACATTTTTAAATATATTTCCTGTAAATATCACAGCATTTTGAGAAACATAACCTATTTTCTTATATAAATCAGTTAACTTATATTCTTTAATGTTAAAACCATTAATAAGTATTTCACCTTTAGTTACATCATAAAATCTAGGTACTAGATTTACAAGCGTTGTTTTACCGCTGCCAGTTGATCCAATAAATGCTATAGTTTCACCTTTTTTTGCTTTAAAACTGATGTTTTCCAATATATACTCTTCAGCTCCTGGATACCCAAATGATACGTTATCGAACTCTATACTAGCATCAACTTTCGTAAGCTCAGGGTCCAAATCACCATCTAATATTTTAGGTTCTGTGTTTAAAACTTCATTGATTCTGTTAACACTTACAAACGTTCTTGGTACCTGTATGAATATCATTCCAAGCATCATGAAAGCCATTACTACCTGCATAGCATAAGACGTAAATACTATCATATCGCTGAAAAGTCCTATTCTATCCATTGGCCCTACATCATTGATTATATATGCGCCTATCCAGTATATTGATAATGTAAGTAAGTTTAACACCATTCCCATTGAAGGAAAGATTATACCCATAGTTCTTTGTGCAAAAAGTTGTGTTCCTGTTAACATCTGATTTACTTTTTCAAACTTAGATTCCTGGTACTCTTCTGCATTAAAAGCTCTTACTACTCTAAGACCTGTTAAGTTTTCTCTCATAACTCTGTTTACATCATCAGTGTACTTTTGAATACGTTTGAATCTTGGTACTACTAATATCATTATTAGTGCTATTAAAAGCATCATAAACACTACGGCTATACCAGTAGCAGTTGTCCACTGCCAACTCTTACCTGCGATTTTAAGCATCGCCCAAACAGCAAGTATAGGCGCTTTAACAGCTAATTGTAATCCGAAAGCTATTAAAACCTGTATCTGTGTAATATCATTAGTAGTACGAGTTATTAAACTCGCTGTAGAGAAATTATTAATCTCTTCTTCACTAAAATCGTTAACTCTGTCAAACAGCTTGCTACGCAAGGTCTTGGAAAATCCTGCCGCTACTACAGCCGCAAAATATCCAACTATAAGTGCTGATACGAGACTTCCTAGCGCACATAAAAGCATATATGCTCCTGGCACTAAAACATCATTCACCGTACTTCCTGGTGTCTGAATTGACGTAGTAATTTCAGACATATAACTAGGTAGCTTAAGATCAAGCCATACCTGAAGTACTACAAATACAATTGACATTAATACAAATGTTTTTTCTTTTTTTTCTAAAAATCTAAAAATTTTCACTTCTTTTCCCCTTATTCTAATATTTCTGATAATTTAAGCAATAAAGCATCTAACTGTTTTATCTCTTGTTCGGTCATATTATCGTTTATCTTTTTCTCAATCTCATCATACTGCTTAGACTTTTCATCATGCATTTCACTTAACTTGTCGGTTAAGACGATTCTCTTTAATCTAGCATCATGTTCCACTGCTTCTCTTGTTATGAAACCCTTATTTTCCAACTTTTTTAGTGTCACAGAAACCGAAGATGCTCTTAGTGAAAATTCCACCTCTAGATCCTTTTGAAAAGTATCCTTTTCACGATTGTCCATTAGATATCTAACCATTCTAATCCCGGTCATACCTATTCTTTCATGAAAGTCAGCATCACCACATCCAACTTGCCTTCTTAAAAGGTGAGTTATTTTAATTATTTCTCCAATTACATTGTTTTCCATGCTTTCCTCCATTCGTTAGTTTGCTAACAGTTAGCTATCTAACTATTGTATTCAATTCTAAATAAAAGTCAAGTAAAATCGAGTAGGAGGAGAAATTAATTAATTTCCCCGACCTCTCACACCACCGTGCGTACGGTTCCGTACACGGCGGTTCAATTTCATACTAAATACGAACCATCTGATAGTGGTCTAGTAGAAATACTAGACCTCTTTTCTT